>DATLSB010000164.1:0-65966 GCA_035534415.1 Candidatus Dormiibacterota bacterium | reverse complement strand
GCGCCGAACTACTGCGACGGCGGCAAAGTTTCCGGCGCTGCTTTCGAGTCTCCAAACTGTAGCCCGTAGCGTCCAGGTTCTACCCGGAACAGTCACTCGAGTAGAAACGCACGTAAGTCATAGAAAACAAACGGCGGCGTATCTGTCTACCCGGAACGTCCCGGCGCACGTATTACTCTCATTTCTGATCGCAATTTTCGCCTTCGCGGCGCCAGCGTTCGCGCAATTCAAGGGCGGAGGCGGCGTGCTTCCCACGTCACCGGGCGAGGCCGTCTTCAACAAAGCCTGCGCGCAATGCCACGCCGGAGCGCATCCGGTGAGCCGCGCGCCGAATTTGCAGACGCTCGAGCAACTTACTCCCGAAGCGATCTATGCGGCGGTCACCACCGGCGTGATGGCCCCCGCCGCAAAAAATTTGACTGACGCGGAAAAGCGCGAACTGGCCGAGTACCTCGGCGGTCGCCCGCTCGATCTTTCGCATTCCGGCAGCGCTGCGTCGATGCGCGATCGCTGCTCTACAAATCCACCGTTCACCGACTCCGCATCAGCTGCGGCATGGAACGGATGGAGCGTGGATGCTGGCAACACGCGTTTTCAATCTGCCTCGCGGGCGGGCCTGAGTGCGGCGCAAGTTCCACAACTGAAACTGAAGTGGGCCTTTGGATTCCCGAATGGCTCGACGACCTACGGACAGCCGACGGTAGTTGGCGGGCGCGTATTCGTCGGCAGCGACAACGCGTACGTCTACTCGATCAATGCGGACACAGGTTGCGTCTACTGGTCGTTCCACGCCAAATCCGGCGTGCGCACTTCGCCTGTCGTCGGAGCTGTTACAGGGCACCCAGCCGCTAAATTCGCGGCGTACTTCGGCGACATGCGTGGCAACGTCTACGCGGTGAACGCGCAGACGGGGAAGCTACTCTGGACGCGCAAAATCACCACGCGTGATCTGGCGCGCATCAGCAATGGTCCCGCGCTCTACGATCACCGGCTCTACGTTCCCATTTCTGCTACGGAAGAAGTGTTCAGCGCCGATCCCTCGTATCCGTGCTGCACGTTTCGCGGCAGTGTAGTCGCGCTCGATGCAGACTCCGGGCGATTGCTTTGGAAATCCTACATGATTCCCGAAGCGCCGAAGCCGATTCGGAAAAACTCGAAAGGCACGCAGCTTTATGCGCCTGCTGGCGCGGCGGTTTGGAACACGCCGACGATTGATCCCGAGCGGCACGCGCTGTATGTGGGCACCGGTGACGCGTACACGGAGCCTGCGCCCAAAACATCCGATGCCGTGGTGGCTCTCGATCTGAAAAGCGGCAAAATGCTCTGGTCGTACCAGACCGAAGCGAACGATGCGTGGATGGTCGGCTGCGTCCCGGAAACGACCGAGAACTGCCCCAAGAATCTTGGCACGGACCACGACATCGGATCATCGCCCGTTCTGCTGAAGCTGCGGAACGGCCACCGCATTTTGCTGGTGACGCCGAAGAGTGGCGAAGTGTTCGCGCTCGATCCGGACGCCCGCGGCGCGCTGCTTTGGAAGCTGCCTTTGATCAACACCGTTGCTCCGAATAATGGCGAGATCGCTTTCGGAGGCGCAGCCGATGCGGACGCGTTTTACGTGCCGCTGGAAGATGGGAGATTCGTGGCGCTCGATCCATCGAGTGGCAAGGTCTTGTGGGACGTGAGGCTGCAGCCGCTGAGCGATTTGGGTGCCAAAACACCGAATGGAGAGAATCGCACCAAGGCGGGATTGCGCTTCGGCCAATCGGCGGCGGCGATGCTGATTCCCGGCGCTGTGTTCACTGAAGGATGGGACGGCTTGATCCGCGCGCTTGCGACGGCAGATGGGAAAGTGCTCTGGCAATTCAACACCGAGCAAAATTTCAAAACTGTGAACGGAGTTGCGGCGAAGGGTGGCTCGATGGGCGGTCCGGGTGCGGTGGTAGTGAACGGAATGGTTTTCGTCGGCTCGGGCTACGCGAACGTGGGCGGAGGAAAGCCCGGAAATGTGCTGCTGGCGTTTTCCGTTCGGTGAATCACGCATGCAGCGCACAGAAACTCAGACGTCCCGAAAGAAAGCCAGGAAGGCAGCGTTGCCGAGGATCATTCCGCCCGGTTCGATCTTCCGCCTGGTTCGCAGTGATCGCAAAACGCCTGGGTGGAAACCTGATATCGGGCGTGTCTTCCGAATTGGGTATTACAGCCAACAGGACGGTCTCGACGCAATATGGTTGGTCAATGAAGAAGGCAGGTATGAGCAGACGACCGATCGGGATTCTCTCCTGCGATATTTCGAGCCGATTGAAATTAGCGATGAAGCCGATCTTTACGGTGACGGGAAGCCGCAATTTGGACCGGTTACCTTTCCGGTGCGGAGGAAGTTCCGTCGATGAGGTGCAGCACGTGCGAGCGGCGTCGCCGGCGCGGAAAATTTGCTCCGCGCCGGCGCGATTCCAGCGTGTTACTTTTTGGTGCTGATGGTGATGTCCTTCAGCGTGGCGGAGTCGTTCTTGAGCGGTGCAGCGCCCGGAGGCATGTTGTTCTTTTGAAAGATGTACGTGACGATGGCGAGCGCATCGCTGGGATCGAGGCTGCCGGGATTGTCGAGCGGCATGGTGTTCAGGACGGTCTGGTCGAGTTCGTTGACGGTGTGGCCGTCCCAGCTGTCCGTAAAACCCTCGCCGGCGAGCGGCGGCGCTTCGCCGCTGCCGCTCATGTCGTCCAAATGACAGGCGGAGCAATTTTGCGAGTAGAGATCTTTGCCTTTGGCCGCTTGATCCGGCGAGTAGACGCCGTCCGCGGTAGTCTTGGTCGCCGGCGGCGTGGTGGTTGGCGCGGCGTTCACGGCATGCAAGGAAATCTGCGAATGAACCAGGAAAATGGCTGCCAACAAAATAGCTGCGAAAGCGATTCCTTGCGAAAGCCGGTTGTGTTTATCCGGCGAGCGATAATTTGAGCCCGAATTCATATCGGTGTGTTCCCCTTGTCGGTTGTAGTGGTATGTTCTCCTGCTATCGGCCCTCTATGGTAGCAAACGCAGCCCGGAATGCGCAGCAACCGGCTGGCGGCCGAGGCTGATAATGTATTGCAAGGAGACGAAATGAAAGACGCGAGCCGCAAGTTGAAGGTTTCACGCCGCGGCTTTCTGGCCAGCGGTGCGGCAGCTATTGTCACGGTTGCAGTCAGCGGCGCGACCATGTTGGTGGACCCGCATGGCACTTTTGCCATCGAGCTAGATACTTTGACGCCCGCGCAAGCGCGGGTGTTGCTCCAGTTCGTGCGCGATCTCTTCCCGCATTCGCAAATTGCCGAGAAGTATTACGCGCAGGCGATCGTGCCGCTGAACGATGAGGCAGCCAAGAATTTATCGGCGAAGAAACTGCTGGTTAGCGGAATCGCGCAGCTGAACCGGCTAGCGAAAGCGGCGCCCGGGAAAACGTACGCGGATGTGGCTGACGAAAACGTTCGCGTGGCGGCCATCAAGCAGATCGAGCAGGGGCCTTTTTTCGCCAAGGTTTACGGCACCACGGTGGTTTCGTTTTACAACCAGCGGGCGCTGTGGCCGATTTTCGGATATCAGGGGCCCTCGTCGGCGCAGAGCGGATATTTACATCGCGGATTCAACGATCTTGATTGGCTGTAAGCGGCTGACGCAACGGTGCGCGAAAGCGGAATGAACGCGAAGGCGCGAATGAAGCCAAAGGCGCGAGCGGAAGATAGGCGGCGGGCAAGTTGCGCCGCCACGGCGGAGGCACTGGATGCCCGCAAACTTTGATCTGAACGATTCATCAGTAGTGGTGATCATTGGCTCCGGGGCGGGCGGCGCAACGCTGGCGAACGAGCTGGCGCACAAAGGAATTCCTGTGGTCGTGCTGGAAGCGGGGAAGCGGCTGCAGATGAGCGACATCAAGAACGACGAGGTCGCGATGTTTGGCTTGTTCACTTGGGAAGACCCGCGCACTACGTCTGGCACCTGGTCGGTGGCGAAGAATTTTCCAACATTGCCGGTGTGGACTTGCAAGCTGGTTGGTGGCACGACCGTCCATTGGGGAGCGGTGGCGCTGCGTCTTCAGGAACACGAATTCAAACCGCGCACGCATTACGGGAATATTGCGGGCGCGAATCTGATGGACTGGCCGGTCGACCTGAAAGAGATGGAGCCGTACTACGACCGCGCGGAAGACAAAATGGGCGTTTCAGGAAGGCATGGAATTCCGCTGCTGCCGGTCAGCAATCACGGCAAGGTGCTGTTCGCAGGCGCGAAAAAGATCGGCTACACGGAATTTCGCGTGCCCACGATGGCCATAAATTCAGTGCCGCGCGATGGGCGCGCGTCGTGCCAGCAGACCGGATTCTGCATTCAGGGCTGCACGTTCCAGGCGAAGTGGTCGACGATGTACGTGGAAATTCCCGCCGCGGAAGCTACTGGGAAAGCGGAGGTCCGCGCGGAATCGCAGGTGCTGCGGATCGAGCATGACGCGTCCGGAAAAGTTACCGGCGTGATTTATACAGACAGCGAAGGCGTGCAGCATCGGCAGAAAGCGCGCGTGGTTGCCGTGGCATGCAATGCGATTGAAACGCCGCGACTGCTGCTGAACTCGCATTCGAGTATGTTTCCGCATGGGCTGGCAAATTCGTCCGGGCAAGTGGGACGCAACTATATGAAGCACACTACCGGCACGGCGTTTGGCGTGTTCGAAAAACCGGTGCATATGTATCGGGGCACGGCGCAATCGGGAATCGTGATGGACGAAGCGCGGCTCAATGCGAAGCGCGGATTCGTGGGCGGCTATCAGATGGAACTGCTGCCGCAGGGGCTGCCGAGCTTCGCACAAAATGTGATTCCCGGCGGATGGGGACGCGAGCGCGCCTGGGTGCTCGATCATTATGCGAACGTGGCAGGGCTTTGGGTAATTGGCGAGGATTTGCCCCAGGAAACGAATCGCATCACCGTGGATGCGGATAAGAAAGACCGGTTCGGCATGCCCATTCCCAACGTGCATTTCGACGATCATCCGAACGACACGGCCATGCGGGAACATGGGTACAAGCAGGGAACCGCGCTCTACGATTCGATCGGCGCAAAAAAGATCGTCAGAGTGCCGCCATATCCTTCGACGCACAACATGGGCACGGCTCGGATGGCTGACAATGCGCGCGATGGCGTGGTGAATAAGTTTGGCCAGAGCCACGACGTGAAGAATCTTTTTGTTTCCGACGGCAGCCAGTTTGTTTCGAGCGGCGGAGAGAATCCGACGCTGACGATTGTGGCGCTCACGCTGCGGCAGTCGGAATACGTTGAAGAGCAGATGAAAAACGGCGCGATTTAGCCGCCAACTTTCGGGAGCTTGGAGAGTAGGAAGCGCGCTGCGGCTGTTTAGCGCCACAGCCAAAATGCCGAATGCTTGCGGCGGGTGACGCAGCCGCAAAGGAAGGCGCTGCGCGCCGTTTGTTTATGTCATGGCTGAAGCCATGACCACAAAGCGCCTACGGTTTTCACGCACAGTCTCTGAAGGTCTGCTCCTCTAAAATACGAGTCGCGACTTTTTTGGCAATGAGTCTTAGCAGAGACACGGAGCAAATCTTCAGACAGGTCAGCCGAAGGCGATTAGGCGTCCGGCGAAGACGAGGGCGATCCACAGCACCAGCGAAAGCCAAGCCCATCGCCGGGCCGATGGCGGCGCGATAGCAGACGTATCCCACTCGGAGACGCGGCGATAGATGCCGGAGTGAAAGAGCCACGCGTTCAATCCGACGAGCGCAAGCAGAACCAGCGAAATCCAGAAAAACACGCTCTTGTAGCAGTCGATTGGCTCGGACAGGGTGAGCACGACCCCACTGGCGGCCAGAATCGCGAAGCCAGTCCATTTCCACGGGCGAAATTGGTCGATCACTTGCGACACCGGCACGTCGCGCATGGCGTAGCCGAGCACCCGTAAATTGCCCATTGCCACCATGCCGCCGAAAAGCGCGATGCTGAGCACGTGAATCGTGCCGAGTACCGGATAGGGATAGGGATCTTCGCGCAGGGCGGTGCTCAAGTTCGTATCGGTCAGCCATTGAGCTGCTGAATGGAGCGACATCGCGAAATACCTCTCAGTCGTTGACCGCCCAGAATCCGATGCCGAGCCCACCGAGAATCACGCCGATCCACAGCCCCATCGATACGACTGCGACCAGCCGCCGCCAGACGGGCGCGAGCGGTTCGGTTTTTCCCGCCGTGCCGCGAACCACGGTGAAGTGAAAAATCAGCGCCGCAGCCAGGAACATCATCTTCATGCGAAACGAAGGATTGTGAACGTAGTCGTGCGGAGAAGCCGAGAATAGATACGGTCCGGTAACGAATTGAATGGCGATGCCCAGGTAAATCCACGGCGCGAGCACTTCAGCAAGCCGGTTGATCGATTGGCGCGTGAGGCATAGGTCGGACAAGCGCAAGTCGAGCACTGCGATAGTGCCGACCAGCAGCGCGAACCCGCAGATATGGATCGATTCGACCACCGGGAAAACCCATACCCAGCGGTTGATGGGATTCAGCGAAAGCGAGTCGTTGGCGGCTTGGGCGATTTCAGCGATCATGGCTGGCAACGCTCACAAATCTCAAATTTATTTTTGCGACTGGCAATTTGTCGCATCAGACGTATCCGATCGCGCGGCCGGCGAGCCCCACGCCAGCCCACAGCGCCAGCGAAAGCAGAGCGACGGCAACGCGCCAGAATAGCGGCACGCGGCCTTCGGCAGACATCACTACTTTGCGGTGAATGGTGAACGTGAAGGCGATGGCGAGTAGCAGAAAGACCATTTTGTAGTGGAACGCGACATTGTCGTACATTTTCACGGCCTCGGAAGAGAACAGAAAAAAGCCGGAGATCAGCATGACGATGAGGCTGCCGATCATGAGAGGCTGCACGTCGCGCGCCAACTCGGCCACCGGTTCATTCGGGAAGCGCAGATTCATGAGGCGCAAATTCAAAATTAAAACGGTGCCGCCCAGCACCGCGAGTCCCAGCAGGTGGCAGATTTCGACGGCTGGGAAAAGCCAGACGGAGTCGCGCACGCCGTGGCCGAAATGCGAATTGAGCGCCCATTGGCAAAACACCAGGAGCCATTTTTCAGGATGCATTGTAGCTCATCTCCTAATGAGACTCCTTATGATGGCGGCGGAAGCACATACGCGATAGCGCGGCCTGCGGCCACGATGGCAGCCCACAACACGAGAGAAACGATGGCCGCGACTTTCGCAGCCTTCGGAGTTTTCAGCGCCGCATCCCATTCCGCCACTTTGCGGCCAATGGTGGCGTTGAAGATCAAAACGTTCAGTCCAGCGAAGACCAGCAGAATCATTTTGATCTTGAAGAAACTCGTGCTGTAAAAGTCCACCGGATCGCCGGAGAATAGCAAAACTCCGGAAATGATCATCACCGCGAATCCGCAGAAGAGGCACGGATTGAATTGGCCGAGCACCTCGGATACGCGCCGCTTTTTCATGCACACGCCGAGCAACCGCAGATCGAGGAGAACGGCAAATCCCAGAAAGAACGTGAGCGTGAGGACGTGAATGCTCTCCACAATAGGCTCGGCATAGATCGAATCGCGCATCCAGTGGCTGAAATGAGTGGCGTCCAGCCACACCAGGAATCTAGTGAGATACATCACCCATCCTTGGGGCCGACGAAATTGGAATGATCCCGTCGATCCGGCTGTGGGTCATCGCGCTTCGCAGGGGGTGGGATTCCATCCGGAAGCATCCGTCTGCTTTTTGAAGTGCGAGCTGGTGATGAAGGGCTGGGACAGGTATTGGGGATCGGTGACGATGGTGGTCACCACCAGATAACTATCGCCGTTGGGCTCGGTGAAGCCGTCGTAATATTCCTCGAGAACGGTATTCGCGCTGTAGGGCACGCCATTTTTGCGCAGATAACCGGGCCGCAGATGCGTGGTGACGACTTTCAGATATCCCTCTGGCGCGCGCGTCTGCTGGGCGCCTCCGCCTGCGACCGTGGGCAGGCGGAACATGCCGCCTTGCTTTAGGCCTTCCCAACTGGCCACCGAATAGCCCTGCCACGACGGAGTGAAATCCGCAGGCGCGGCGCTATCGAAATGAAGGAGTCTTGTTTGGGTGCCCGCATCTGTATCGATGCGAAGCGTATGGTCATCCGCCCACGCGATATGCAGGCGCGTCGGAATCCGCATCAGTGCAGGAGCGCCATACGACTTGCACTGCTCGCCCGCGGCCGTGTCCTTGGCTGGATCCCAAGTATCAGCCAGCGCTTTGCCAACGGAGTTCAGCGGAACGCTTGAGTAGTCCCCTTTATCGGGAGTTAGCATCCGCCAGCGCCAGTCTTCCGTGACGAGAGAGACCCAATAGCCGGTGAAATCCTGCGGCGCGATTTGGCGGGGATTCGCAGGGCGCGCTGGCGGAGGGTACCCGCCGAACTGAGCGCTGGCGCGGCTGGGAATCGCGATCGAAAGCGCCGCCAGGCTCAGACAGAGCGGCAGGATACGCCTCAAGCACACTTGGCGGTACATGCTTCCCCCTCCATCGGTCAGGCCGCTTGTCGCGGACAAGCGCGACTCGGCCCAGACAACTACGGATCCGCCGAACTTGCGCCAGCTCGATCGGCCGGCGAAAGAACGGCTACATGATCACGCCTTCCCACTTCCAGCCGTCGGACGGCCGTACGATCTTGTGCAAGCGGATGCGATGCTCGCTGGCTTCGCGTCCCGGATTGCCAGTGACGATCACCACGTCTCCGGGCCGGAGCGTATCGCGCGAAACGTGATCGTGGGTGAGTTGAGCGCCGCCACCCCACTCGATTGACCACGTTTGCATATGGCCCTCGCTATCGGGCCCCTGGATTTTGATGAACGAGTGCGGGTTGCGATAGAGAAACTGAGTTAAGGTGCCCTTGACGGTGATCTCGCGATCGACGAAATACGTGGCCGCGAAAGAATGATGTGCGTAAGCCGCGCCAGTGGCTAGAATGGACACGGCAAGAAAAAGAACCGCGATTTTCTGTTTCATGGCACTCCCCCTGCTAAAAAGGCATTCCCTTAATAACAATAAGACAGCGGCGCCCAAAAGTCGCGTCAGTGTTTTTCGGTAAGGCTCTTGTACATCGCGTCCACAAACATCTTCGTGGTCCACGGGCCTTCCGTCGCGCCATAGCGCGGATCGTAACCCAATGTCACACTGGCCTGCTTCACCTGTTCGAGCGTCATGCCTCTCTTAATATAGGTTTGAACTCGATTGCGAAGGATGGTGGCCATTTCCTGATACCACTTCACGTCCGACTGGTCGCACTCGCGCCCATGACCGGGAATGACCATCGTACCGCCCTCCTGCATGGAGATCGGAGTGGTGAGGTAGATGATGCGATTCAGCCCGTCAATCAGGCCGTTGATGTTGCCGCCTTTGTCCAGCTCCACGACGGGATACGAAACGGTAGAGAAGATGTCGCCTGTCGAGATAACGTCTGACCTCTGAAAGAAAACCATGCTATCGCCATCGGAATGCGCGTTTGCTATGTGAATGATGCGGATCGGCTCGCCATTGAAATAGAGCTTCTTTTCGTCGGTCGTATACGTATCGGTAGGCCATGCGCCTTGCGGCGTGGGCGACTTTTCGCCGGTGGGCGCGCTCATGCGGTCGAGCACGGATTGGAAAGCGATCACAGTGGCCTGATCACCGGCGCTGGCGCCGATATTGCCGACGACGTTGCCTCCGGCGATCGTGCTGCCTGCTTGCGCGATTACCAAGTTGCCGCCCGTGTGATCGGGATCCGCGCTGGTGTTGATGACGTAGCGGATCGGTTTGTCTGAAATGGAGCGGATGGCGGCGAGCACTTGCTGGCTCATCGCAGCGGTTCCGGTGTCCACAACCAGCACGCCATCGTCGCCCGCCTGGACGGTGATGTTCGCGCCAGCTCCGACTAGCATGTAAACATTGCCCTGCACGTGCCAGATGTGTACCTGGTTTTGCGATTCCTCGCCGGATGGACCCATTCGCGCGGTCGCCGGCGTGGCGGTACTCATGCACAACAGTACAAGCAGCAAGAAACCTAGTGACCTAACCTCACGACCGGTGACCATAATTAGGAGGCCCCCAAAGAAACACGCGCGCGGCGGTCCCACCCTTCGGACGCGCGCTTTGTACCATAAAATGGACCAGCGCGAACATCTATTTCGAGATTCGTTTTGCAGGGCAGGCCAGCGCTTAGTACGAGCGTGAATGCAAGTGTCGGTCCTCCAGTCAACAGACGTACTCCGGGCGGCGTTCGATTGGCGGCGGATTGGCGGGCCACTAAAACTTGCGCGTGTGCCGCGGGCGTGTATAGAATCCGCCGCAGGTGGGCAGGCTCCGGAAGGCGGGGTCGGAGAAAACGCGCGGGCAACCGCGGCGCTTTTCGGCGCGATGAACCACAATCGAAGGTGTGGCGGTCACGGCGGAGGTAAGAGACATGTCGCTGGTAAAGGGAGTTCATCACATCACTGTGTGCGTGGGTGGGGCGCAAGAGGATATCGACTTTCAGACACAAGTGTTCGGGCAGCGGTTGATCAAGCAGACGGTTCTGTTTGACGGGCGTTACGCGCACTACCATCTGTACTATGCCAACGCCGACGCCGAGCCAGGCTCGGTGTATACGACTTTTCCGTACAAGCGCGTGCAGGGCAAGCCGGGGTCAGGGCAGATTCAATCGACGGCCTACACGGTTCCCAAAGGTTCGCTGAAGTTTTGGGCCGAGCATCTGAACCGTCACAGCGTGAAAAACGGCGGAATTCAGGAGCGGTTCGGGCAGAAATTCGTGCGCTTCAGCCATCCCTCCGGCATTCAGCTCGAAGTGCTCGAGGATAATGCGGATAAGCGCAAGGGTTGGACGACGAAGGACGTGACCAGCGATGTGACCTCGCGAGGGTTTCATGGGCCGGTTCTTTCGGTTCGTGAAATTCCGGAGACGGAGCGGTTCTTCGTGGACGCGCTTGGGTTTCGCAAGACCGGCGTCGAGGGACCATACCACCGCTTCGAAATCGGAGAAGGCGGAGCGGCGAAGACGGTGACGCTACTGCACGAGCCCGATCGGCCGGCCGGCAGCTGGATTTTCGGCGCGGGCACGGCGCACCACTTGGCTCTCGAAGTGGAGAATGACGAAAAGCTGGCCGAGCAGAAGGGAATTTACGACGAGCTGGGATACACGGACGCGTCTGAAATCAAGGACCGCATGTATTTCCACTCGGTGTATTGCCGCTGCCCGGGCGGAATTTTGGTGGAGTGCGCGGCTAACGTACCGCAAGGCTTTGCGGTGGACGAGCCGGCCGATCAGTTGGGAACAAGCCTCTTGTTGCCGCCGTGGTTTGAATCGCGGCGCAAGGAAGTGGAGGCCATGCTCGAGCCGATCACGGTGCCGGAAGGCAATCGGCCTCCAGGAGCGCGAAAGATTCCGGTGAATGCGCCCGCACCCGCGGAAGCGGCTACTAGCGCAGCCGAACAGCCCGCATCTGGGTTGACTGCTTCCCGGCGCACCAGCGCGGTATTTATCGGGGGAGACAAACGTCAGAAGTAGCTTACTTCAGGGCTTGCGTCCAGCCCGCGGGATTCGAGAGAGCCCGCGGCTGGCGCTGCCTCTCAATACGCCGCTTTCAGCAGGGAAGCGATCTCTTTCTCTGTCACCGGGCGGTCCATCGTGCCCGACCGTTCAAGTTCGTGCGCCACGGTGGGGACAATTTGATCTAACTCGCCGCCGGGAACGCCGGCGTGCTTTAGGGTGTGCGGCACGTCGAATTGGGCAATGAACTTTTCCACTTTGTCGGCGCACGCGAGAGCCGCCGCCCTGCACTTCGTTGGATCGAATGGCAGATCGAGGCCCTCCGCAATTGGACCGAACCGCTGCGGCGCGATTTCAGCCATGAATCGCATTGCGTGCGGCAGCGTAATGCAAGACGTGACTCCGTGCGGCACATTCCAGCGCGGGCCGATCTGATGGCCGAGCAGATGCGAAATTCCGAAGCGCGTGTTCATCGCGCCGAAGATTGAAAACCACGCGGCCATTTGGCAGTAGCCGCGATGCGGGATTTGTTCCTTACTGTCACCTTCGATGGATGGTTTTAGGTGCTCGAAAAGTATCGCAATTGCTTTCGAGGCGAGCGTATCGCTGAGCGGGTGATGGCGAATCGCGTAAATGCTCTCGATGGCATGATCGAGCGAACGCATGCCAGTGGAAACCCACAGCCAGGAGGGAGTTTCAAGAGTCAGCTCCGGGTCGTTGAGGATGGTGCGGGCTTGCAGGCGCGGATCGGACACGCCTGATTTCACCAGCGTCTTTTCGTCGGTGACGCCGCCGGCGTGCGTGTATTCGCCGGCGGAGAGAGTGGTTGGGACGGCGATATGAACGAGTTCGCGCGTCGGCAGCAAGGCGTGTGTAGCCACTTTGCAGGTATCGATCGGGCTGCCGCCGCCGAAGCTGATCAGCGAGTCCGCATTCAGCCGTTCGATTTCCGCTTTCAGCTGGTGAACGGAACTCCACGGAACATGCTGCTTCGCTCTGCGGAATACGCCCGCGCAGCGAGAGCCAATCGCTCCCGTAAGTTTTTCGAGCAGGACAGACGCGCCGAGAGTTTTGCCGGTGACTATGATGGCGCGCTGCAGGCCGCGACGGTCGAGTTCGTCGCCGAGCGCGGCAACTTTGCCGGGTCCCTCGATCACGCGTTCCAGGCGGCTTAGGTTAAATTCGAAATTGGGCGCTTCCATGGCGCGCAGTATACAACATGGGGTAACGATTGAGCTTGTCGAGGAGATTTAGCGCGAGATCAATCGTATCGTCGCCGAATTCCCGCGATTTCGATCAGCGAAGTGCGGTCTGGCGCGTTTTGACCAGTTTGGAGGCATCGTAGCCCTTGGAGGCCAGGCGCGCGGTGATTTGTTGATACAGTGGGTCCGGCATTTGGGGAGTCCGGCTGAGAATCCATAAATATTCGCGGGCAGGCTCTCCGACCACGGCGTAATCGTAGTTTTGTCCCAAATCGATGATCCAATATTTGCCGTAGAACGGCCAAAAAAACGCGACCTTCAGCTTTGCGTTCGTCGCCTTGTCGATGGCCTTGGCTGTACCAATAGCTTGCGTGATCGCGCCCGAAGATTTGACGCAGGAGTTCGCCACACGTATGTCGCCATTGTTTTTGATCGAGTACTCCGCGGTGACGTCGCGGTCGCATTTGCGTTCGAACCGGTTGGGGTAACGGGCAATTTCATACCATCGGCCGGTATATCTGCTGAGGTCAACATTCGGCACGGTTTCGAGGGGCGAGTTGGAATGGGCGAAGGCCCAGCCAGCGGCAGCGCCAATCAGGCTGCCAAGGATAATGATGTTTCGTTTGCGCATGTAAATATGATCGCATTCAGGACGGACGGAAGCCAAATTGCCATGTAGGGCGGCTCGGCGTTGGATGCTGACCGTTTCTGGTTGCAAGCGGCGGGGTTGCGGAGTATTTTCTCAGCCGCGTTGATTGCCGCCGCGAAGGGACTCCGATGAAGCGCAGCACAGACCGAATCCTCACCACACACGTAGGCAGCCTGCCGCGCCCGCAGGAAGTTGTGGATCTGCTATTCGCGCAGGACCGCGACGATGATTACGACCCGGCACAATTCGATGAAGTGATGCGGAGGGCCGTCGCCGAGGTGGTGAACCGCCAGCGCGAGGCGGGCATTGACGTCGTCAGCGACGGCGAAATGAGCAAGATCAGTTACGCCACCTACATTAGGCATCGTCTGACGGGTTTTGAAGGCGATTCCGCGCGCCCCACGCCGCAGGATCTGGAAGACTTTCCCGAGTTTCGCGACCGACTGGTGAAGACCGGGCATTCGGCCACCTACCGGCGGCCCGTTTGCAAAGGGCCGATCAAGGTGCGGGATCTATCGCCCGTTGAAAAAGATATCGCGCACATGAAGGAAGCGATGGCCAAGGCCAAGGTGACGGAAGGTTTCATGAACGCGGTGTCGCCTGGCACCATCGCCGTGTTCCAGCCGAATGAATATTACCCTTCGCACGAGGCATATCTGGAGGCGCTGGCCAACGCGATGCGCGAAGAGTACCAGATGATCGCGAAATCGGGCCTGCTGCTGCAGCTCGATTGCCCCGATCTGGCGATGGGGCGGCATTCGCGTTTTAAAAACCTGAGCGACGAAGAGTTCCTTGGCTACGCGGAACTGCAGGTTGAGGCTCTCAATCATGCGCTCGCCGATATCCCCGCGGATCGCGTGCGCATGCACGTGTGCTGGGGAAATTATGACGGCTCGCACGTTCACGATATGTCCTGCATGAAAATTTTTCCGCTGGTCATCAAAGCCAAGCCGATGGCGCTGCTGGTGGAGGGCGCGAATCCGCGCCACGAACACGAATGGGAAGCGTGGAAGACGATCAAGCTGCCTGACGAAAAGATTTTGATTCCCGGAGTAATTTCGTCGGGCATCAACTACGTGGAACATCCGGAAGTGGTGGCGCAGCGCCTGTTGCGTTATGCGGAAGTGGTGGGACGCGAGCGGTTGATGGCTGGAAGCGACTGCGGCTTTGGCACGTTTGCCGGGTTCGGTCCGGTGTTCCCTGCGTTTGCGTGGATGAAATTCCGCGCGCTCGCCGAAGGCGCTCAGATCGCGTCGAAGAAACTGTGGGGACGGGCAGCGTAGCGTAAATCGCGACCGCTTCGATAATTGAGAACCAGATCGTGGAGAATTTGGGCGGAAGGATTCGCATGGGGACTCGCACGAGAGGAATTCGCAACCGGTGGGAGGAGCGAATATGGACCGACGATCGTTCATGGGCCTCGGAACTTTGGCGGCAGGAGCCTTGATGAGTGGCAAATTAAACGCGCTCGGGATGGAACCGAAAGCCGCGTCGGGCGCCGTGGTGGAAACGAGCGCCGGAAAAATCCGAGGAGCGACCACCGGCGGCGTACACATTTTCAAGGGCGTCCGATACGGCGCTCCCACCGACGGCAATGCCCGGTTTATGCCTCCACGAAAGGCTGCACAGTGGACGGGCGTGCGCGATGCGGTTGAGTTCGGACCACGCGCGCTGCAGCTTGACAATCAATTTCACGGCATGGTGCCTCCCGAGTTCGAGCCAATGGATCCAGGCGGCCCGATGAGCGAGGACTGCCTGTGTCTGAATGTTTGGACCGCCGGGCTTGGCGGCCAGCGGCCCGTGATGGTGTGGATGCACGGCGGCGGATACACCACCGGCTCGGGCGCATTTGTCTGCTACGACGGCACGAACTTGGCGCGCAAACACGACGTTGTGGTGGTGACTCTGAACCACCGCCTCGGAGTTTTTGGGTTCACTTATCTAGCCGAACTTGGCGGTGAAAGTTTCGCGCAGGCGAGCAACGTGGGAATGCTGGACATGGTCGCCGCGCTTGAGTGGGTTCGCGACAACATCGCGCAATTCGGCGGCGACCCCGCCAACGTGACCATCTTCGGACAGTCTGGAGGCGGAGGGAAAGTAAGCGCATTGATGGCCATGCCTCCCGCCCACGGACTATTCCATCGTGCGATCGTGGAAAGCGGCGCGGCAGTGACAGGGCTTCCACGCCAGCGTGCCACGAAATCGGCCGAAGCATTTATGGCAAAGCTGGGATTGCAATCCGGGCAGGTTGACCAGCTTCAGAAGCTCCCGATGAATCAGCTTTTGCAGGTCATGGGGGAATTGTCCGGAAACGGAATGCCGGGATCGGGTTCTCTCGCTCTTGCGCCCGTGGTGGACGGCACCACGCTGCCGAGCGATCCATTTAATCCCACGGCACCCGCGATTTCCGCGAATGTTCCGCTGCTGATCGGCACCGTCGAGACGGAAGTGACGTTTTTCCCGAATCAGATCCTCGATCCGATCGACGACGCATCGCTGCACATGCACGTGAAGCAAATCCTGCGCGGCGCGGATGACACACAGGTGGACGCGCTAATTGCCGCGTATCGGAAAGGGCGCCCGAAGGCGAGCAACACGGATCTCTACCTGATCATCGCTTCCGATGCTACGTTTCGCCAGGGAGTGCTGATTGAGGCCGACCGGAAAGCCGCGCAGGGCGGCGCGCCGGTCTATCAATATTATTTCACCTGGAGATCGCCGGTGCGCGATGGAAAGCTTCGAACCTTCCATACGTTGGAGATTCCGTTTGTATTCGACAATGTCGACCTGGCGAAATCGATGACCGGCTCCGGCGAGGACCGATATGCTCTCGAGGCGAAGATGAGCGGAGCGTGGACAGCTTTCGCGCGCAGCGGCAATCCCAATCACAAGGGACTTGCTAACTGGCCCGCGTTTAATGAGACAAAGCGAGCCGTCATGATCTTCAACGACCAGTGCGAAGCCGTGGACGATCCATACGGGGAATCGCGGCTCGCATTGGACAAAATATTACGCAGAGCCTAAAGCGGGGATCGTAAAGCAGAAATTTTCTGCTGACGGAAAGCTTCCAGACGGGCTGATTCAACCGGAGCAGTGGAGAGCCGGGCCTCTGGCATCCCGACTCATACGGCGGTTGAGGTTAAGCGTGCCGAACCTGCGGTTGCGTTGCTGTGCGCGGGAGCGCGGAATGTGCAGTGGCCGCACCAAACATCTCGCGGGATCGATCGGCTTTACGCTGCCACAGCGTAATGAGGGCACGCGAAAATCTGGTTAAGTTCACTCTGATAACGGCGCCGGTCGAGGCGCGACTCTACGACTCGTACGCCGGTTCGTTGCGTTTCGAAGCCTGCGCGGCAAGTTCATTCAGCCATGCCGCTATCGTAAGGTTCTGCTCGGAGCTCATCTCCGCGAACACGACGCCCATCCCAAACACACCAAAGCCGCTGCCAGCGTGCCCGTAGATGACCTTGCCGTCCACCTCGCACCGGCTCGGACCGTCGCAGATCGCGATGTGCATTTCAGTGCCTACCGGAACAGGCTGGAGCGTATCGATGTAGCATCCACGCGAGCTTAACTCGCTGAGCTTGGCGCGGAGCGCGTTTCCGTCGTGAAAAGTGATTTCGGCATCCGCGGCACATGGGAATCGCGGATTCATGCGTCGAATCGCAAAAGCTGCTTGAGCCATGCTCGTCTCCTGTCGCTGTGGAACACTACGCCTTCACACCCAATTTTAGATACCTCACTCACCGCATAGCCACAACAACCAACGCTCAATTGCCGAAAAAGCCAAGGGAAGTCGCCTGCCCAGCGCCTTCGAAGCTGCTATTAACCCACTCGCCGCATAAGTGTGCAAATGGTACGGACGGCCCATTTAGGAGCACGGACCGTAACTCTATAAATGTGCCTACGGTCGTGTACTGCGCGGCGCACTTATGCGTAGGCGACACGTGCTTTCGATTGGGAATGTCGCCGAGCGAAGCGGGCCAGCGGGGGCTAAGTCCGGGGGACGGTTTCGGAAAGCCGGAAAGTCCGTATTGAAACAGATTCAACAACTCTCGTGGAGAACATATGCCCTTGGACGCGCAAGACCAGGAAACAATAAATAAGCTTCCGCGGCTTTCGGAACTGCGCGCCTCCTATGGGGTGCAGGTAAACGAGATTGACATCGATGAACTTTTTAGGCTGTACGAGAGCACCGGATTTCTCTACCCCGAAAAAGCTGCTCGGCTTCTGCCCCACATGGAGCTTGTGAAGGAAAACTGGCGGCGAATGTTGCGAGCGGAAGAGTCTCTGCTCTACGTGCTCACCGCGGGCGATGACAAGAAGGGGCGCGCTGCCTTGGCTGTCTGGCGCAGTTCCCGTCACGGTTGGACCTACCAGCACCTGGTTTCCGAAGACAATCCATTCGCGTCGCGCGCGGTGATGCTCGCCGCGGAAGCTGAAAGCATCCTGAAGGGGTCGGATGAATCGGCGCAAAACTGGTACCGGCCTGAAAACCGCTTTCCAGCGCGCGTTTTCGGCTCCATGACACAAAGCATCGGCGATTCTCTGTCGTCCGCACAGCAATACGCCTATCTGGCTCTCTCGCGAAAACTGTCGCTGCCAACAGATGCTGGGGTTCGCGTGATTGCCTACGATCCGGCGCGGAAGCGGGATTTATGGGCCATCGCGGAGCTAACCAGGGGCCACATCTATCTGACCGCCGAAGAGCTGGCGGAAGATGTTCCGTTCAACGCTCTGGATGGACTGTACCGCCGTGTGGGACTGCGGCGCACCCGGCAGGTCTGGCTTGCCTACCGTAAAGGTACCGACGAGCCCATCGGCGCGGCAATCGCATACCGAGGTCCGCTGGGACTGAACTTCAGCTATCTGGAGAACCGCTGCGATTTGCTTTTGCCATCGTACCTTTCGGCTTCGGAAATCGAGGGGGCCGGAACATCACTGCTCACGGCGGCAATGACCGCTTACGAGAATTTCGAATTGTCGGACATACCGGTAATCGCCTCAGAAGAGGCGGCTCCCAGGCTTGAAAAGTTGGGGGCGCAGATCGTGCGTCACTATTGCCAATGCATTTGGCTGAAAGACGGTTACGCCCGATCGTACCGGCACGTCGACAGCTTCTACTCCAAGGTTCTGTCTCGATCGCAAAGGCATGGTTTGCAGCTATCTCGCGTATTCCAGGAATCGATATGAAAAGCGATTTAACGAAACAGGCGGCACCTCGAACTGCGGAAACGACGCGGAAGCGCGTGACCGGAGACATCTCGCGCCGGCACGCGAGCGCGCGGCCAACGCTCCTAAAGCGCATCCTCGCTACTGCTGTGGTCGGACTGTTTCTGACCGGCAACGCGGGTGCCAGCGACGGGCAGAACGTCCCGGACGTCACCGCCATGAGCGTGGAAGACCTAATGAACGTTCAGGTCACCTCCGTCTCGAAGAGAGCGCAAAAGCTCGCCGACGCCGCTGCGGCCATTTTCGTGATCACGCAGGAAGACATCCAGCGCTCGGGCGCGCGGAACATCCCGGAACTTCTGGAGATGGTGCCTGGTCTTGAGGTGGCGCGCATTGACGAAAATAAATGGGCCATCGGCGCGCGAGGATTCAACGGACGTTTCGATGACAAGCTGCTCGTCTTGATCGATGGTCGCAGCGTGTACACTCCGCTGTTCTCCGGCGTCTACTGGGACGTTCAAGACGTGATGCTTGACGATGTGGAGCGCATCGAAGTGATTCGCGGACCGGGAGCAACGCTGTGGGGCGCCAACGCGGTCGACGGCGTGATTAATATCATCACCAAACCCGCGAAAGAGACTCAATCTGGACTGATCAAGGCGGGCGGTGGAGATGAAGAGCTTACCGCCGACGGCGTCCGATATGGCGGTCAGGTTGGCAACAAGGGCTACTACAGGGCATACGTGAAAGGTTTTGATTTCGGATCCTCGACCAATTTGGCGGGACAGAATGCGTCCGATGGCTGGTATCAGGAAAGCGGCGGGTTCCGGTCCGATTGGACGCTCTCAGGCAAAGATTCGCTGACCGTCCAAGGCGACATGTACCATAGCCAGGACGGTGAGACTCTGACGATTCCGTCGCTTACCGCTCCGTATTCTCAGACGTTTGCCAACACCGGCGAATATAGCGGCGGAGACGTGCTCAGCCGCTGGACTCACACGTACAGCAACTCTTCGCTTTCGCTCCAGGCGTACTTCGATCGCACGAATTACGCGGATAACAACCTTTTCGTTGACCACGAGTCGGTCTACGACGTCGAGTTCCAGCACGACTTCCACGTCGGGGACAGGCACGAAATCGTCTGGGGGGCGGGTTACCGATCGATCCAGGATCGCAGCGATTCCACGTTCACGGTCGCCGTTCAGCCGAGCCAGGGCCAGTACAATCTATTTAACGCTTTTCTGCAGGACGAGATTCATTTCCTAAACGATCGGCTGCGGCTGACGGTCGGCTCGAAGCTCGAGCACAACGATTTTACCGGGTTCGAGTACGAACCCAACGTCCGCTTGCTCGTCAACCTCAGCGCGAACCAGTCGGTTTGGGGAGCCATCTCGCGCGCCGTACGCACCCCGGCGATCACCGAGGAAGGTTTGCGCCTCAACTCCGGCGTCGTGCCGCCGGGCGCACCGCCGTTTTACAGCCCGGTTCCTGTGATCGAGGCAATATACGGCAACCCTCAGTTTCGATCAGAGGACATGATTGCCTACGAAGTTGGCTACCGCGTGCAGGCCACTAAAACATTTTCGGCCGACATTGCCACCTTCTACAACAGCTACACGAATTTGCTGACGGCGGAGGCCGGAACGCCTTTCCCGGAAGCCACCCCACCGCCATTCCATTATGTGTTTCCGCTGATGGCCGGCAACAAGATGAGCGGCGGGACTTACGGGGTCGAGCCATTCTTCAACTGGAAAGTTCTTCCCATGTGGAAGCTGTACGGCAACTACAGCTACCTGGAGATGAACATCCATAAGAACGCCAACAGCAACGATCCGACTCCGGACCTGCCGAACGGAAGCAATCCTAAAAACCAAGCCTACTTCCAATCCTCGCTGGAACTGCCGAGAAACATCGAGCAGCATTTCAGCGTGCGTTACGTGGACCACCTGCCGGGGCTCAACATCCCTTCGTACACCTCGCTCGATGCGGGGATCCGGTGGAGTCCGATGCCTCATGTCACCCTTGGGTTCGATGGCCTCAACTGGCTGGACAATCGCCATATCGAATTCGTCCCTGACTTCATTAACACCATGCCCACCGTGGTCACCCGAAGCATTTTCGGTTCGATCACGATCGATTTCGCGAAGCGGTAACGGTTCATTCAGCGCCAAAAGGATTCCGGGAGTCGATGGTGACCAAGGGGCGGAGAAAAATCTGGAAGTTTACGATCGCCGCCGCGTGCCTAATCTGTTTGCTTGCCGCGCAGTCGATCCCAGCACAGGGCGCTGATTCGGCCTCGTCCGAGTATCTGATCAAGGCGGGATTCATCTACAATTTCGCCAAGCTGATGGAGTGGCCCGCGCCGGTTTTTCCGGAACCGAATTCTCCGATCGTTATCGCTATTTTGGGCACCGATCCGTTTCAAGGCACGCTCGATAACGTGCTTCGCGGGAAGCAAGTGAATGGCAGGGAATTCGTCGTGAAACACCTGAAGTGGGGAGACGACCTCAAGGGTTGCAATATCATCTTTGTGAGTTCTTCGGAAAAGGCGCACTTCGACGACCTTTTTCGGATGATTCATGGACTCCCGATCCTGACGATCGGAGACACGCCTGGGTTCGCCGAGCGCGGCGGCATCATCAACTTCGTTCTGGAGGATGACAAGGTACGGTTTGAAATCGACGTGAATGCCGCGAAGCAAGCGCGCATCAACATCAGTTCACGGCTTTTGGCTCTGGCCAAAATTGTGCCCGACACTGCGTCTGATGGCCGGAGGGCGCAGTGAACCTGAAAAACCTCTCCATCAAAGCTAAATTGATGATCATCACGATGCTGACTAGCAGCGTCGCGTTGGTTCTCCTGTCCGCCAGTTTCCTGATGTACGACCTTCTCTCGTTTCGCCACGTGCTGAGCGAGGATCTGGCGACGCAAGCGGAAATCATCGGTTACAACAGCGCCGTCGCCATGGGCTTCAAAGACGCGTCCGCGGCGACCGCCACGTTATCGGCGCTCAAAGCCAAAGAAGACATCGTGGCCGCGGTGCTGTACAGTCCCAACGGAAAAATATTCGCCAAGTACGTGCGCGCGGATGTGGCGCACCCGGATCTTCCTTCGGATGTGATCCAGAGCAACGGTTCCCGCTTTCGAGGGAGCTATCTGGAGGTGTTTCACGACGTATCGTTCAACGGCGATTCCGTCGGGACCCTATTTCTGCAATCGGATATGAGCCAGTGGAGTTCGCGAGCCAAACGCTACGCGGGGTTTCTGCTGCTCTTCATGCTGGGATCGTCTTTTCTCGCGCTGCTGATCGCCTCCAAATTGCAGGCGCTGATTTCGCAGCCGATCTTGCGCTTGGAAGACACCATGCGCATCGTTTCCGCCAAGAAGAACTATGAAGTCCGAGCGCTGAAATTTTACGATGACGAAATCGGCAGGCTAATCGACGGCTTCAACACCATGTTGGCCGAAATTCAGCAACGCGATTCAGCATTGCAAAGCGCCAACGACGAGCTGCAGACACGAACGCAGGAATTGGAAGGCGAAATCATCCACCGCAAGAAAACGCAGGAAGAGTTGCTTTCCGCCAAGCGTGCGGCCGAAGACGCTAGCCGCGCGAAAAGCGCGTTTTTGGCCAATATGAGCCACGAATTGCGCACGCCTCTGAATGCCATCATCGGCTATAGCGAAATGATCCAGGAGGAAATTGAAGACTCCGGGGAAATTCAAAACGTCAAGGACGTGCAAAAAATTGAATCGGCCGGCAAGCACTTGCTGGCCCTAATTAACGACGTTCTGGACCTCTCCAAGATCGAAGCCGGAAAGATGGCTCTGCACGTGGAAACCTTCGATCTGGGAACCATGATTCAGGATCTCGCCTCCACTCTGCAGCCTGCCGTGGCCAAGAACTCGAACGCTTTCCAGCTGAACCTTTCCGAACACCTTGGCAGTATGCGTTCGGACGTAACCAAGGTGCGCCAGATTCTGGCCAACTTGCTCAGCAACGCAGCCAAATTTACCGACCACGGAACGATTTCTTTGGAAGCCGAACGAACGCAAGCGGATGGTCTAGCATGGATTCGCCTTCGAGTACGAGATACCGGTATCGGAATCACCGCGGAGCAGCAACAAAACTTATTCAAGGAGTTCGCGCAGGCGGACGTCTCGATCGCCCGGAAGTATGGCGGTACCGGCCTCGGCCTCGCGATTAGTCACCGTTTCGCTCAGATGATGGGCGGGAACATGAGCGTTGAAAGCGAGCCAGGCAAAGGTTCCGTGTTTACGGTGTATTTGCCTGCCGAGGTCACCAGCGAGCCATCGAGTACTGCCAGCCCGAAAGCAGACACTGAGCAACCAGCCGCTGCATTGAAGTCCAAATCGAGGGCCGAAACGATTCTGGTGATCGATGACGATCCCGCCGTGCGCGATCTGATGACCCGCTTTGTCACCAAAATGGGCTTTCAGGTGACCGCTGCTTCTAACGGTGAGGAAGGGATCAAACTCGCCAGGAAAATTCGGCCTGTGGTCATCACTTTGGACGTCGTGATGCCCGGCGTAGACGGCTGGACGGTGCTCAAGCGCCTGAAATCGGATCCGGAGCTAGCGGCCATTCCCGTGATCATGGTTACCATCGTTGATAACGAGGTCACCGGCGTTAACCTGGGAGCTTCCAGCTATCTTGTGAAGCCCGTCGACCGCGAGCGACTAGCGGAATTGATCGAACGGTATAGCGGCGCTCACATGGCCGCCAATCCTGAAGCGGTCGGCGTTGGCGTCGAGCGGACTTCAGACACGAAATCGAAAACAGCGAAACGCAAAGATCCGCAATCGAACAGGAGCAACTAGTCGTGCCCGTCACAATCTTGCTCGTTGAAGACAACGAAATGAATCGGGACATGCTGACCCGGCGGCTCGAACGAAAGGGCTACCGCGTAATCGCCGCTCACGATGGAGCTCAGGGCCACGATCTCGCTCACTCCGAATTTCCGGACCTTATTCTGATGGACATGAGCCTCCCCGTAATGAACGGATGGGAAGTTACGCGGCTGCTCAAATCCGATCCGGCCACGCGCAACATTCCGATCATCGCCCTCACCGCTCACGCTCTTGCCACCGACCGCACCAAAGCCATTGAAGCCGGCTGCGACGACTACGACACGAAGCCCATCGATTTCGTCCGCCTGCAGGAGAAAATCAGCAGCGCCCTTACGGAGAAAAAAACCTCATGAATTCGCGCCAAAACTGTCTACTGATTGTCGACGACAACGAGCTGAATCGCGACATGCTGGCGCGTCGTCTCGAGCGCAAAGGGTACCAAGTGGAAGTTGCTGCGAGCGCACAGGAGTTGATGAAGCGGATCAAAGAAGAGAAATACGATCTAGTGCTGCTGGATATCGAAATGCCCGAAGTAAGCGGCCTCGAAGCGTTGCAGGAGATTCGAAAACACCATTCGCCCATCGAACTGCCGGTCATCATGGTCACCGCCAGAAGCCAAAGCGAAGACGTGGTCACCGCTTTGAGCATGGGCGCCAACGACTATCTGACCAAGCCGGTGGACTTTGCAGTAGCTTTGGCGCGTATCGGAACGCAGCTTTCGCACAAGCGCGCCCAAGAAGGACTCAAAGAGAGCGAAGAGCGTTACGCGCTGGCGGCGCGCGGCGCCAACGACGGACTGTGGGACTGGAATCTTGCGACCAACGTGATCTATTTTTCGCCGCGCTGGAAAGCGATGCTCGGCTTTCAAGATGACGAGATCGGCGATAGTCCAGACGAATGGTTCGATCGCATTCATGACGCGGATCGCGACCGCATGAAGCAAGAGATCGTCGCACATCAGGAAGGGCGCGTGCCCCATTTCGAAGCCGTCCACCGCATGAGGCATCGGGACGGAATCTTCCGCTGGATGCTCAGCCGAGGTGTGGCCACACGCGATGCTTCAGGTAAACCTGTGCGTATGGCTGGCTCGCAGACGGATATTACCGAAGGCAAGGTTTCCGATCCGCTGACTGGATTGCCCAACCGCTTGCTCTTTATGGATCGCCTGGATCGCTTGATGAAGCACGCCAAGCGGCACACCGAACGCTCCTTTGCAGTCCTGTTTTTGGATCTCGATGCCTTCAAGATGATCAACGATTCGATGGGCCATTTGATCGGAGATCAGCTGCTGATGGGTGTTTCCAAACGATTGGAAGGCTGCCTCCGTGCGACGGACACGGTGGCTCGATTAGGGCATGAGACCTTTACGCTGGCGCGCATGGGCGGCGATGAATTCACCGTGCTCCTCGACGATCTGCGAGATCCCAGCGACGCGGAGCGCGCCGCCGAGAGAATCATGAAGGGACTCTCCGAACCTTTTATGCTGGGCGGCAAGGAATTGTTCACTTCGGCCAGCATCGGCATCGCGCAGGGCAATTCCAGCTATCGCCATCCGGAAGAGATACTGCGCGACGCGGACACGGCCATGTATCGCGCGAAATCTCTTGGAAAAGCGCGGTACGAAATTTTCAACGCGGACATGCGCGCCACCGTGATGGCCCGCTTGCAGCTGGAGACGGACTTGCGCCGCGCCATCGATCGCGAGGAGTTTCAGAACTACTACCAGGCGATTGTGGACCTCGATTCCGGCGAGATCACCGGCTTCGAAGCTTTGCTGCGCTGGCAGCATCCCACGCGCGGATTGCTGGCTCCCAAGGAGTTCATTCCCGTCGCCGAGGAGACAGGCTTGATCCGCGAGCTCGGCTGGTGGAATCTGCGCCAGGCGTGCAAGGATATCAGCGAATGGAACCGCAACCTGGGGCCGGATCGCTCGTTGACGATCAGCGTGAACCTTTCCGTCAAGCAGTTCATGCAGCCGAATTTAGTCGAGAACATCGCATCGCTGCTCAAGGAACTGAATCTCTCGCCCGCATTTTTGAAGCTCGAGATAACTGAAAGCACGGTGATGGAAGATCCCGCGGCTACCGTCGAGATGTTGCAACAGATGAAAGCGCTTGGAATTAGCTTGGCCATCGACGACTTCGGCACGGGATACTCTTCGCTGAGCTATTTGCACCGGTTTCCCCTGGACACGCTGAAAATCGATCGCTCGTTTATCAGCGGCACATCGGCTGGTGTGAACGGGATGGAGATCGCTCGCACCATTCTCCCGTTGGCTAAGAATCTTTGCCTGGATGTGGTCGCTGAAGGAGTGGAAACAGTCGAACAGGCGGACGAGCTGAAAAAATTAAAGTGCCGGTACGCGCAAGGATTCTATTTTTCGAAACCAGTGTCGCGGCGAGACGCGGAAGCGCTCTTGGCCGCGCACGTTGCTTGGTAAAGATCTTGGGAAGGGCGGCGTCTTCGCCAAATTAAGGTATGAGCACACACTCCTACATCATGGAACATCCCGCCGAGGGCCAGCGGCTCCTTGATAAAGCGGACGCGGGCGCGTGGATCGCGAAGTTTCTCGATCCCTATTTGCCTCGCGTCAAAAGCTTCCTGTCCGTGGGGTGCGGGCCCGGCGTGTTTCTTCGCGAACTGGCGGAGAGCCATCCGGATATCGAAATTGTTGGCCTGGACAAAAGCATCGACCGAGTGGAGCAGGCCAAGCAGCGCTTTCGCGGGCTTCCGAACGCACATGCGTATGTCGGCGACGCCATGGACATTCCCTTCGAAGCGAATCGCTTCGATCTGGTGTTCTGCCGCTTTCTGCTGGAATACCTTCCTGATAAGCAGCTGGCGGTGCGAGAAATGGCTCGCGTCTGCAGCGAAGGCGGCAAACTTTTGCTGCAGGACCTCGATGGCCAACTCCTCTGGCACTATCCCGAAGATACGGAGCTGCGCGAAACCACCGAACGTGTGGTG
Source organism: Candidatus Dormiibacterota bacterium (assembly GCA_035534415.1). Classification (GTDB taxonomy): domain Bacteria; phylum Acidobacteriota; class Terriglobia; order Acidiferrales; family UBA7541; genus Palsa-295. The sequence continues at coordinate 39,561 of DATLSB010000164.1, read as the reverse complement.
AATTATCTGGGATCAACCGGCTTCGATCCGTTTGTCGGACGAAAGCTGTTCAGTCTGTGCGTGAAGGCGGCCCTCTCGGATGTGACGGTCCAAGTGGATCCCTATCATCTCTACGCCGGCAGAATCGACGACAAACAGTTCTCCCAGTGGAAAACGAAGCTGGACATCGCGCGGCCTCAGATTGTGGCCGTGCTCGGCAGCGAGGAGTCGGCGCGAATTTACTCGGAACGATTCCTCGCCTATCTGCGTAATCCGGAGACGCTGACGTATTCCTGCCTTTTCACGGTCTCCGCTGCAAAATCCTCCGCAAAGTAACGCTTCCGCGCCCGACGGCGCTGTGCGATTGGAAACTCGCAAAAACTTTTCAGCACAGTCGGCCATTCGGTTGCTTCCAGTGCGAATTTTCTGCTTCCGATTCCGAGCATTTTTCGAGAATTCAATCGCAGTGCGGCCAAAAACCCTATCATTTGCGCATGAGCACTCGTCTAGTAGATCCGTTCGCGGCGGGATTGGACGCCGGACAACGTTTTCCGCAGAGGCGCACATGTTCCCGTTACTTGCTTCGATGGCAGGTGCGGATACTCGATCCCATTCAACGCACTCGCGTTGATGCGCAAACAAACGAGGTCAGCATCAAAGGCTGTTGCGTGAACGGCCCGGCGCAATTTGACCCGGGTGCAGTTGTCAAACTCGAATTCCACTGGCAAGAGGAGACCGCTGAAATATGGGCCAGAGTGACGGGCGTGCAGAATGACGGTTGTATGGGGTTTGCATTTCTTGGTACCAACCACGAACAGATCTTGGCGCGATGGATCGACGCTGAACACCGGGCATCCTGAATTCTTATCACGCGCGCAGTGCGGCCACTTTTGGCTGCGCAGCGCCACGGACAACTATGGACACTACAAGACCGAATATTCCAGCTGCCATTGAAGCGAAGCCCGCTGTCCCAACGGCCAGTATCATCGCCGCGATCCTTCAGGCGGCTCCACGGACCAGCGATGTGATTTTCTCTCCCGGACGTTTGCCGCAGGCCGAAGTGCACGGCAAGCTGGTGCAACTGCAGATTCCAGGCGTCGGCATTTTGGGCTCGGAAGACACGGCGCGAATCGCCGCGGATTTGATCGGGCGCAACAGCTATGCCGTCGAAAAGCTGAAGCACGATGGATCGTGCGACATCTCCTACAGCTTGCCCAGGGTGTCGCGCTTTCGCGTGAATGTTTTTACGCAGCGCGGCAGCTGCGCGATCGTCATGCGCGTGGTGGCCAGCACCGTGCCGGATTTTGAATCGTTGCACCTGCCCAAGCAGCTTGCGGAAGCGGCCGGATTGCGGCCTGGCATCGTGCTGGTCACCGGTCCAACGGGCAGCGGGAAATCGTCAACGCTGGCCGCGTTCGTGGACAAGATCAACAAGGAAATTGCCTGCCATATTGTTACTATCGAGGACCCCATAGAATTTCTTCACGCCCACCAAAAAGCCACCGTCCACCAGCGGGAACTGCATACCGACACTCCAAACTTTGCGACTGCGCTGAGGGCGGCGTTGCGTCAGGCTCCCAAGCTCATTCTGGTCGATGAAATTCGCGATCGCGAGACCATGGAAGTGGCGCTCGAAGCTTCCGAAACCGGCCATTTGGTGTTCTCGACGCTGCACACCATAGATGCCTCGAAAACCATCGAGCGCATCGTGGGTATTTTTCCGATTGCTGAGCAGGCCACCATTCGCATGCGCTTTTCGAGATCGTTCCGTTACATCATCTCGCAACGCCTGCTGCCCCGCTGCGGCGGCACGGGCCGCGTTGCAGTATTCGAAATATTGAAGTCCACGCTGCGCGCTCGCGAGTACGTTCAGAAAGGCAAAACCGCGGGCAAGTCTTTGCTCGATGCCATGCGCGACGGTTCGATGGATGGCATGCAATGCTTTGATGACGAAATCGAAAAGCAAATTCGCGCCGGAGCGATTGACCTCGACACCGGGCTCACGTATGCAACCAACGCCGGAAACCTACGCTTACAATTGGCCGACTTGATCGAAGCGTCCAGCGGAACGGAATCTCCCGCCAACGCTTGTGCCGAGAGCGGCGTGCCCGCGGAAGGCTCGCAACAGAACAGCGAGACAGAATTGGAAATTACCCGCTGAAGCTTGGCGTTCCCCAGACACTTGTGCAAATCCGAAGCGGCACTTTCGCTGGGCCCGACGCTGCGTAGGAATCTCCGCGGTCAAACTGCTAGTCCTTTTCCAGCATACCCTCCGTCGACTTGATGACCGCGGACTTGTCGCCCTTTTGAGGTCTATCCGTCCTGTGCGTCGTTTTGTGATTACGCCATCGACCATGCCGAACCTCAGGCGAATCGTAACGTGAGCCAACTCATCGCTTCGCCGATACCTTCGATCGTTCCATGGGAGCATGGCGCGTCGCTCCGCTGAAACTGCCGTCGCCGGCTCTCGCGACGCTTGCGACTCTACACGCAATTTCGGTAAGCTTTCGGTCCGGCTCTTTGCCAGTGAGTCGAGGGCGAAAGTTCGAATCGCGAAATTCCGCGCACCCTGCCAGGATGACATGCGATGGCGTACGATCCGAATAGCACGTCTGATGCTGCCGCTCTCTCGCGAAACCACTCGCAGCCGGTCGCTGCACCGCTCTCCCGCGCTGCGATCTTCCTGGTCGTCACCTTGAATCCCGGCAGCGAAACCCGTGCCGTTATTCGGTCGTTCTGCGCGGATCTTTCCGCGCTCCTTCGCGCGGTAGGCTTTCGCGACTTGGAAGCGAACCTTTCCTGCGTCATGGGATTTGGTTCCGAAGCGTGGGATCGGCTCTTTGGGGCGCCGCGGCCCGCGGAGCTTCATCCCTTCTGCGAAATTCGTGCCGGAGCGCGCCATGCGGTCTCCACGCCGGGCGACATGCTCTTTCACATCCGCGCCAAGCGCATGGATTTATGTTTCGAACTCGAGACGCAAATCATGTCGCGCATAGGGCCCGCCGTCACGCCGGTAGATGAAGTCCAAGGCTTTCGTTTCTTCGACGACCGCGACCTCATCGGTTTCGTCGACGGCACTGAAAATCCCGCGGGACAGGCGGTGATCGATGCTGTACTCATCGGAGAAGAGGACGCCGCCTTCGCGGGCGGCAGCTACGTGATCGTGCAGAAATATCTCCACGACCTCGATGGATGGAATGCGCTTCCCACCGAAACACAGGAACGAATCATAGGCCGCACCAAGCTCGCCGATATCGAATTGGATGACTCGGTGAAACCAACCTCGGCGCACAACGCCCTCACCACCATCACCGAGGGCGGAAAAGAAATCAAAATCCTGCGCGACAACATGCCTTTCGGCCGGCCTTCGCACTCTGAATTTGGAACTTATTTTATCGGCTACAGCCGTTCCCCGCGTACGACTGAGCAAATGATTGAGAATATGTTCGTCGGCCGTCCGCCCGGCAATTACGACCGCCTGCTGGATTTCAGCCGCGCCGTTACGGGAAACCTGTTCTTCGTTCCGTCCGCAACATTTCTGGACAACGCCACGGCGGACGGCAGCGCGGAACCAACGTCCGCGGCGTCAGCCCCGGTTTCGGGCGAAACACCTTCTTCCAGCGCGTCACGGAACGATGGCTCGCTGGGCATCGGTTCCCTCAAAGGAGAAACCTCACATGAATAATCTCCATCGCGAGCTTGCCCCGATTTCTGATGCCGCGTGGTCGCAGATCGAAGAGGAAACATCGCGCACCTTCAAGCGCTACCTTGCCGGTCGCCGCGTCGTCGACGTGCAGGGGCCTGCGGGTACGGCTCTCTCCGCCGTCGGCACCGGACACCTGCGGACGATCGCTGCTTCGCGTGACGGCATCATCGCAAGGCAGCGCGAGGTAAAGGCCATCGTCGAACTGCGCGTTCCCTTCGAGTTGGAGCGCCAGACGATCGACGACGTCGATCGCGGCGCCAACGACTCCGATTGGCAACCGGCTAAGGACGCCGCCCGCGAGATCGCATTCGCCGAGGATTCAGCCATTTTCGAGGGTTACGACGCGGCGGGCATCGTGGGCATTCGCCAGGGAACCAGCAACCCGAAGATGACGCTTCCAAACGACGTCCGCGCGTATCCCGAGGCCATATCGCACGCCTTAAGCCAGTTGCGGCTCGTGGGCGTCAATGGTCCCTACTCCGTGCTGTTCGGCTCGGACGCCTACACCGCGCTCGCCGAGACCAGCGACCATGGCTATCCCGTGCTGGAGCACGTTAAGCGCCTCGTGAAAGGTGACATCATCTGGGCGCCCGCCATCCACGGCGCCTTCGTGCTGACCACCCGTGGTGGCGATTTCGACTTTCACATTGGACAGGATGTCTCCATCGGTTATCTCAGCCACACCGACGCCGTCGTCCGGCTGTACTTGCAGGAGACATTTACGTTCCTGCTGCTCACCTCGGAGGCCTCCGTCGCTCTGGTGCCCAGCGCAGCGACGGCAACAGAGCGGTCGTGACGGACATCTGAGAATTCCCAGCCAGCGCGATCGTCCCAGGCTCATCAGCGCAAATGCAATCCGGAATTCCGTTGTCGGGCACAAATCGAACAGTTAAAGCTCGGGCTCCGAAAGTTAAAAGAAGTGCGGCGATGGGAGAGAACAGAAGGGGAAGAATGACTCCGAGCGCAACCACAACGGGGCTTAGCATGAAACCGACGCCTACGGCAATGCCATAGGGCACGCCAGCCCACCGTCGAGCCGCGCCAACGACCAGGACGTAGATGATGCCGAAGCTCGCACCATTCCAGAAGTGATAGGCTCATCCAGTGATATCCGACGCGATCGAAGGACCGAGCGCGAAGCGATTGAGCAGCAACACCCCCATCAAACGTGGAAGGTTCCCCGGCGAGAAGCCCAAAAGGTAACCCGATATGCGAACTGCTTCGAGCGGAATCGTCGCAAGAGCACCGGCAAGAGCGCCCCAGACGATCGACCGGGAGATGGCGTACTCCGACGTTTGGCTGAACACGACGATGACCAGAAGAACTGCAATCGCGGGTAACAATAAGCGGACCGCAAATATGTTTAGCTCGCCATAACCCGCCTAGGCAGCAGGAAAAATATTGGGTCCTACGGCAGCAGCCAAGAGCGCCAGCAGAACAAGCGACAGCGGTCGAAGCTCTTTTACAAAGTTAGCGAAGTTCATGCACGACTCTCCTGACGGGAGGGAGCAGAAAAGGACTCCCTTACCGTCCTGTGCAGGATTGTTAGTGCGTAGCCATCTGCGCCAGACCTTCAATCTTCTGGTCGAGCATACTGGCCACCATGTCGATCTGCTTGTCGTTGAACTGTTGCAGCAACGAGGACGGTTTGTCGTAGCTGACGTAGGTCTTTCCGTCTTTGCCCTTGTACACGAACACGCGGAGCGGAAGATAAAGTCCCACTCCGTGATCCTGATCGCAGAGTTTCTTTCCGACCGTCGGATTGCCAACAAGGAACAGCGTCGCTTTGAGACTGAGTCCAGTCATCGAAAGCATGTGGCCTTGGTCAACCTGAGCCATCACCATCATGCCGTCTTGGCCGGCAGCTTCCTTCAGTTTGTCGATGGTCTGTTCATAGGAATGTGTGGTCTCCACCGTTACCCGGCTCTCTTGCGCAGAAGCAGGCAGGGTGAAAAGTCCGGCGAATACGAGGCCGAACAGCAACAAAAGAGATTTCACTTTCATGTATTTCTCCTTATTTCTTGCGTGGGCGATTTGAAAAACAGCGCGGTCTTTGGAAGTGCCGCCCTCATCGCGCCCGCAGTGCCGAGAACTTCGTTCAGTCATTACAGCTCGGTCACCAGCCAGGACCGGTTTTCTTTTCTTCCGCTGATGAGACCGGAAGCGAACGGGAAAAGATTCGCAAGAAAATCTGAAGCTCATTCGCAGGGAGTCCTGAACCCTTTTGCAGCACCAACCTGTCAACTGAATGGTGGGAATTACACAAGTACGTTTCCGAGGCGACTCCGCGCTGTCAATTCATTCGAAGGTGTTGGGTGACATCATGAAACAGACGCTCGATCTCATCGTTATCGGAACTGGAGCCGCAGGTTCAACGGTTGCGACGAAGTGTCGCGCCGCCGGTTGGAAGGTTGCGATTCTCGATTCCAGGCTGTTTGGGGGAACCTCTGCGCTTCGTGGTTGTGACCCGAAAAAGGTACTCGTGGGAGCCACGGAGATCATTGATTGGGCTCGACGCATGGAACGTAAGGCAATCCGAGCAGAACAGCTCAGAATTGATTGGCAGCAGTTGATGCAGTTCAAGCGATCGTTCACGGAGCCCGTTCCGAAAAGCCGCGAAGAGGCGTTTTCGAACGCCGGTATCGCATCCTTTCATGGCCGCAGATCCGTCCGCAGGTTTAACGCTTCTGGACTCTATAGCAATCAGCGACGACCGTCGCAAAAGTAAGGTAAATCAGCGCGTCACGCAGGGATGTGACAGGCATCACCGCCCACGCGCTTCTATAGGTCTACACATGTACAGGTATAGAGGATTCAGCATATGGGTTTAAAAGATTACTTCCGCGGCTTGTCAGATGCGACGCGCCTTCGCATCATTAACTTGCTGCTTCACGAACAGCTGTGCGGCAGCGATATCCAGCGGTTGCTTGGAATCACGCAACCCCTAATCTCGCGGCACCTCGTCTATTTGAAGCGTTCAGGCCTCGTGGTGGATCGCCGAGAAGGTTTCCGAGTGTTCTACCGCCTAGCGGAAGGAAATGTGTTGCCCGGCCTTTTCAGCTTCCTTCGACGTGCTTTCCGCGAACAACAGCCGTTCGGTCCTGATGTTGCGCGATTGCGCGTAGGTAGAACGAGGGCAGGACTGGCCAGGCCCAACGCCCGCCGCGAGACTAAGAAAGAGTAAATGAGAATGAGCGACAGCCGAAAGCCGAATGGCAAATAGCAAGCTTTTCCGCTCGACCGGCTTCCTTATGCGGAGAGAAACCAAAATGCCATCGGTCAAGAGAGATGTTGATAGTCCAGCGAAAAAGCAGGCTAATACTCTCCTGAAGTGCCGTTCTTTGGCACCCTTTCTATCCCTGTCCCTGATCTTTGGCTGTGTGATCTTCAACGCCGCGCCATGTGTGGCACAGGATTTACAAACCGCTTATCAGCAGGCGGCTTCGACGTCGCCCGTCATTGCTCAGGCGCGCGCGCAGCTAGACGCGGATTCCGCCGGCAAGCCGCTGGCGCGAGCAGCACTGCTTCCCCACGTTAATGGCGGGGCCAGCGGAGGTATGAATACGGCCTATGTGACAGGCTTCGGCGCTCAGCCAATCTCGACCGGGTATCATTCGGATGTCTTTAGCGTCAGTTTGACGGAAACCATTTTCGATGGTCAGGCCTTCACGGCGTTGGAGCAATCTGACAGCCGTATTCAGGCAAGCGAAGCGGCGCTGACTTATGCACGGCAAGTTGTCGCATTGCAGGTCACCCAGGCGTACTTTGGCGTTTTACAGGCACAAGCCAACCAACGAGTGACGCAGCAGCAGATGGACCTGCTCGAAACTATCGACAAGCAAACAGAAGCAAGCTTGCAGGTGGGCACCGGAGACATTATCTCGGTCCAGGAAGTTCAAGCCCAGTTAGATGCTGCGAAGGCCGATCTCATTACCGCGAACAATGCTGTGACGATAGCGAAGAACCAGTTGGAGCGCCTGACACATCGTCCCGTGAGAACGCTAAAGGATGTATCTACCCTGCAGGCGATGGGCCCGCAGCCGGACACTTTGGAGCCATGGGTTTCGATTGCGCTCAAGAACCAGCCGCTTCTCCAGCAGGCGAAGGCAACGCTGAAAGTGTCAGAACAGCAGGTACAGTTTGCAAAACGGGAGCGTTGGCCCACTTTGACCCTGAGCGGTATCGGGCAGCACGCTGTCGGTACGCTCATTCCCCCATTGGCCGTGAATCAGGTTGGCGCGTCGCTGAACCTTTCGATCCCGATTTATGAAGGCGGAAGCACCGGAGCCGAGATTCGTCAGGCCAAAGCGCTTTCCGAGGCCAGCCGCGCGAGCATGGCCAACATTCAGGACGAGATCACGCTGGATACACAAACTGCATTCCATGATCTACAAGACAGCGTCGCCCAGTTTCAGGCCACGCACCAAGCGGTGACTTCCGCAAAGGTATCTCTGGATGGAACGCGGAAGGGGTATGAAATCGGGAGCCGCTCCATCATTGACTTACTGACTGCGACAACAAACTATGCATCCGCGCAGAGGAATTACTACCTGGCCCTTTACACGCAACTGGTGGACAGGACTCAACTAAAGGCAGCCGCGGGAGTACTGACGCCACTGGATATACAGGCCCTCAATGACCTGCTGTACAGCGGGCCCGCCAAGTGAGCAGGATATTCGGAGGACCGATATGCTTTCGGTGAAGAAACGCCTTCTTTTCCTGATGGTTCTGGTCGCTCTTATCGTTGCGGGCTTCTTGGGACGACGCTGGCTGTTCCCGAAGCGTGCTCCCAGCGACACCATGACCCTCTATGGCAATGTAGATATTAGACAGGTGCAGTTGGCCTTCAACGACAATGAGCGAATCGATAAGTTGGTGGTGGATGAGGGCAGCGCAGTCCACGCGGGCCAGCTTGTCGCACAGTTGGTGCAGCAACGCTTTTCGGATGCCGTGGCGCAGGACAGGGCGACGATGGCGGCGCAACAACAAATCGTTGCGCGATTCCTGGCCGGGAGCCGGCCGGAGGAGATTGCAGAGGCGCGAGCAGAGGTTGCTGCTGCACAAGCGGATGTCACCGCAGCACAAGCCAACCTGACAAACGCTGAACTGCTTTATCACCGCCAGGAAACTCTGGCACAACAACAGTATGTTTCCTTGCAGATCCGCGACGATGCACAACGCTCGTATCTTGCCGATCAAGCTGACCTGGCAGCCAAACGGCAGTTGCTCGCGGCCAAGCAGCAAGCCTTGCGGCTCGCCGTCATCGGCCCGCGCAAGGAAGACATTGCCGCAGCCCAGGCTACGCTCCAAGCGGACAAAGCCGCGTTGGCTTTGGCACAAAAAGAGCTGGCCGACACTCAGCTCTATGCTCCCGCCGACGGTGTCATCCAGAGCAGGATTCTTGAGCCCGGCGATATGGCCACTCCGCAGACACCTGTGTTTACTTTGGCTCTGGACAATCCACTCTGGGTGCGCGCCTATCTGCCAGAGCCGGAGATGGGCAAAGTGGCCCTCGGCATGCGCGCGTCGATTAAGTCCGACAGTTTTCCAGGGCAACAATTTCCAGGATGGATCGGCTACATTTCTCCGGTATCGGAATTTACGCCGAAGAATGTGGAAACCACGCAGCTGCGCTCCCAGCTTGTTTATCGAGTGCGCGTTTATGCTTGTAACCCGGATCATCGACTGCGCCTCGGAATGCCAGCCACGGTGGTCATTCCACTTCGCAACAATCCTCCGCACGCAATCGGTGCCCATCCCTGTGGGGCGAACTGAAATGAACGCAATCTCCGTCAAGGACCTTCGGATGGCGTTCGGAAAAGGAGCCGCTCGAAGAGAAGCCCTCAAGAATGTTTCCCTCGAAATCCCCGCGGGAAGCATGACGGCCCTCATCGGTCCGGATGGCGCGGGCAAAACCACGCTGCTGCGTCTTCTCGTCGGCATTCTGACGCCAGTCGCCGGAGAGATTCGCGTACTTGGATATCCGTTGCCAGAGCAAGCCTTAGCATTGCAGAGCCAGATTGGCTATATGCCGCAGCGCTTCGGCCTCTATGAAGATCTGACGGTCGAAGAAAATTTCGACCTGTTTGCCGACCTGCACGGCATACCGCACACGATGCGAGCGAGCCGCTTCCGGGAGTTGCTCACCATGACGGCTCTCGGTCCGTTTCGCAAACGGCAGGCCGGGCGGCTTTCCGGCGGCATGAAACAAAAGCTCGGCTTAGCTTGCACCTTAATTCATCCTCCCCGCCTGCTGCTGTTGGATGAAGCAAGCGTGGGCGTCGACCCCATTTCGCGACGAGAACTGTGGAACATCATCCAACAACAGGTTGTCAGCCAGAAGGTGACCGTCCTGCTCAGTACTGCCTATATGGACGAGGCCGAACGCTGCGACCGTGTCATTCTGTTGCACGAAGGGGAAATTCTCGCGCAGGGAAATCCGGCGCAACTCGCCGCACCGCTAGAAGGCCATGCATTTGTTCTGGGAAATATCCCCACAGCACAGCGGAATCTGCAGTCCCAGATTGCCCAACTGCCGGGCGTGGTGGATACGGTGATTCAAGGCGATGGGCTGCGCATCGTGATGCAGCAGTCTGGGCCGCCGGTATTGCCAGGGGGTCTGGCTGGCCACGGAGCGCCCAAGCCGGTTCCAGCGCGATTGGAAGACGCCTTCGTCAGTCTTCTCTTTAGCCGGACTCCGCGTCATCCCATTCCGCTCCCGCCGCAACGAGCTGCGACCGACCGCGATGTGACAGTCGTCGAGGTCAAGGATCTCTATCGCTACTTTGGCCCCTTCGCTGCGGTGAAGAATGTCAACTTTTCCGTATGCAAGGGCGAGATCTTCGGGCTGCTGGGAGCCAACGGAGCAGGTAAGTCGACAACCTTCCGTATGCTCTGCGGCTTGCTGCCTTCCTCTTCTGGAACGCTGCGGGTCGCGGGTGTCGATCTGCGTACAGCGAGCGCCGCCGCCCGTGCTCGCATCGGTTATGTGTCTCAGAAGTTCGCTTTGTATGGGTCTCTGAGCGTGCATCAAAATTTGTCCTTCTTCGCAGCGTCCTACGGTTTGGAAAATCAGCGCAAGAAGGACAGGATGGCATGGGCGCTGGAAGAGCTGGAGCTGAAAGACTACAGCGACATGAATGCAGGGGATCTCCCCTTGGGCTACAAGCAGCGTCTTGCTCTGGCCTGCGCGCTGATGCACGAACCGAGCATTCTCTTCCTGGATGAACCGACTTCCGGCGTCGATCCTTTGGCCCGACGAGAATTCTGGGCACGCGTGAACGCGCTCGCGGAAGGCGGAACGACCTGCCTTGTAACGACGCACTTTATGGAGGAGGCGGAATATTGCGACCACATCGTATTGATGTCACTTGGAGAAATCCTCGCGCAAGGTACGCCTACGGAAATCAAAGAGGCGAGCCGGAGCCCAGGTCGACCCATGCCGACCATGGAAGACGCTTTCATCTCGCTAATTGAAGAACACGAGCAAACTAGCCGGAGAGCTTCATGAGTTGGATGCGCCTACGCGGTCTGATGAGGAAGGAGGCGTATGAGATCGTGCGCGATCCCTCGAGCATAGCCATCGCGTTCGTGCTGCCGCTGGTGCTTCTGCTGATCTTCGGGTATGGCGTTTCGCTCGACGCTCGGCGCGTCTCCGTGGCAGAAGTCGTCGATCATCCAACGCAGCTCACCGCTTCATTTCTGGCGGAGCTACAAAGCTCTCCGTGGTTTCGTCCTACCATATACCCCGATCAAGCTTCCGCCGAGCGCGCGCTCGTGCATGGGCGTGCCGACGCGATCCTGTGGCTGCGGAGCGATTTCACGCGCCTGTCGTACAGTGGCAATACCGCTCCGATTGATCTCACCGTAAACGGCGTCGATGCCAACCAAGCACGCATCATTAAAAATTACGTGAATGGGACATGGCTGGTGTGGCTGCAACAGGAAGCCACCCGACAAGGCACGCAATTATCGGTGCCCGTGGTTGCCGACATGCGGGTTTGGTTCAATCCTGCGTTGCGCAGCCGCGACTATCTGATTCCGGGACTGATCGCCATCATCATGACGCTCATCGGGGGCTTGCTGACGGCTCTGGTTGTAGCGCGGGAATGGGAACGCGGAACCATGGAGGGCATTATGGTAACGCCGGTTAGCATGGCAGAGATTCTGCTGGGAAAGCTGGTCCCATATTTTGCCATGGGCATGGGTGGAATGATTCTATCCACGGCCATGGCCGTCTTTTTGTTTGACGTTCCGCTGCGTGGATCGCTACTGGTACTCTTCGGGATCGCAACACTTTTCCTACTCACCGCCCTGGGCATGGGGCTCGTCATCTCCGTGCTCGCACGCAGCCAGTTTGTCGCCGCGATGGTCGCGATCATTACTACTTTTCTCCCAGCTTTCATATTGTCCGGCTTTCTCTTTGATATCCGCTCGATGCCGCAAGTAATACAGGTCCTAACCCACGTTGTCGCAGCGCGCTATTTTGTAGCCATGCTGCAAAGCAGCTTTTTGGCTGGTGACGTGTGGCCGGTGATCCTGCGCAATGGCCTTGGCATGGCCATACTGTGCGTCGTCTTTTTGGGCATCGCACTCCTGCGATTTCGCAAGAGGTTGGACTGATGCGTTTGATACTCCAACGCGTAATTGCGCTCAGCATCAAGGAGCTTCTAGCCTTGCTGCGTGACGCAGCTAGCCGGGCTGTCCTGATTGGCCCGCCAATTATTCAGCTGCTGGTATTCGGCTACGCCGCTACTTTCGATCTAACGCATGTGCCGTTCGTTGTCTATAACCAGGATCAGGGGCGATTATCTCGCGATCTCATCGCCCGCTTCGCTGGCTCGCCGAGTTTTGAGTTGCTGCGCATCGTCCACAATCAGAGCGCGATCCAGCAGGCCATCGATGATAAGTCCGCGCTCATGGCGATAGACATTGGCCCGACCTTTACCTCCGACGTGGAGCGCGGCAGACCGGCCCACGTTCAGTTCATCCTGGATGGGAGAGATTCCAACACGGCAGGCCTGGCGATGGGGTATGCCCAATCCATCGTAACTACGTTCAATGAAGCGCAGATCGCAGAGCACGGAGAATCACCGCCCTCGACGGTGGTGCTGGACCGCGCATGGTTCAATCCGAATCTCGACTCCCACTGGTTCATCATCCCCGGTATTTGCGGAATACTGACTCTTCTCGAAAGTATGCTGACCACCGGCCTCTCGGTTGCGCGCGAGCGCGAGATGGGTACGTTCGACCAGCTTCTGGTTACTCCCATGCGGCCAACTGAGATTCTTCTTGGCAAGGCGCTGCCTGGTTTTCTCGTTGGTACGCTGGAAGGATCGCTGATTATTCTGGTTGCTATTTTCTGGTTTCACGTTCCATTCACCGGCAGCTTTCTGGGACTCTACGTAGGTCTGTTCTGTTTTTTGCTCGCTACGGTAGGAATCGGGCTAATGATCTCTTCGTTGGCGAGGACGCAGCAGCAAGGATTATTGGGAGTTTTTCTTTTCCTGGTGCCGGCCATTGTCCTTTCCGGTTTTGCGACGCCCATCGCCAATATGCCGCGGGCAGTGCAATACATCACCTTTCTCGATCCGCTTCGGTATTTTCTGATCGTGTTGCGCGAGAGCTTCCTACAAGGAGGGGGCGCGGCACTCTACTGGCCTCAGTATTGGCCGCTAGCCGTGATTGGGATTGGAAGCATGATCGTCGCTGGCAGGCTCTTCCGCAGGCTTTACTAAACTCATTCGAGATGCTCAGGTAGAAAGTCTCCAGGTCCGCGGGCGATGATACGGATGGTCCAAATCGAAAATCACCCAATCGCTATTCGCAAACCCACGCCGCGTCCCGCGTCCAGCGTGCAATTGCGTATGAACGAAAGTCACCGAGGACAACCACCGAGTGCCATTCGGTGGGACGCCTACTTGGGAGGCAGGAGCGCCAGCTCTTCGAGGGAAATCACTTGCTACGCGCTGGCGCAAACCAAGTCGCGTATGGCGAGCGAATGTTCGGTTACCGAAGCCTAATCCTACCAACGACCGGGGGCAGAGCACCTGCTCACGAGGCAGGCGCTTCTCCTGCTCGGCGCAAGCCTTTCACTGACCGAATGCTCGGCAGCTTGAACGAACTGCCCAGAGCCTTCGGGTGACAGCCGTGAAATTTAATTTATCACGACTTGCCGGAGCCGAGATAAATCGGAGGGCAACGCGATTTGCTCTTTTTCGTCTGTCGTTTGTTGCGGATTTGAGCCGATCAACTTGACGCGATGACGATTATGTACGGCATTCCCAATCCTTGCATGTCATGCCACACGGACAGGTCCGTACAATGGGCGACACAATGTTGCAGCGCTGATACTCCCCTTGGCGCATGTAGGGAAGGCATTCGCAGAGTTTCGATAGAATGCGCGGTTGCTTTTGATTTTTGGGGTGCTATCATTTTTCTTGCAATGCGGCGCTGGCTCACAGCTTTGACGGCAAGTTCTTTATTTTTGCTATTTCCGTTTGCTATAGGCTACTTGCCCTACGACCACTGGGACCATTTTTGGCCGAGCGTAAACGTCGTATTTGCTCTAGGTTTAGTCTGCGTGATGCTCGGTGCCGCCCTAGTCTTACAGCGCTCGACTATTTCTCTGACGCGGCAGCTTCTCCTCGGCACCGCTTTCTTATCGTTACTCGCGACATCATTAGGTGCGTCCGTTCTCACGGTCGATGCTCAACTTGGACGCACGCTCTTTTCGCCACATGACGCGATTACGAAGGCAATAGCAATTGCGGCCGCTTTGGCCGCAGCCATTATCGCGTGCAGCCGCAGGTGGACGACCCGGTTGTTCAGCCCGTGCTCGGCCCCGCTCTGCGTGCCGTGTTTGTCTGCTGGCAGTTCGATTCCGCTGGTTCCAACTTACTCTCCTCTCCGCATCTAGTCTCAGTTTTGTCTCGCTTGTAATTCGCTCGTTTCTCACAAGCTAGTTGTCGATTTGTTTCGGGTTCGGTGCGCCTGTACGCCACGACCGAAGGGAGTCTGAAGAATGAGAAGAATCGCTGCAGCGACTGCTGTTGTTATTGTGGCGCTGCTGGTGGGTGTTCACCTGGGCAAGGAGTCTCGCACCAATGCGCAAGCCCGGAAGAGAGCAGAATCCCACGCCTCGTTCGCCGCGCAGACGAGTGTTGACTCGACGCCTGTGACGGACGCGCCCTCTTCTTCGGAGCCAGCGTACATAACCGTAGAAGCAAGCATGGTCACTCCCACGCTGGAATCCTACGGCCAAGTGGAACCCATTTCTGCGCTCCCTGTGAATGCGGCAGAGAAAGGAACCGTGGCCGGTCTCAGCGTACTCCCCGGTATGCACGTCCGCGCAGGGCAGGAAATCGCGCACCTGAGCGGACCGGCCATACAGTTGGCCCTTCAGCAAAGTGCAGCGGACGCTCGCAGCGCGCAGGCGCAGCTCACGGCCGATCAGAAGATTTTGGCGATCGAACGCGAACAGTTGCCCTCCCATCTGAGCACGCGGGCCGCAGTTCAACAGGCCGAGAGCGCTGCGGCTCAGGCTCGAACGAATTTGGATAACGCGCAGTCGCATCTGCAGGCCGTGCGCCAGATGATGACCATTTCTGCGCCAGCAAATGGGACGGTGCTCGCCATCAATGCGTCGGACGGCCAGCTCGTTAGCACCGGGCTGCCAGTGGTGACGCTTCAGACGACCGCCAGGTTGTGGCTACAGGCTTCGTACTACGGCGCCGATTTGTCGCTGATTCGAGTTGGAATGACGGGCGTCTTTTCGCCTGCAAACGGAAGCGCGCCTATTTCGGTTCGAGTTCGAGCTATCTTCGGTGCGATGACCGCAGGCGAAGGAGAAATGATTGGGCTGACGCCGGTGAGTTCAACGGCGCAGTGGATCAACGGCGAATTCGGCACTGTAACGCTCGACCAGCCGTCTCGAAAGCTGGTCGCGGTACCTACGCGTTCGCTGATTCTCGACCAAGGCAAATGGTGGGTGCTAGTGCATACGGCGCAGGGTGACCATCCGCAGCAGGTCGTGCCCGGACCCACGCAAGGCTGGAACACGTTTCTTGAAAGCGGAGTGAGCGTGGGTTCGCAGGTGGTCGTTGAGAATGCCTATCTTCTATTCCATCGCGGCATTTCGAACACCTATCAACCTCCGGACCAATAATTCATGATGAACCAACAAAACACGCTCAGTCGTCTACTGCTACAACCAGTATTTTGGGTGCTGGTCTACGGCGCGCTAGTTGGATACGGGGCGTACGCACTTTGGAAAATTCCGGTCGAGGTGTTGCCACAGTTTAACTTTCCTGAGATCAGCGTCATTACTCATGAGCCTGGGGCAACCGCCGAGGAACTGGAGACGCAGATTACTTGGCCGGTGGAAGGCGAGATTCTCGCGCTGCCGAACATCGTCAACCTGCGCAGCACAATGGGCAATGGCACAGTAGAGACGGACGTGCGGTTTCAGCAGGGGACCGATCCGCAGGCTGAGCTTCAATCCGTGAACGGCGCCATCGATCGGGCGCGTGGGCGCATTCCTACATCCGTGCATCCGCTCGCCGAGATCATGGGGAACGCCATCAACGAAGTGGCCGACTACACTGCCCAAATACCCGTGACCGTCCCGCCCGTGGAGGTCCAGCGGGACGTTCTCGCCAATATTGTGCCCGCGCTGCGCGCCCTGCCGGGCGTGCAGCGAGTGGAAGTGTATGGCGCTGGTGACGAAGGTTTGTGGGTGCAACCAGACCTAAGCGCAATGGTGCGCTATCGCGTGCCGATCACATCGATCACGCAAGCGCTGCAACAGGACGTGCTGTTGCAGCCGGGCGGATATCTTTCGCAAAGCCACCAGGACACGTTCATCGAAGTCCGCAACCTGCCAGTGACCACCTCGGAATTGGCGGACATTCCCGTTTCAAGCATCACCGGTCGAATTCCTCTCGGCAATCTTGCGCGCATTGTGCGCGGCCCCGTTCCTACCCTGAACACTATCTATTTCGACAGCAAGCACAGTATTGCGCTGATCGTTTTCAAGCAGCCCGGCGCTTCGACTGTGCCCGTGACTCAGGCTGTCCAGTCTACTTTGACCGAGACGTCGGGCCAATTACCGCACGGCGTGCATTGGGTGCGCATCTACGATCAAGGGCACTTGGTGCACGTTGTCGGCGCGGATTTGACGCGCAACCTGCTGATCGGCGGCACGCTGGCGATTGCGGTGATGCTCTGGGTTCTGGGAGCGAGCGGCGGGGTATGGATTCTTGCGATTAGCATTCCGTTGTCGCTGCTCATGGCCATCGCTGGACTCTACTCTGCGGGCCAGAGTCTCAACTTGATGACCCTCGGCGCGCTAACTGTGGCTGTTGGTCTGCTCGCCGACGACGGAATCATTGTGCTCGAAAGCATCTACCATCGCTGGGAACAGGGCGACGAGCATCGAGTCGGAATCGCGAATGGGCTTAGGGAAATCGCAAGCCCCGACGTTACGGGAACCCTCACAACTGGGGCAGTGTTTATTCCGCTGCTGTTTGTGGGCGGGCTGGCAGGGCTGTTTTTCATCCCATTCGCGCTGGCTATGGCACTCGCTCTGCTCGCGTCGCTCGTGATTTCGCTGAGCTTGGTGCCGTTGAGTCTGGGCCTTTTGCGGACGCGCGCGAGAGAAACCCCGACCAGCGCGACCAGAGCGCTTGACAAGCTGAGCAGCGGAAATATGCGATTGTTCCATTTCGTCGCACGGCATCCGCGAGCGAGTTTGATTTCATGCGTCGTAATACTCGTGGCCAGTATCGGCGGACTCGTCCTCGTCCCAGTTAATTTCCTTCCGCTACCGAACGAAGGCGTGCTACTGGAAAGTTTCGCGCTTGCGCCCGGAAGTTCGATGCTCGACACGGAACGCACGGTGACGGACATCACGCGACGCCTGCGCTCCGATCCGGCGGTGGGGCACACCTTCGCGCGCATCGGTTCATCAACCAGCACCATGTACACGGAACCCGCGTACGCCGGCGAAATTCAAGTGACGCTGAAACCGAACGTGAGCGTAAACAGCCTCACGGAGATCGCAGATCGTCTACACGCCAAGAGCCAGTTCCCCGGGGTGCAACTTGCGTTCGATACACCAACAATCGAACGCGTTGGTGAGAGCCTTTCCGGCTTGCCTCAACCGTTTGTCCTGAATCTGTACGGAAGCAGCGTCACTGAATTGCGAACGCTAGCAGACGAAATAACCGCGCGACTTAGAACCGTGCCTGCACTCAGCGGCGTTTTTAATAACGATGCGTATCCAGTTACGGAACTTCAGTTGGAGCCGAAACCAGGAGCGCTTGCCGCATCCGGGCTAACCCCGTTTGAATTGAACGATCAGATTTCGCCTTTGTTGAACGGCGACATCGTGGCGCAGGTGCCGGAGGGAAATGTTCCACTCGACATCTACGTGCGATTGGCCGACGCTCCCCAAAAGTCTCTCGATGATCTGAGCAGACTGCCGATTCGCACCGCCGGTTGGACCCCGCTCGGGCAATTGGCGAGTCTGAAGATGATTACCACGCCGATCCAAATTCGTCATATCGATGGTGCACGAGCGCTGCAGATCCTCGCGACGCCCACTGGACCGCTGGGCAGCGCTATCGCGTCTGCCCGTTCCGCCTTAAGCGGTTTGCGTCTGCCGCCGGGATACCGGATCGCATTCGGTGGTCTTTATCCGCAGCTGGAGGATGCCGCTCTGGGACTGGCGATCGCTGCTGCTGCGGCGTTCGTGCTCATGGCCGGAATTATGATTCTTCAGTTCGAGGGACTTCTAGTGCCCGGGATACTGCTGTTGCAGATTCCTCTCGCTTTCAGCGGAGGCTTGATGGCGCTGATCGCCAGTGGAGTCGGATTGAACGCTGTGGGTTTGGTCGGCTTGCTGACCTTGGTCGGCATCGGACTCAACCACGGAATCGTGCTGCTGTACCGCGCACGGCGCAACGAGGCTTCGGGAATGGCACCCGAGGAGGCAGTGACCGAGGCAGTCCACGTGCGCTTTCGTCCGATCACCCTCACTACGTTAACAGCGGTTCTGGGTATGTTGCCGACCGCACTGGGTTGGGGACAGGGCGCCGCGCCGGAGCAAGGACTAGCGGTCGTCGTCATGGGAGGCATCTTTTGGAGCGCGTTGCTCAGCGCCAATCTGATTCCGGCCCTATACCTCGATCAGCGCCGCAAACAAATAGCAAAGGCGAATTTGGCATGAGGTCGCATCATCGCGTGCGGCTGCTGAAATTCGCCTTTTGCTTGGCATTGGCCTGCCTCGCGGGCTGCGCTGTTTATCATCCGGCTCCGTTGCCGCCGGCTCCTGACTTGGCTGCCACACCACCGCTCACGGTTCCTGCCAGCGAATTTTGGCTGCCGGGACTCAAGCCGCATTCGTTTCCAAAGAATGGCCTGGACGAAACGGCCGTGGTCACGCTAGCCGTTTTTGACAATCCCGACCTCAAAACGGCGCGGCTGCAGGAAGGAGTGGCAAGCGCCCAGCTTCTTCAAGCGGGATTGCTGCCCGATCCGGTGCTGAGTGCGGATTTCGCAAAATCCGCCTTGAACTATGGTGGTGGTATCGGACTCAGCGAGGACATTCAAGCCCTGATTTCTCGCGGCGCTGCAAAAGCCGCAGCCAGAGCGAACGAACGGCAGGTGCAGCTCAATATCCTCTGGCAGGAATGGCAGGTCGCGGAGCGAGCCCGGGAGCTATTTATCCAATCGCAATCGAACGCTCAACTTCAGCGAGTGCTGGCCTCAGCGCGCGACTTTTTCGCCGAACGTTATCGCCAAGATCAGGCGGCTCTGCACAGAGAGGACATCACGATTAGCATTGCGACAGCGGACCTCACGTTACTCGCGGACGCTGAAAGTAAACTCCGCCAGTTTCAACTGAACGCGAGCGCCACCTGCCAACAGCTCGATCAGTTGCTTGGACTGCAGCCAGGCGTGCAGCTTCAGTTGACCGGCCCCACTGCCATGCAAGCGCTCCCGAAAGCACAGTTCCAAGCAGCAGTGACCGCGCTCCCGCGTCGCCGCGCGGACCTGCTCGCACTTCAGGCAGGATATGAAGCTCAGCAGCAAAGTTTACGCGAGGCCATTCTCGCGCAATTTCCAGACCTAAGCGCCGGCGTCACGTACAGCCGCGATTCGGTGGAAGGAGTGAACAGTTTCGGGCCGAACGTCACGTTATCGCTGCCGCTTTTCAATCGCAACCGCGGCAACATCGCGATTCAACGGGCAACGCGGACCGTCCTTCGCGAAGCGTATCAGGCGCGGCTTGACCAGGCCGTAGGTAGTGCCAACCAAGTCTGGGAAGCGACGAAAATTATGCAGAAACAACTTGGCGATCTCGATGCGCGACTCGCAGTCCTGCGCCAGACGGCCGCGGCTGCCAAGCAAGGCTTCGAGCAGGCGAACGTGTCTGCGGCTTTGTATGTAACCGTCGAATCAAGCCTGCTGACAACCGAAGCCGAAGAAATTAAGTTGCGTGGCTCTCTCGCGACCGCGCAATCATCTTTGAACACTCTCTTGGGCCTGCCATTTGGTACAGGAGCCAACACGCCGTAGGCACGCACGGAGTTTTGATCCTTAAACCCGATGACCCAAATTGACAAAGCTCGTCTTCGAAAACTTCTGTTTCGACTAGGAGTGGTTTTCAAAGGGCTGGATGGTGTCGTGGAGATCGCCGGCGGCATCGCCCTGTGGCTCGTCAGTCCGGAATTCGTCGTACGATTCGTCAGAGTTCTAACGCAGGACGAAATTACCGAAGATCTTAACGACCTCGTTGCCAATTACTTTCGCCACGCCATGAGACGGTTTTATGTAGGAAACGTGCATTTCCTGTCTTCGTATCTTCTCGGCCACGGCGACGGAGGACGGCTTCTTTGACAGTGTCGGCCTCCGCGGGATGCTGAATCACGATCATGTTCGGGAACAACCCTCCCAGGACGACGAACAAAACGCCGGCCGCGAGAGCCCATCGCTCGCGCGGCATTGCGTCCGCCATCACTGTGAAATCGGTTCGGCGCTTGCCCAGGAATAAACGGCTGAACAATCGAAATATGCTTATGGCATTCATTGCCGTCGCGATGGGGAGCAGCAATCCGGTGAGCGGATGCGACGTAAGCGCTCCATGTATCAGCAAGTCTTGAGAACAGAAGCCCAGGGTGCCGGGCAAGCCGACCAATGCCAGGCCGAGGATCGCGAACGACACTGCGAGGCGAGGCGCATGTTCCGACAAACCGAGGTGCTTGCTCGCCGTGAGGTTCTCACCAAAACGAACCTCCAGCAGCCGCAAAATCCCGAAAAGGCCCACCGTGGACACCGAAACCACGAACCAATGTACGATCGCGCCGGCAATTCCTTCCGGCGTGCGACTTTCCAGTCCGCTCAATATACAAGCGGATTGGCTGACCGCCAGAAACGCCAGCAAGCGCCTGGGCGAATTCTCGCCGAGCGCACGGATAGCGACATAAAGGGCAGTAACGATCGCTAGATACGAAAGTACTGGGAAGAGTTCGTCCGTGCGCGGGAACAGCGGCACGATTAGCTTGACGACCAGCAAAGCTCCGAAATGTCCGTTCAACAGAAGTGCGGTTGGAACCGCTGGACCAGTCTCCGCTGCGTCCGCCACCCATGCGTGAGCGGGGCAAATTCCTTTGCGAAAAATTACCGCAATCACGAGAAGCCCGAATGCTGCAATCCCCCCGGGGCTATGGTCCTTCAGCAAATGAATCGAGACTACTCCCGTGCTGGCCACGATTATCCCGATGGCAGTCGCAAAGGCCAGACTCGACAATAGAAGCCCAAGCAACGGACGCCAAGTGCCAGCTCTAAACCATCCAGCAGAAACGAATGGCACTTCAGACAAAACCCACGCGGCCAGCAAAACGATCAGATTTTCAGCCGAGTACGCTAGCAGCGTGCACCCGAGCAGAAAAAGGATTCCGTTGACCGTTTCCCACGTGCAGTCACGGCGCGGAAGCACCAGCATCGCCCCGAGAGCCAGGCATGAGAAAAGGAGCATCAACGCTTCATACAGTGAAGCTCCTTTGGTTGCCTCCCAAAGGAGCATGGCACTCGCGATTACCGACAGGACTGCCGCCACGCAACCAACGCCGCGCGCGTGTCGCCGGAATACCGTTAAAAGGCCCGCTGCCAACCACGGAACTCCAACGGAGACATCCGTTAACAACGGCGCTTGGATCATCCATCCGGGCGCGGACATTATTCGCCCCTCGGGCCGACCGGGCCGGGCAACGTAATCGGCGTTACATCGAACCGCCGCATGTTCGCCGAACGCCCTCCGATCCGATCACCCTTTGCCAGATACGCAGAAGCCTGCAGAAGTGGAGCAATCACCCAGCGGTCCAGAATCGTGTCGAGATGGCCGCGATCGAAGGCCCAACGATAGAGCCATAGCTGGACGCCCTCCGGCAGCAGTTCCTCGATTTGCTTGCCCGTCGGTGCAACCTCGCTTCCAATCGCGGAGTGCATTTGGTGGTAGTCGTGAAGCATCGAGGGCGCACGCAGATACTGCATAGTGCGCACTGTGGCATTGCCGAGTATGTGTGCCACCGCCAGCCATTTCCATCCCAACCCAATCTCGATAAACACCACGCCGACTTGCGTCAATGTGGCATACGCGAGCGACGTCTTGGCGTCGGCGCTGGCGCGCCCGACGATTGTGCCGTGGATGGCCGTGGCCGCGCCGATCAAGATCACCAGCGTGGAAGCAAACGCCGATTGTGCCAGCAGCGGCTGCGCCCGAAGCAGCAGGAATGCGCCCGCATGAATCGAGATCGCCCCGTAGAAGATGGCGCTCGAGGGAGTCGGCCCTTCCATGGCGCGTGGCAGCCATCCTGAAAAAGGAACCTGCGCAGCTTTTCCAGAGGCGGCCAGCAGCAGTAGTAAACTGACGATTAGCGCCTGTTTTCCGGTGAGAATTGGAAAGCCGTGATCGAACGATGCTGTCCCGGCCCAGTGATGCATCGCGAATACGCCTAAGAACAGGCCAATGTCACAAGCGCGATATATGCCGAAAACGCGAAGGCCGTTTTCGACAGGTGCTGGCCTCAATTGAAAGAAACCTATCAACAAGACCGACGTGATCCCCACGATTTCCCATCCTGCCGCCAGCAGATCGAATGAACCGGAGGCAAATGCCAGCAATGATCCGAACGCGAAAAGGTGCAGAAAAAGGAAAAATCGCAGGAATCCCGAATCTCGATGAAGATAAGTCGCGGAGAACTGGCCGATCAACCCGGACAACACGGCTGCCAGCGCCAGGAACGGCAGCGAAAGGCGGTCCGCGATGAACACTAGTGGGAAATGGTAGTCTCCGACGCTAAACCAATTGCCGAACGTGACCACGACGGCTGAAGGACCACGCGGCGCCAAGATGGTCCAAGCAAGCGCCGCGACGCCGAGTGTGCAGCCGAGAAATGTCGCGCCCGTAAGCCACGTCAGAACGCGCTCGCTGGGCGTCCAGCCAACCATCCACAACGATGCCAGTATCGCGAACATGGCACCCGGCGCCAGCACCACGAAAACCAAAATGTCTCGCGGAAAACTCACAGCACATCTCCCGTCGCCACTGGGGGTGTTTGAATCCAGGCCATCGGAAGATGTTGGAGTTTGCCCGCATACCACTCGTTCGACGTAAGCGCGACGGGAAGGCGTTCTAAAGCCTCGTTGAACTCCTCGAATCCGCCATCTCTTCGAGCATGAACGCGTCCCGACTGGGGATCGATCGTCGCCAGCCGAATCCAGCGATTGCTCACGAGCTGCTTAAACGAGGCGCTGGCGTCGATGACCTTCTGCAATCTCTCTGGCGTCGTCTCGATCACAAAAAGAATCCGCACCGGCTCGTGGATTTCGACCATCTGCCATGGGAGTCCTGTGCGCAGGTCGCTCGCGTGGCCATCCATTACTCCCATCAAGCTCGTTACGTTGTGCGGAAGCTTCGTCCCACAGCCATATCGGTCGTTGTCCACGAACGAAAAGTAGTATTCAAGGCTGATTCCAGCGCACACGGGCACCACGCTCGCCATGAGCACCGCTAGGCTGCAATCATCGGGGTCTTGGCTGGCGTCGTACGAAACGAGGAAGGCCCGCCGGTCGAGAAATAGCCCTCGCGTCAAGCCGCGGCGCCCGACGACGCAAACCGCATTCGTGCAATGTCCGTACTCGGGTCGCGGCTGCGCCAGATGTTCGCTCCGCTCTTCGACGTGGCGAAGCGCCTGCTCGGCATCTGCGTTTGGAGGGCACGATTCGAATCGCCGTACGCGCTCGCGTGCATTCTGCCCTCTCGCTGCATCGAGGGACTTGCAAATCGAATCGACATCCACCTGGTGCGTATCGGGAACGCCATCCACGTCGAAGAGTTCCACGTCGTCGCTGCAGGTATCGTGATAGCCGCCGATGAACCACGTATCCGCGGGAATGTCGATGCCTTCTCCGCGCAAGCGCTCGCGTACCTCAGGCCGGTTGGCCATCGCGGCGAAAAGTCGTGCGTTGGGTCCGCCGCGGCGTCCGCCGCAAGCTCCGCAATCATGTGCTGATTCGTGAGGATTGTTGAGGCTGGTCGATCCATGGCCCAAAACCACTACCAAGCGGGCGAATCCAGTCACCAGACCCGCCGGACGCAGCACGCTCGAGATCCGTTCGGTCTTTTCGGCCGGAGCGAATCCCGTCACCAGGCCTTCCATCGCGCTTTGCGATTGTTTCGTGTTGCGCATCAACGTCAGTTCCGTCCGCAGCTCCGGAAGAAACATGCCGTTCAGCCAGTCGCGCAAAAGTGCATACCTTCGGGGCGCCAGCAAGTGACCGATCAGCGGAACCGCGGAAAGCAGCCCCAGCATGGAAGTCGAAAGCCATCCCCTCACCAGCGTCCTTGACGAAACAAACGAATTTCGCATGAGCAGTCCCAAAAGTTTTCGCCGCGAGCGGTGGCTTTCAAGCAAGCTGCTGTCTTCTGGTTTCGGCTGTTCGAAAACGGCGTGTTCGGGCTTTACCACGACGGGGCAGAACGCCGCGCTGCGTGGATCGTCGATTCCCTTATATTCCACAGCAACTCCGAAGTAGCCAGCGGCACTGAACGTTTCCAGGAGCGGGTCCACCTCTTCGAGGGCGCGCCGCATCGACTCTTCGCGCTCGTCGATGCAGAAAAACACCTGCGCAGAAGGTCTTCCTTGAAGCTCGAATAGCCTGCCGTATTTCCTATGGCTCGCGAGCCCGCGAAGGATCTCGCGCTCGTGCGCGCGCTCGTAAGCGAGGTGCAAAATTCTCCGCCGCTCCAGCCCGTTGAACGCTTTCACTTCGGCCGCAAACGCCGCCCACTCGAGATCGGACAGGCGTCTTATCTCTTGAGCAGAAAGCCTGATCACGCGGGCTGCGTCATAGACCCGCGCGGTCCGGCTCAGTCGCCGTTTTTCCTGTGTCTTCAGAGGGCTTTCTTCCGGAACCGCGTCCGTAGCGCCGCCGCGCGACGCCACCCGCGACATCGTCAGCCGCACGGCCAGGAAGTCCATGAGTGAACACGGGAGAGTTTTGTGCGGTGCCAGAGTCGGGTCTTTCTCCAGCGTGTGCATCAAGCCCGCCCAACCGGGCAGTGCCAGGAGTTCCGCTTCCACAATCGCCGGCCACTCCGTTTCTTGGAAACGCTGGCTGTCGAGATAATCCAGCACCGCGTCTGCCACTGAAAAAGAAAGCCACTTCTGTCTTCGAAATTCCTCGTCGAGCCCGACCAAGTACTGGGGGAAAATTCCGCCGCGCCCGGAGAAGAGTCTCCGAGCGCTTGCGTAAAACCCTCCTTCGCGATTCGGCATGGGCCAATACGCCGTGCCTTGATCCAAATACACCGAGCAAAGCCGGATTAGCCACGGATGAATGACTTCATCCACGGGACGAGGTGGGGCCGGTTCCTCTTCGTGAGCTACGGTGCGGGCAAAGCATACCTCGAAGAGCGCCCGCAACGCTGCCCGCCGAAAGTCCCTGGCCAAATCGCCCTGTTCCGTGCGCCAAACAATCGTTGCCGCATCGAATTCCCGGACTCCCGGCGTAATCATGGCCCTGCGAAGCGAGCTCCGGTTCAGTCGAGCGAAGATCAGCGAGTCGGCCTCACGATCGAGAACAGCATCCACGTCCACGAACTGGATGCGTCCGCGGGCCAATTCGGCCCGGTAGGCCGCCTCGCTCAGGTACGGTTCGGCACCAAAGAGTTGCGCGGCTCGTACAACGGCTTCCTCGAATGGCAGGTGTTCAAAGGCATGCAGCGTGTTGTGATGAACGAAGACGCCGATAGGGCCCTGAGCCGGCAGGAGGTGAGCAGAGTTTTTCACCGCAGCGCGAAGTCTATCCACCCGCGATCGTGTGGAGCCGCTGTCGTCGCTCATCGGGGCGTCTTCAGGCGGGTCTTCGGCTTTTCGCTCGCTACTTCCTGCAGCATGCTCACAGTGCTGCTCAGCTGGGAGTAAAAATAGCGTCGCAAGATATCGAGAACGTCGATCAGCGCTCGATCTCGAATCGAGTAATAGACTTGATTCCCAGCTTTCCGGCTGACCACAATCTGCTTTGCCCGCAGAACTGCCAGATGCTGCGAGGCATTCGCCTGCTCGATGCCGAGCCGCTCAATCAGCTTTCCCGCCGGCAGCTCGCCCTCACGCAAAAGCTCGACGATCGCAATCCGAGTAGGATTTGCGAGCCCCTGAAAAATATCACTTTTGAACTGGCGTAGTGCGTCGCTCATTAACACAGTATATTCGAAACTGCGAATATAGATGAAGTGGTCTGTGCGACCTGTGCCCAAAACACCTATCCTGGGGTGTACGCGGTCGGAGACGAAAACGGTGATCCAATGACCGTTTCATTGCACTCGGGTTGGCGAGGGGCAATCGGATGAACCGAGCTTCTACGCACGACGATTGGCCGACTCGCCGCTTAGTATCGCAAATTCCGATGGTTGCAGGGTAAGCCGAAGTGCTTGTCGCAGGAAAAGTTTGGTTGCGGGGGTTGGATTTGAACCAACGACCTCCGGGTTATGAGCAAGAATCAAATCGCTAAGTGCCGTCGAATCAATCGCTCCGGAGTTCAAAAAGGCAATTCAGAGCGAATTCTGTCAACCTAAGTGCAGCGGCGACGACGCGTTACCGAGCGCAGAAGTTTGTCAGCTAAACCGCAGTTTTCGTTGCAACCCGAAAAGTGGGGCGGCGTGTCCTCCCTACTCCCGGTGCCGCAGGCACCGTCCTCCGGCGCTCTTGGGCGCTCTGCGTTAACTGCCAGCAACGGGCGACCGATGCCACATTTCACAGCTAACCGGCCACTGGGCGGGCAGAACTCGATGTGCGGGTTCCGGCTGCGTCCTCTCTCATCCGCGACTCGGCGGGCTGCATCACCGCTACGACAGAGCCGCCTAGTTCGGGCAGAATTTGATCTACTTTGCGGATCTCCATGCGCGAAGTGTGCCTCGCTTTCCGCCCGCAAGAAACGTCTCCGTCGAGACCGACAAGCCCCCGGCGTGCGCGATCCCCCAGCCTCGCTCCGACAGAACCAATACGGCATCGACTTCGGCGCGGACAGCATTTGGCGAGGCACAGCGTCGATCTCGTCGCGAATAGCATTTTGGCGAACGACAGGGCAATGGTCGCAGTCGGGTAGCCGGTCATTTTAATGCTCAATCGTGAACTTGGCTGTTCGCCAAGAAGTAGTGTCGCCAGCCGAGTCGGTAGCTTGCGCCTCAAGCATGTAGGAACCTTTCGGTAAGCCGTTGATGTCGATTCCTCCACCAATGGGGATCACTGGATCGCCAAGTTTAGCGTATGACGCCGCGTTGACTGGTGCAAGGCTCTTGACCACTTGGCCAGTTTTTACGTTCACAATTCGCAGATGTGCTTCGACTCTCGGAACCAGGGCCTCCAGCAGCATCGGATCGTATATCTGCAAGTAAAAGTAAAACGGCCCGCCCTTCCTAAAGCGCGTATTCGCCGTGGGAACAACTTCAAATCCCTTGCTCACCAATGGCACGTATCCTCGCCCCGATGAGGCATCTTCTCTCTGTTCAGCGCGTAGCTGCCGGAACTGTTTCGCGAGTACGATCCCGCTAATCTCCAAATGTTCCTGGTCGCTGCCTTCCACGTTGAATAGCGTTTCAGCCTCGCCGAACCTCTTCCCGTCGCGGAGGATCACGCTCAACGTGTACTTGCCCGGCGGGAGGTGAACTGCAGTTTCATACCCGTTGGGAGGATCATCGTGCGCTATGCACGGTCCCGGAGGCAAAGGCCCTGGCATGGGCAACGACACACCATGAAAAGCGACGGTAGACATGATGTCGCTGAAGCGCGTCGCGAGGGTTCTGTTTTTCGCGTAGATCAGCCCCAAGACGCCAATCTGGCGCCACTTGCCACAGTCTTCAGGCCTAGGCTTTAGATAGAATCCAACGGTGATGTCGGTCGCCGGTCGGCCATCACCGCCAAGGAAAGGGAAAACATCGAGCCACAAGCCGATGGCCCCGCTCTTCCCGGACTTAAGTAAGTCTTCCATCTGGTTACCGACTTTGGTTCCCCTCAACGGGTCAGCCAGCGAGTTCTTTCCGTTACAGTACCGGCCACTGCTATAAACCAGCGAGTCGGGCCGATCAACCTTCACGACAACCTTGTGGCAATTCCCGCTCGTTGCGGGCGGCTTGGGGTACGCAATTAGATAGCTAGGCCAGAGCGGCATATGGATGACGGCCGAGCCGCTATCGCCAGCGTGCGTCTCCGGGACCTCCCATTTTCCTATCCCTGCGCCGGGTTCGTCGCCGAACCCGAAGGAATCGGGCGTTAGTCGCTGTATCTTCTGTTTCGCCCCGTTATCGAAAACTCGGAAATCCTCCACTGCCAAACCGCGTACAGCGAGGCCCTCTAGCAAGCGAGAATTGGGCGCGTCGGCTTCCCGGATATAAGCAAGCACGTCCATGCCGCGAATATCTTGAAGGCGTTTTTTGTCCAGCACCAAGACGGGAACAATGACCTCCTTCGATTCCACACGAATGGGCCCCGGGCTTACATCCTGCGCCTCAGCAGTGGGAAAACATGCAGAGGCCCCGCACAGCCAAAACATGCACACTATTGCACTGGATTTCCGCCACCCACACATTGAGATGAGGCTCCGCACGTAGCCCGTTTTCAGTCCATTTTTTACTGGAAAACCGCCCCTTCTATGCTGCATTGGCCAAACCCGTTTGCCGCCGCGGGCGACCCCGATTGTAGCTCCTTCACTACTTGTTTGATGCAGGCTTGAAAGGTTTTCGTAAGCGTAATTCCAACCTTAAATGGTATCGGGGCTGAGGAATTGCCGAAGAGGTTGAGGTCAGTCACCCACTGCGGGGGCGGCGACGGGGGTGTCGGGAACGGCCCAATTTGTGTCTTTTGGCCGGGTTGCTTTGGATCAGGCACATAATAGGTAACCGAACCGGGGCCGTTCGAGATGAACCACGGATCGGTGTTGATGTTAATCGTGTTCCACAAATCATTGACGCCCACTGCCGCATCTGCCGCCGCCTGTATCGAGTCGGTGCCGAAGTACCCGGTGTAGGGTTGTTGGCTAATCAAGCAGCTCGCGCACCCACCGGGCAAATACATCAATGTTGGGTCTTCGTTAGGTGCACCCCCAAGCAATGCATCGCCCAAGTCTACACACGGCGGACCAAGCCCCAGGCAGTAATCGTCCATACCCGTTGGATCGGTGCCGACTAGCGGGCTATTGCGGACGTAGCTGTACAGGTTTAGCGATTGCGGATCGGCGGGATTCTGCAGCGACAACCCCGATGGGTCGGGAGACATGAAGCGGCCCAGGGATGAAGCGAAGTAGCGGACGTTGGCGTTGTCGAGGTTCGTTTCCGCATCGCGCTGGTAGCCGGTGAATTCGAACGGCGTCGTACCGTTTGCGCCGCAGGAAATGCGCTCGCCGAACGGGTAGTAGTCGTCGCAATCGGCAATGGTCGGACTCGGGTAGCCGGTCATCAGGCGTGTCGAGCCGAGATTATCAGAGATCAGGAAGTTCGTCGTGCCGCTGGGCCCGCCACTGTAGGTTCCGATGTGCCAGTTGTCCGCGTAAATTTCCGCGCGGTTCCAGCCACCGGATGAGTTGATTTCGGCGATCTGATGTCCGTTAGAGTCGTACAAGTATTGCACCGTCACGCCGCCGGTCGTTTTCTGTACCCGTTGACCGTCTGGACCGTAGACGTAGCTCGCCGTCGAGCCGCCGTCCACCTCCGTCAATCGGTCTTCCGCATCGTAGGTGTAGGTGTGAACCCCGTCGCCCGTGATGTTCCCGGCGGCGTCGTACTGGTAGCCGCTCACGAACTGATTGTTCGCGTTCACCGACTGTTGGAAAGTATCGCACGTTCCGCCCGTGGCCGTCTGATCGGTGCGGTTGCCCCAGGCGTCGTAGGTCCACGACAATCCGGTACAGGCGTCGCCGGGAGCGGACATGGTAGCGAGGCGGTTCACGGCGTCGTAAGTGTAACTCCGATTGAACACCTGCGCTCCGAAGGCTGACAAAGACGTGACGTTCCCATTCGCGGCCGGACCAATCGTGAGGTCGAGGGTGCTGCCCGATGCTGCCTGATTGCAGGCGCTCAGATATCCGCCCCAGGTATTCACATTTATCCGGCAGGGCCGCCAGCGCGCATCGTACATCGTGTCCTCGGTCAATCCGTTCGGAAGCGTGAACAAGCGCAGCGCACCAGTCGGCCAGTAGCCGATATTGGGATCGACTATTGCCAGAGTGCCGGGGTGCTGCGAATCGTTTAAGCTGCTCGTCACACCGGTTACTTCTCCGGCAGCATTACGCTGATAAGTGAACGTAGTGCTGAGGCCGTTCGAAAACGACGTGACGTTGCCGAGTAGGTCGCGGCCAGCACTTATCCAATAAATGCTGCCGTCCGAAAGGTCCCATTGGGGCTCGCCGACAACGCGGCCCATCGCGTCGTAGCTGAACCACTGGGCCGAGGGCCAGGTCGAGAGATCGGCGGATGTTCCTTCGGCGGTGAGCCGGCCGACGGCATTGGATGTTGGAATGCCGCCCCACCACGACGGCATGGCGTCGTAATAATAGTGAGCGGGAGTGGTGCCGTCCGAGTACGTTTTCTCAGTCAGCCGGTTCAGAGCGTCGTAAGAATACGTCGTAGTGATGCCGCGAGCACCGGTTCGGCTGGTGACGTTGCCGTTTGCGTCGTAAGCGTAAGTCGTGGTGCCGGATTCTGGATTCGTGGAGCTGGTGAGACGCGACAGCGAATCGTATACGAACGTGCGCTGGTGAGAGCCATTTTGCACGATGCTGGTGAGGTTCCCGAGCGCGTCGTAGCTGTAGTTCGTCGTGTAATTCAGTCCCCCTGGATTCTCGATCACCTCGGTGAGCCGTCCAAGCCCATCGCTGCACATTTCCTTCGTGTTACCTTGTTCATCCGTCACCGTCGCGCACGGACCGGAATACGAAGTTGTAATCGTCGAATCGTCCGAATGAGCAACTTTTGTGGCCCGGCCGAGCGCATCGTAGGCGAAAGAGTCTCCGGCTTGATTGCAGGGAGGCGGACCGGACCAGCCTCCATCCTGGTATGAATAAGCCGTGAAGCTTACCAGACCGTCATTGTTGTAGCAGGTGTCTCCGACTTCATTCCAGGGGGGTTCTTCACCGCTGGGGAAAGCTTCGCGACCATTGCGGCCGAGGCCGTCGAACCAAGCGTATGACGTTTGGCTGCCCCCGGCGACATCAACTTTTCGCGTGGTCGCGACGTTCCATCCCGTATATTGCGGCGAATAAGAGTAAGTTGTCTGTCCTCCGTCGGGATAGCTGACGCCCGCGGGCCGCATCATGCTGTCGTAGGTGTAGCTCGTCGCCTGATTGTTCGGGTCGGTGACGGAGGTAACCTGACCCGAGTTTGCATCGTAGGCGTAGGTCGTGGACTGATTCAACGCGTTTGTGATTGTCGTGGGATACGCACCCGCGTAGGTGGAAGAGTACGCGTAAGTGGTCGGGTTGTTCTTCCCGTCATAGGCGACGTTCACCATCCCGGTGTCGAAGTACGTGTTTGAGCTGTAGACCCAGCTGTTCGTGGTGTTTAGATACTGGCTCACCTCCGTCAGATTGCCCCGTGATCCGGAGACGGAAACGTGCTGGGTCGTGATCCCGGAGGATACCGGGTTGGTTTGATCGTAATTATAATCCGTTTGTGCAACAGCGGTTCCCGAGCCGTTGTAGACGACCACCTGCGAGGGCCGGTCAACAATCCCGTTACCAAGGCTGGCGTAACTCGTCGTGGTCTTGCGGAGGAGCGGCCCCGGTCCGCCGCTTCCATAGTCGTAATCGTCTTCCTCCGTGACCAGGCCGTAGGAGTTGTACGTTGCGTTTGTTTTGGATTCCTGCCCATTGGCCCATTGCGGCAGCGAGGTTACCTGGGTAATGGGAAGTGTTATCGACGTGGAATTGCATGGGGCTGCCGCACCGTTATAGCAAGTGTAAGTGGTTTGAAGCGTCGTGCTCTGTCCCTGGTTGACTTGAGCTTCAGTCGGATAGATTCCTTGAAAATTCATGACCGTGAGATTTCCCTGCGGATCGGTCTGGTTGGTGGTCCAAGCGGCGCCGTTCTCCGAATGCGCGTACGTCCACGCGCCGTCCGGCGTGGTGCGCGTCAGCGTAGCCGTGCTGCCGTCGGCGCAGACGATTCCGTTGTTTCCGCCTGAGTAGGAATAAGAGATCGTGCCGCCTGTGGGCAGCGTGACGGACGCAAGTCGCCCCGTGTAGTCGCCCGAATAGCCGGGCGTCGGCTCGTAAGTCAACGTGTACTTCGACCCATCGGGCAGGTCGATTTCGCTCACGAGATTCTGCGACGTGGGCCCGTACTCGGCGATCCCGCTGCAACCGAAATTGGTCTTCACGGTGTAGCTGCTGTATTTCATCGTGTAGGAGACGTTGCCTCCGCCGGACGGAGCCGTGTACGTGAACGTAGTGGGACTCGGCGCTGCGCCCGAGACGGTAAGCACCGGCGTGCTCGAATTCAGCGTGTCGAAAAATTGGTTGCTGCTGTTGGTCGTGATTTGGTTTCCGTTCGTGTCGGTCTCGTAGGGTACAGTGAGATTATTATTGGAATCCGCCGTCCAATAGACAAGTTGCCCGTTTCTTGCGGTAACCGTAAGGTTGCCTGTCGAACTACCCACAGACGCAGTGTAGCCAGAACCATCGGTCGCCGTGCCGGGCGATCCGGAGTAATCGGGGGAGCCGTCTCCGCAGGTTCCTACGTAATCGTCTACCTGTCCTGGAAAGCCGTGAGGAGTCCCGAACGCATCGATATAGGCGTAGTACAAGCCATAAACGTATCCGGTTAATGTCTCGCCCCATGGAGGCGGTAACTGGGTATAGCAATAGGACAGGAGCACCGCGTAGCTCACCTGCGCCTTGCCCGTCGCCGAGAAGGAAAAACCGAAGCCTCCAACGTTGGTTGGCTCCCAGGTTTGGCTGCCGCTCGAACCTACGGGCTGCCAAATCGAGCTGTCGTAGGTGATGTCGTAATCGAAGGGAAGCCCCCGCCCTGGCTTGTGCAGGACGGGAATCGTAAGGTGCACGTTCAGGTTTGCCAAATTGATTTGGTCAGGGCCGCCGCCGATTGAAGCGAACTTTGGCGTGCCGGTCGTGACCTGCGCGGAGGTGACGCCCGCGAAAAATGAGAGAACGCCGATCAGCAGCATGGAACGAAGAATGTTTTTCATCGCCGAGTCTCCTCGCATCACTGGAGCGCGAAGGCCGAAGCGGTCAGGCCGGAGTTGAGGGTTACTTTGGAGAATTGAAGATCGAGAACCAGGCCGCGATTCACATACTTCTGAACGTCTGTGGGAACGGCCACGCCGTTCACCGATTGATAGTTGGAGAACCGAACCTCAACGGGAATATCGACGAAGGCATTGTTGTGAGGGTGCGTATTGAAAGCGAGCGCGACCGGGAGCAGAGAGTTGGGGTCGAAATAGAGGTCTGTCCGGGTGAGGCGCAGAATCGAATCGACCACCTGTTGAGGGGCATTGGCGATGGCCGGAATTTCCTGTGCGGCTTGAATGTGAACCACCGATACGCCGTCGTGGGTCTCGGGGCCGACGTAGGTCAGCACCCAAAGCGGGGCTTTCGCAATGTCCCCAACGGCTTGCGCCGGGAAGAACCAAGCGGCTTCCGTCAACGTGTTTTGCTGAGCCATGCCGTGCAGCACACCATCTGGCCCGGACCACGCTCCGACTGGTTGTGGCTGCATCGCTGCCGACGGAAGCGGCACGGCTGGAGGAAGTGCGTTCGGCAAGGGCGCACCGGCGTGGTTACGAATCTCGACGCGGTTGCCCGAGCCGAAGCTGAGTTCGACGCGGCTGTCTCCGGCGGATGTGGCTTCGAGGGTAGCCGTGCCGGTTTCATCGTCGGAGCCAGCGACGCGACGCGACGAGCCGGTGAGCGTCACATCCGTAACGGCGAGACCACCTGTAAGGGCGGCAAGCGACTTCTGCACCAGAGCTACGGCTTGCGGATCGCTCGTCGCGGGCGCGGTTGAAGTGGTTTGGGCGGAAGCGGGAACGGCTACAAGGAAGGCAGCGAATAACAATAGGAAGGGCCGTGGGACGCGCATAAACGCCTCCTAAAACACGAAAACTGGCGGAAAAATACTCCCGCCCAATTTGCTTGTCAATAGAACTCTCCAACTTTTATTACTGCGAGTGTAGATGCTGCTTACTATAGTAAGCAAAGATTACAATTACCTTCCATTTACAGAAGCCTTGGGATGAGTTTTTCGGAATCCGGCGGCGCTCAGCGGGCGCGAAATCTCCAGCACGACGACGTGAACATTCCACATTCTCTGCGCAAAACCCACGCAAACTTTCATTCGGCTTCGGCCCGCCCATATCGCTTATTATTCGATCTGAGGCTCCGCCACGTTACGGTGCCACGTGATCCAGGTTGCAGCCGAGCAGTGTCGGACATTTGGTGTCGCCAGGACGGGAACAAATGCGCGCTATCCGCAGCGGCTCGTCCCACTCGGGCCTAAACACAAAAACCTCAATGATCAAATTACCGTCCGCGTCTTCATCCGCATGGATACTGACGGAATCCCATATTTGTGCGAGACCTTGCCTCAACACCCGCTGTCCTACCGTAACGCACAGCGAGCGCGCATGGAGGCTAAACCCGCCGTCGGTTTCTGCATCGCAGCGAACGCGAAAGAGCCCCTCGTCGTTAGTCCTATCGGAGCCGCTTTGTAGCGATTCGGATCTCATGGGGCTCGTCCCGCTCGGAACGGGAGCAAAACGCAGCATTCCCTAATTTGGGGAATACGTCAAGGATTGAATATACATGCGGGTGTGAATGCCAACGATAGGGACTACCACCGAGCCTACAAGCGGTTTCTCGTTCGTTTGGTGCAGGCGCGCCGCGACGCCGGGCTGACGCAGGTGGAAGTTGCCAGGCGGTTGGGCAAGGCCCATTCCTTCCTCTCCAAATGCGAACTCGGCGAACGCCGGGTCGATTTCGTCGAGCTTCAGCAGCTGGCCAAAGTCTACAAAAAGGAACTCTCCTTTTTCGTGGACTAGCGACTCTTCTTATTGAGTGCTCTCCTCCGCCCTCACACCGCTCATTTCAAAAGCACCTGTGCCCCAACGCGTCGTGACGTTTCACACTCTTTGAAGGTCTCCAGCCCTTCTCGCATACTGTTGCTGTCCCGGAGTGACTTGCCTGCTCTGCCAGAGTGCTGCTTCGCATTGCTGGTTCTCTGGCGCTCGCGCGCCACGCTTCGCGCCGGGACTCCGCTTGCAGACTCTCGCGCCAGTCGCGAACACCGCTCCCGTCACTCGCGTTGCCATCCGCTGCGTCCCGGACCAGCAACGCCTCCGCAGCTAGTTCTCTCCGTGTCGGATTTGTTCCTCTGCGTTCCAGTGAAGGAACCAAATTCCGACACGAAGGGGAGAACTCAAATGAACTTACAGCAGAGCAAACCAATCACCAGCGGGCCACAGCCGAACACCGTTTCGCAAGGCGATTGCATCGAAATCATGCGGCGCTTCCGCAGTTCGAGCGTCGATTTCGTGCTGACCGATCCTCCGTATCTGGCGCATTACCGCTCGCGCGACGGGCGCACGGTAGCCAATGATGGCGATGGCGCATGGCTTAAGCCTGCGTTCGCGGAAATCTTCCGCGTGTTACGCCGTGACTCCTTCTGCGTGAGCTTCTATGGATGGCGCCACGCGGACAAGTTCATCGCCGCGTGGCGCGAGGCGGGTTTCCGGCTCGCTGGGCACCTGACGTTCACCAAGCGATATTCGTCAGCCGAGCGATTTCTCCAGTACCATCACGAGAATGCATACTTGCTTGCAAAGGGCAATCCTCCACAGCCAGCCGAGCGCATTCCCGACGTGCTCGAATTTATGTTGTGCCCAACATAAATTCGATTATGTGGTCTCGGTATTTATGTGACCCTCGACGAAAGCCCCCTGCTAACCAGCACCTCCGATAATTTCGAAGACAACATAACTGAGCGATTCCTTGACCTACGATGCGGGGAGGGCAAGGAGGCCCTTTGCATGCTCGAAAAGCTATATCCACAAGAAGCTGATTTGCTGCGACACCGAGAAGGCCCTCAGCTCAAAGAGCGAGAGAAATATCTGGCACATCTGGACGAACAAGGATCAAAGCTGAAGGCTGTGAGGGACACCGCCGCAATGCTTCTGCACGTAGTTCAAGAACTTGACTTAAAGGAACCCCGAGATGTCCAACCGAGCGAAGTGTTCGAAGCCGGAAAGCGACATGCTAGGAGACGTCGACCGGATCTACAACTACAAGAAGCAAAACAGGCGAGTTTTGGCTTCAGACGTGTCGCCACAAATTGGCTGCGCTTTCTGGGCAGATTGAAAGTTCCGTTACGTCCCGCCATGCCATTCGGCGAACTGCTGGCGGACTTTGCAAAGTGGATGTCTGATGAGCGTGGCTTCTCTTCCGAAACAGTTAAGACTTACTGTGCACAGACTGGATTATTTTTGCGATGGTTTGCTGAGCATCATCGCCTTTTCTCGCGAGTTCGTTTGGAAGATGCTGACAATTTTCTTGCCCTCAAGGGACGTGGCGGTTGGAACCGTATCTCCGAAGCAACTCTCGCTCGAAGTTTAAGGGCCTTCTTTGCTCACGCCGAACGACGCGGTTGGTGTGGAGTGGGCATTGCGAAAGGGATATTGGCGCCTCGGCTGTACAGGAATGCCGATATCCCGGAAGGGCCAAGTTGGGATGAAATCCTGCGGTTGCTTCGGCACACCCCGAACGAGCGGGCGGCGGACATTCGTGCCCGCGCGATCCTGTCGCTGCTTGCCGTCTATGGTCTCCGGAGCGGTGAGCTATGCCGTCTCCTTTTAACTGACCTCGATTGGCGGCGGGAGATTTTTACGGTGCACCATTCCAAACGGGGCGGTGATCGGCAGTACCCACTGAAACGTGAGGTTGGCAACGCCATCCTAAGCTATCTGACGAAAGCCCGGCCTCGATGCACTTGCCGGCACGTTTTCGTATCGATGCAGATTCCCTATCGGCCACTGACGAAGCAGATGGTGTGGGATATAACCAAGCATCGATTGGAAACAATCGGAGTCGTGTGTCGGCACTATGGGCCACATGCTCTGCGCCATGCCTGCGCAACACACCTGTTAAGGAAGGGTTCTTCTTACAAGGAAATCGGAGATTTTCTTGGGCACCGCAGCCCTAATTCTCCGGGAATTTACGCGAAAACTGATCTCACAATGCTGCGAAAAGTTGCCGACTTCCACTTCGGGGGTCTGCAATGAAGCTGGCCGAGGCTGTAGAGACGTACCTCGAACGAAAGCAGAGTTCCGGCACAAAGCACCGTACCGCCGAATGGCTCCTTTCTTCTTTGAGTCGCCGTGTCGGTGATATCGATTTAACGAAGATCACTCAAACCGATGTCGTTCCCTCCATCGAGGGCCGATACGCGGGCACTTACACACGCTGGAGGAAGCATCGGTTCATCGAGCAGTTCTTCGAATACTGGGTGGCGCGAGGTCTTCTTAAATCCGTACCTTTGCCACCGAAAATGCCTAAGTGCCGCCAGACGTTCGTACCTCATATTTACACACGCCAGGAGTTGAAAAGCCTCCTTGAAGCCACAGAGCTCAGCCAGAAAGCTCCCTGGTGTTCTTTTGACGCTCAGACTTTCCGTTCCATGCTGCTTTTCCTCTATGGAACAGGAATGCGGCTGGGCGAAGCTCTGGGACTCGAATGTAAGCAGGTTGACCTGAAGAGGGGCGTTATTACGCTCCACGAAACGAAGTTTTATAAATCACGGCTCGTGCCCATCGGAGCGGACGTACGCGAGTTGCTGCGTCGATATCTTCTCTCATCTGCGCGACGAAAACAGCCTCACACGCATGTCTTTCTCACGAAGAAAGAGGAAGCAGTAAAATCACTCGCCGTCCAAGTCAGCCTTCGCAGAGCACTCAGACACGCTGGAATCTACACAGCTAGCAAACCTCGCGATGGCATGAAGTGCCGTCCCCGCATCCACGACCTCCGCCATACCTTCGCGGTTCATCGGCTCATCAGCTGGTACCGCCAAGGAGCGGACGTGCAGCGTTTGCTTCCTGCTCTGTCAACCTACCTGGGACACATCAATCTCTCTTCGACGCAGCTGTATCTGACCATGACACCGGAGCTCTTGGAACAGGCCTGTCATCGCTTTGAGGCTTACGTCCTTCGAGGAGGCCGTCATGATCGATAAGGCGACTCTCGGGACATGGATCAAACGGTTCCTGCTGGAATACATCACAGCGGAGAAAAACTTTTCACGGAATACACAGAAGAGCTATCGCGATACGGTGCGGCTGCTCGTTCTCTTCCTTGCCGCAATGATGGGGAAGCGTGCGGACGAGCTTCTGGTTGCAGATCTTTCTGCCAGCCATCTGCGGGAGTTCCTGAAATATATCCAGGAACATCGGAGGTGCAGCACCGCGACTCGCAATCAGAGACTCGCGGCGGTCCACGCGCTGGCGCGATACATCGGGCAGCACAGCCCCGAAAGCTTAGCTTGGTGTGCTGAAATCCACGGTGTGCCTTTCAAACGGACGACTAGGCTTCCTGTTCCGTATCTGGAGAAAAATGAGATCGACGCCCTGCTGAACGAGCCTGATCGCACGAAACCTCTAGGCCGCCGGGACTACACGTTGTTGCTGTTCCTATACAACTCTGGAGCGCGCGCCAACGAAGCTGCGCAGTTAGCGGTGGGTGATCTGAATCTACGGAGGCACCCATCCGCTCGCTTGCGTGGTAAGGGTGACAAGGTCCGGTTCTGTCCGCTGTGGAACTCGACAGTAGCGGAACTTAAGAAACTCACTGAGGGACGATCCGAAACCGAACCCGTTTTTCTAAACCGCTTTAAGCAGCCGATGACGCGTTTCGGTGTCCACGATGTGGTGACCCGGTACGCATGCTCCGTGCGATCGCGCTTGCATGAACTGCGCCGGAAACGAATCAGTCCCCACACCCTCAGGCACACAACCGCTACGCATCTGCTGCGATCCGGGGTCGATATCAATACGATTCGATCCTGGCTTGGCCACGTCTCCCTGGAAACGACCAATATCTACGCAGAACACGACCTTGAAATGAAGGCAAAGGCGCTGGAGAAGTGCGGCTGGAAGCGTCACGGCCCCCAAAATCTCTGGCGAGACAATCCTAACCTGTTGGCGTTTCTTCAAAACCTATGAGCTCCATTTATGTGGTGTTCGCATAGAGGAGTCCGGTCACTTTACGCGTGTCCGGCTAGCGAACACCACATAAGTTTCAAAGCCACATAATCGAAT
>DATLSB010000163.1:0-9409 GCA_035534415.1 Candidatus Dormiibacterota bacterium | reverse complement strand
GAAGCACTCCGCAAACCACAAATCAGTAGCAACGCGGCCAACCCGAATACTCGTTGGGATCGACGGCGATCCGGCGTACAGGGCGCGACACTCGGTGCATACAGTCGCATGCAGGCGAAGGCTGGCGGAGAGGGTGGGATTCGAACCCACGGTAGAGTTTCCCCTACACACGCTTTCCAAGCGTGCTCCTTAAACCGCTCGGACACCTCTCCGCTGTGTGGGACTTCCGAAGACTAGCAAATTCGCGCAACTGCGGCAAACCACCTGTGCAATCTGACTGACTTCTCTTCCATCGTGGAACAAAACGGTGGGATGTCTGCTACACTTTTCCGGCCACTCCGGGGTAGTGCAATTGGTAGCACAGCGGCCTTTGGAGCCGTTTATCCTGGTTCGAGTCCAGGCCCCGGAGCCACGCCTTCAGTAATCCCAATCCATGGCAGCCGTCCTGCTACATCTCTTGCTTAACACCTGCGCGCACTTTACTCTGTCGCGGACATGAATCCGCAATTCGTGGTTCTCGGCGTTATCTGGTACATCGTCTTTTTGCTTTCAACCACGTGCCATGAAGGCGCGCACGCGCTGGTGTCGCATCTGGGCGGCGATCCCACGGCGATGCACGGCGGCCAGGTAAGCCTGAATCCGCTGCCGCACATTATGCGCGAGCCGTTTGGCACCGTGGTGGTTCCGTGGCTGACGTACATTCTGCCGCCGCATTTCATGCTGGGATGGGCCAGCGCGCCGTACGACCCGGCGTGGGAAGAGCGCCATCCGCATCGCGCGGCGTGGATGGCTCTGGCGGGCCCGGCCGCGAATTTCACTTTGGCGGCAATCGCGGCGATCGGCATTCGCGTAGGGATTGCTTTGCGATACTTCCGCGTGCCCGACGAAGCCAGCTTCGCGCATGTAACCGCAGCTACCTCCGCCGGCACGCCGGAATTTGCGGCTACCTTCTTGAGCATCCTATACGTGCTCAACGTGCTGCTCGGCACGTTCAATCTGCTGCCTGTGCCGCCGCTCGATGGCCACGCGGGCATCACCGCGCTGATGAGCGAAGACTCGGCGCGGCGCTTTCTGGCCTGGTCGCGGAACATGGGATTTGGATTTGCAGGCCTGTTGCTCGCCTGGGTGCTTTACGATCAGGTGTTCGGTTACATTTTCCGCTTCAGTCTTTCGCTGCTCTATCCCGGCGCGTTTTAGGGCTGTCAGGAACTCGCGCCTCAAACGACGTTTAACATCGTCCCGCCCCAGCGCGGAGGACCGCTGGCCCCCGCCCGGATCGCTTCAAAATGATGACCGAATCGGGCGCCCGGAGAATCGCGCTCTCTGTTTCAGAGGCGCACATCGTTGCGCAGAGGGAACATGCGCGGGTGATTCGCCACGCTCTTTTCGCGCGCAACTGGTTTGAAATGAATGACGCCGCTCTGAATCCCGTGGCATTGCAGGTGCAGTTCTGAGATCGCGGAGGCAAAGCGATGGCACTCGATGGCAATCATCAACAACGAACCGTTTACCCGGTGGAAGTTTCGGGATGGGACGCGGAGGAAGCTTTCTTCGTGGAGAAGACGGATTTGGCTTGGGCGGCGGACGGAATGAAAGAGATCAACTTGCGACGCGCCGTGCGGGAGGGAAGCGTGGTTTTCGTGCGCCTCCTGCAGCCGGTGGCGAGTTCCGACATCTATCCGATCGCATGCCAGGCGCAGAAGGTGAAAGAACACGACGCGGAAGGGCGGTCAGCGATTCAATTGACGCAGCTGCGGCCGCGGGCGTTTTTTAAAGATACGGCGCGCGACTTGAACTATTCGGCGATCAAAGTGGCTTAAACAGCCGCGACGCCATAAATGTTGCGGCTGTACCGAGTGGCTCCGATTGGATTCATCTGTATTTGGAGAGTCACCCACGAGTTTCGGTTTGAGACTGCAGTGCCGGTTTGGGACGGGCGAACGATGCGCCGCACTTGATTTGATGCGGTGAAAAATTTCCGCGGAGCCTCCTTGTTACCGAAGATCGGCGATTAAATTCCACACTTCGCGAGGCTTACGGTATCTCGACTGTGGATTCGCAGTTTTCGCGCGAGCCGTATAGTCCCGCTCACGAGCCGCTTCGCTCTGGCACCATTCGTGCCTTGACGCTCCACATGGAAGCTCTAATGGAACGTGCCGCAACCGGCAACGCGCGAAAGAATCTTTCGATTTGCGTCTTGGACGATGACGCCAATCAAGTGGAACTAGTGACTACCCGGCTCGAAAAAGCCGGCTTTCCCGCCGTGGGAACTACCAGCCCGGAAGAAGCGCTGCAGAACGTGAGGCTCGGCACCTGCCGCGTGGTCCTAGCCGACCTCAAGATGCCGGCGATGGACGGAATGCAGTTTCTGGAGAAAGCGCTGCAGCACGATCCGGGAGTGTACGTGGTATTGATCACCGGGTTTTATTCCGTGGACTCCGCCATCGGGGCGATCAAAAAAGGCGCGCACGACTATCTGAGCAAACCGCTGGATTTCCGGCGCCTGGAAAAAACGCTCGATGACATTGCCGATCTGCTGTCACGGCGATCGGAAATTCGCGAGCTGGAGCACAAGCTTTTCGAAAATCATCAATTTCAGGGCATCATTGGAAAAAGCCCAGCGATGCTGGACATGCTTGACCTGGTGAAGAAGGTTTCGCGCCATTATTCCAACGTGCTGATCACTGGGCCGACTGGCGCCGGAAAAGAGTTGGTTGCGCGCGCGCTGCATCAACTCAGCCCGGTGGCGAAAGAGCAGTTTGCGGTCTGCAACTGCTCCGCAATGGTGGACACGCTTTTGGAAAGTCAACTATTCGGGCACGTTCGCGGTTCATTTACCGGCGCGACAGACACCCGGCCGGGACTTTTCGAATTTGCGAACGGCGGAGCGGTGTTTCTGGACGAGGTTGGCGAAACGTCATTGGCGATGCAGTCGAAACTGCTGCGCGTAATCGAAAATCGCGAAATCCAGCGCGTGGGCTCTCCCGAAGTCCGCAGCATCAATGTGCGGCTGATCGCCGCTACCAACCGCGACCTTCGCGCGGAAGTGCTTGCCGGAAAGTTTCGCGAGGATCTTTTCTACCGCTTGAGCACCATCGAGATTCGCGTTCCCGGGTTATCTGAACGGCGGGAGGACATTCCGCTGCTGGTGCAGTATTTTCTAAAAAAATACAGCGACGCCTACGGAAAACCGTTCCAGGGGCTTACGCGGCGCGCCCAGATCGCCATGCTGCAGCACGAGTGGCCGGGAAACGTGCGCGAACTGGCCAACGTGATCTCCAGCGCGGCCATCACCGCCAGCACGGATTTTATCGACGTGACAGATTTGCCGGAGAGTCTGCAGAAATCCGGCCGGCGCGGGACCATGCCAGTGGGAGAGGCGTGGCGCCCGCTGCCACTCGACGAAGTTCGAGGAGTTCACATCCAGCGCGTGCTGGAAATGTGCAAAGGCAACCGCGTGCGTGCCGCGCAGATGCTGGGGATCGGCCGCACCAGCCTTTATCGCTTCCTCAAACGGACCAACAACAGGGCCGCGGCGGCACGGAGCGGCGCCGCATAACCTCGTTTCTCCGCAAGCTGCCGCATCTAAGAAACAAGAAAGAATCCGTCGATTTCCCTTTTCCTGATTCGAGGTACTAACGGAGAGCGCTCAAAACCGCGAAATTGCGCGTTTCACTTGCGCACAGCGTTTCATCATGCAGCACGGCACTTAAAGATGTCCTCGCGCATCCCGCGCGTGCTGAGTGCTTTGCGAAACTTCGAGATGGCCGCTGGAGTGCAATTCCCCACTGCGGCATATGGACTCCTCCAAAACATACGGGCTAGAGATTGCGAGCATCGCTCGGCCCGAGCGCCGGGGCGAATACCGGGAGACGCGCAGCGTGCCGGTGGAAATTTCGGGATTTGACGCGCGGGGACGATTCTTCACCGAGCGTACCGAAACGCTCGACGTGAGCGACTCGGGCTGCCGCTTTCAGTTGCGTGCTCAGCTCGAAAAACACAGCGCCATTTCAGTGCGCGTGATTCGACGGCGGAATGGAATGATGATGGACGACCCGCCGGTACTCTTCCGCGTGGTATGGGTTCGGCACACCACTCCCGGATGGATGGTTGGCGGCGCGAAATTGCAGCCAGTTCGGCTTTGGACCGTCCGATTCCCCGTGGATCCAACGGACGAAAATTCACCTGAAGATTCGCCCGATCCTACACCGGGCGAACCGTCCGCCGCCTAATATCCTCAGCTGTCCACCCTCAGGGGCGCGAGGCTCGTCCGAGCGAGCCGCGCGCCACCCGCCTCGTACCGCTGCCGCGCCCCGTTGCCGGAACTCGCGGAGCACGGGGAGCAGGACGGTGCCGGCCGCTATTGACCAGACGCATAGGATGAATTCCTCAGCAGCATCGCCGGAAGTGACAATGTCGAATCCATGCGCACGATCATGCCGGTCTTGGCCGGTAGTTCGACGTCCTTGCCTTTTCGAGCCGCGATATATGCGCCGCTGCCCGCCAAGCCAAGGATGGTTCCACGCATCACGCGGCTAAATACGAGTCCGAGTGTGGCGCCACCGGCGCTGCCCATGGCCGCGTCCATCACGTCACCTTTGACGCTCTGGTGCTCCTGGACCACCTCGCCTTCGATGGTGGTTATATCCTTGCGCCGGCTGACGTCCGCGCCCGAGCTGTAAATATTGAGGATGCTCATGCGCACCGGGAAAATACGGCTCTCCACTTCCACGGAATCAAACTCCAAGTTCATGGCCGCGCCGCCACGAAACGCCGAAAACCAGCGAGGATGCTGAACGCTGCTGATTCTGTCGTGAACGATGGCCCCTGCGGGCAATACCACATTGGGCCCGGAAAAAACGGGCTCGGTCACGACCGCCGTGAACGGGTCGCCGATCCGCGCCACGCGGCTGCTTAATCCATCAGTCAGGCTCAAACGTACTTCCGTGCCTGGAATAACCTGGCGCGCCTGCGCGTGTACGGCGGGAACCGAAACAGCGGCGCAGATCAACGCCACGCAAATAGCCGTCAAATGCTTCATTCGATCCTCCTCGATCCTCGGGCGGACGCGTCGGCGTCCGCAAAGGCACCCTGCGAGACGTTTTCTATTCGCGATGGGTGAAAGTTCGAAGCAGCGTCCGGGGAACCACTCGGACGGCACTTCGTGTGACCCCTCGTTTC
This sequence comes from Candidatus Dormiibacterota bacterium, assembly GCA_035534415.1. Taxonomy (GTDB): domain Bacteria; phylum Acidobacteriota; class Terriglobia; order Acidiferrales; family UBA7541; genus Palsa-295. Next base: position 4,228 of record DATLSB010000163.1, on the reverse strand, counting down.
GTGAGGGGTGCCGCTGGCGCAGCGGAATGGGTGCGGAGGATGCACCCACGACGTAAAATACACCAAATAGTGCGATGTTGCGCGGCAAATCGCCTGTAATGTGCGGAAATCTTATCCGGGCTGTCGATCGTTTCCGCGATACGCCGGTCAATGAAATCGCGCAATTCGGCATCCGTTCGCGCTAAGGTCATGATCGTCGAACCCGGAACTGAAAAGAGTTCGGCCTCTCCACGGAAATCGGACAATGCTCGTCTCAATCTCACCTAGTATGACGAACCAACATGTCGCCGGTGTTCTCGCGTCGGCTATCTCTCGGTGCGCCATCCGCTTTCACGCTCGAATATGCTGTGCTAGACTCCCGCTAGCGGTTGTGCTGCAGAAAAAACTTTCGGCAGAAACTGCCGATCGGTGGAACTTCGGGCTCTGTGCAACGATTCCCCGTGAACCCCGCCAGGCCCGGAAGGGAGCAACGGTAGCGGGTCAGCTTCGTGTGCCGCGGAGGACCCGAAGTTCCTCTTATCGCCGCGCATCACGAGCCGGACTCCCGGCACGCCGCAGCCCAGTCACACCGATCGCATGAGCTACAAAGTTATAGCGCGCAAATATCGCCCGCAAACCTTCGCCGAAATCGTCGGCCAGCAGCACGTCACACGCACGCTCGCCAACGCCATCCAGTCGAATCGCGTCGCTCATGCCTACATTTTTTCTGGTGTTCGCGGAGTAGGGAAGACCACTGCGGCGCGCATATTGGCCAAAGCCCTGAATTGCGCGAACGGTCCCACGCCCGAGCCGGACGATACCTGCGATTCCTGCCGCGAAATTACTGCCGGCACTTCGCTCGACGTGCTCGAAATCGACGCCGCCTCCAACCGCGGTATCGACCAGATTCGCGAGCTGCGCGAAATGGTCCGTTACGCGCCCGCTGCCAGCCGCTACAAAGTCGTCATTCTCGACGAAGCGCACCAGCTCACCGACGAAGCTTCCAACGCGCTTCTGAAAACTCTCGAAGAACCGCCCGAACGCGTGGTCTTCATTCTGGCCACCACCCGCGCGGAAGATTTGGTCGAGACCATCAAATCGCGCGCCCAGCTTTTCCAGTTTCGCTCGCTCACCTTCCAGGAAATTGCCGGCCAGATCGAACACATCGCCAAGGCCGAAAATCTGAAAATCGATACGGGCGCCATCGCCGTGCTGGCCCGCGCCGCCGAAGGCAGCGTGCGCGACGGCCTCTCGCTCCTCGAACAAGCCATGGCCTACGGTGGCGACACCATCACCGACGCGCAAGTGCGCGAGCTTCTCGGCGTGGTCGCTGAAAGTGTCCTCGACGATCTCGTCGAAGCGATCGCCACGCAATCCTCTGAACGCGCGCTGTCGCTCGTGCATCGCCTGATCGCCGACGGACAAAATCTCCAACACTTCTGCCGCGAGGGGATTCGCCACTTTCGCAATTTGCTCGTCGCGCGCGTCTGTGGAGCGGACTCAGAGCTCATCGCCGCGCCCGCCGACGAGCGTCCGCGCCTCGCGCACCAATCCGCGCAATTCAGCGAGGAAGATCTCACGCGCTTTTTCAACGTGCTAGTCGCCACGGAAGACGATCTGCGCCGCAAGCCCGATCAGCGCCTGCATCTCGAGTTGGGCTTGCTGAAGCTCATCAACGCGCAGCGCCTCGCCCCGCTCGAAGAAGCCATCGCCGAACTTCGCGGCGAAAATTCCGGCACGCCGCGCGCGGCGAATCCAGTTCGGCATTCCGGCGCGTCTGCTTCCGCATCAGCAGCGCCCGCGCCTTCGCCATCGATCGCGCATAATGCCGCTACGCCAGCATCACCGACTGTCACAGCGCCAGTGCCCGCGCGCTCCGCGCCAGCACAAGCCGCATCGAATTCTTCCGGCGCTGCCGTGCGCATGGCGCCCGCCGCGGAATCATCCGCCACAACCGAATTAAGCGCCGCCAGCGCGCCAGCCGCTCCATGGGCTCGCACCGCACTGACCGAGACAGCAGCGTCGCCATCAGCGCCTATTTCCACGCCGTTCGCGCCCAACTCACCGTCGTCGGTCGCCGCGGAACGCTCCGAAAGTGTTGAAAGTGCACAGCGGCCGATTCCCGCATCTCCGCCGCGCGTAATCGCCCGCGCCGCCGAAGATTCCGTCGCAGGGCTCGCTTCCGCGCAAGTCGACGCCATTAAATCCGCGCTGCAGAGCCATCGATTTTTATGGTCCATGGTCGAGCACGCCACGCGCTGGGAAATCGAAGGCAACGAGTTGAATCTTTTTTTTCCGACGGAAAGCCGCGCCCTCGCCGAAATGTTGCAGGCCCGCGACCCGATGGAACGTTTGCGCACAGTCCTGAACCAAGTGATGGGCCAGCCTCTTCGCGTCTGTGTTAGACTCGAATCTGGCCGGGTAGGAAACACTCGCGGCGCCGATCTTCGCGCTCGCTTCGAAGAAGATCCCATCGTTCGGGCGATGCTCGAAAAATTCGGTGGCCGCATTTCGAACGTAAAGAGTCCAGGCGAGGAATAACGCATGGAAGTCAAAGCTCTGCAGCAAATGCTCTCGCAATTCCGCCAGGCGCAGGAAAAGCTGGAAAAGCGCATCGGCGAAATTTCCGTCGAGGCTTCCGCGGGCGGCGGCATGGTCACCGTTCGCATGAACGGACAAAAGCACCTCATGGAAGTGCGCATCGACCCGGAAGTTTACAAGGGCAAAGACCAGGAAATGCTGCAGGAGCTGATCATCGCCGCGGTCAACGAGGCCGCGCGCCGCGTCGACGAAGAACTCTCGAAGCAAGTCACCGAACTAGCCGGCGGCATGCCCGGCATGGCCGGTATGAAAATCCCCGGCCTCTTTTAATTTCTCACATTAAAAATTGAGGAGCTGTCATCCCGAGCGAGGCCGCTTTCTGGCCGACGAGGGATATGCTTTTTCTCTTTTCCTTTTCCGCGCGATTTTTCCGACTCTAAAACAAAAATCCCCCTCCGCCCATCGCGAGCGGAGAGGGATTCGCATTTCCACACCGTCAGCGCTAGTGCTGTGGTGGCGGTCCGCCCATCGGCGCGCCCATCGACGTCCGATGAAACATCTCGACCATCACCGTGCCGCCCAGGACGTGCCCGTCCATGGCCTTCATGATGTCGTCGCGGCTGGCACCCTTCTGCAGATCGAGCGTCGTGTCCAGTGCGTACAATTCAAACGTGTAGTGGTGCGCCGGTCCCGGAGGCGCGCACGGCCCGAAGAACGCCGGCTGGTGCGCGATGTTCGATCCCTGCACTCCCACGCTCGCCGGAGCATCCGCCTTCACGCCTTCCGGCAATCCGGTCGAATCGCCCGGAATGTTGAAGATGATCCAGTGCGTGATGTCGTCCACCGTCTTCCCCGCGTGCGCGTCCGGATCGTGCAGCAGCAGCACGAAGCTCTTCGTGCCCGCCGGCGGGTTTTTCCACGAAAGCGGCGGCGAAGTCATGTGCGCCGGGTCCATCGTTCCGTTGGGCGCGCACGAATATTTTTCCGGATACGTGCCGAGATCCTGAAACGCCGGGGAACTCAGTTGCAGCGGCGGTCCCATCATCATCCCTCCGCCGCGTCGTCCCGGCGGTGGTCCTTGTGCGAGCACGGGAACCGCGCTCGTGGCTGCCAAAAACGCTACAGCCCCAATCCATCGAACTGCTTTCATTCGCATGCGTTCTCCCCCTTTTGAAATCTGAACTGCGCAGTGGATATTCAATCTCCGAACATGACGATCGGCCGAAACGCCAAAATTCTCATTCCCAGGACAGCCGCAACCGCCGCCCTTCCAAACACCGAGTCGGTTCGACTCGCTAGCGAAAAAACCTTGTCATTCCGAAGGGCGTAGTCAGCCCGAGGAATCTGCTTTTTCTTACGTGCCGTCTGAATTCGCCACGGACTCGAATGCAATTCGGGCAGAATTGCATTAGCTCTGTGTGTTTTCATAAAGTTGCGATTGCCCACACGCAATGCCGCCGCATTCTAACTCCGGCGCATGACGCACGCAACGAACCTGTGCACCCTTGGACGCCCCGTCGCCCCACCGCGTTTCACGTGCTGATGCCGCACAGACCGCCGAGTTTGCAGGCCTGCGATTGCGGCGCTACTTGCTCTTGATTGTCGGGCCAGCCTTATCGCCCGGAATCAAGTCTGTCTTGATGGTGATCTTTTGATTCGGACGCAAATTCACTTCGGTGGTGAAATCCTGATATCCCGCCAGCGCGAT
>DATLSB010000162.1:0-4660 GCA_035534415.1 Candidatus Dormiibacterota bacterium | reverse complement strand
GAACTGTGATATACGACGAGTTGTCACCTTTGGGATGCTCCAAAATGGTGTACTGGGTTCTCAGAAAACCCAGTGTTCATGCACCTTCTAGAGCATCCTTTCTTTTTCCGCTACTGAAATCAACGAATAATCCAGGCTAGGAGACATGGTTCAGCGCGGCCGCGCGCAGATTCGAGCGGCCTAACCGTGGTTTCGACTCAGGCTGTGGCGCCGCGACCGTTGATCGGAGCTTTCGCTTTCAGCACTTTGATAAATTCGCGCATCCATGCCGGATGATCCGGCCAGGCACGCGCGGAAACCATCACTCCATCGATTACCGCTTCGGAGTTGACGAACTCGGCGCCAGCGGCACGCACGTCCGGCTCGATGGCTGGGTACGCAGAAGTTTTGCGCCCCTTCAGGACACCTGCCGCCGCCAAAGCCAGTCCCGCATGGCAAAGCTGCGCTACTGGCTTTTCTTGTTTAAAGAAGGCCTGGATGATGCGCTTGCAATCCGCGTCGTTGCGAATGTATTCGGGAGCGCGGCCGCCAGGAATCACCAGCGCAACGTAATCGGCGGGGTTTACGTCTTTGAACGCGAGATCGGCGTCCCAACTGTAGCCCGGCTTTTCGGTGTACGTGTCGAATCCGGGCTCGAAATCGTGCACCACGAAATGCAGCTTCTTTTTGCTCGGCGCGGCAATCTGAACGTCGTAGCCTTCCTCGCGCAGCCGCTGATACGGATACATCACTTCGAGCGATTCGGCCGCATCGCCCGTCAAGATTAGAATCTTCGGCGCAGCCATGAGCGAACCTCCTCTATGTCTCCATGTGCAAAGGGTTGCGTACCCAACACGCAGTCAAGACTAAGATGACCGAACGGCAGAGCCGGATGCTATTTTTTTAAAGCGGCCGATGCCGCACGGCAAGAAAAGCGGACATGGTCCGGTATTTCCGCAACTTCAACAGTTAGTTTTGATCTCGGCTCCGCCCTGGAACCCGAGCGTGCGCGCGGCATCACGCAATCGCGGCTTCGCGACGGAAAACCTCCGGCAGGTTCGATCGATAGATCCGTTTCATATACTCAACGACTTCGCTATTCGAAAGCTCCGACGCGCGCCCGGCCGCGCCGGTGTTGGCGTGCAGAACCACGTCATCCAGCGAAAGCACGCCCTGCAGCTTGCCTTCGCCGTCAATGACTGGCAGGCGGCGAATTTTCGCGCTGGAGATAACGGCCAGCGCGCTGTGAATATCGTCGTCTGCTTGGCACTTGAAGAGTTTCTGCGGCTGCACTTCCCCGACGGTAATTTCCGCCGCGGGCCGGTTGCGGGTCCCGAGGGCGATGCAAATATCGCGGTCGGTGATCACTCCGGTCACTTTGCCATCTTGATTCACGATCGGAAGTATTCCGCAGTTTCGATTCCACAAAATTTCGACAGCTGCCGCCAGGTTTGTGTCGACCGAGCAGCTGGCCGGCGTTCTCATCATTACGTCTGCAACTCTCATCGCATTCTCCTTCCACCTCGATTTCTAACCTGAAATTCTGATACCGGCGGACAGACCTCGGTTCACGATCGCGAAGGTGAGCGCACGATCAGCACCGAGCAGGGCGCCTGGCGCGCCACAAATTCGGCGACGCTGCCGAGCAACAAGCGCCGTAGCCCACCTTTTCCGCGCGAGCCAATGACGATTTCGTCCGCACGCCATTCCGCTGCGGTATTGATGATTGTTTCGCGAATGTCGCCTTTCGCGAGCATGGCTTCGGCGCGAAATCCGGCGTCTTTCAGCTCGCCGGCAATGCGCTCCACCAGAGCCTTTGCTTCGCTGCCTTCCTGTTCCAGTTCGGGCGTATACGCTGCGGCCATTTGTGGCGCCGCCGAAAAGGCGATTGGCTGAAGAACGTGTAGGACGCGTACTTCGGTGTCCTGGGGCCGGCACTGACTTAAGAGGGTGCGCACAGCTGTTTCGGAATGGCCGGATGGATCGACGGCCAACAGGATTTTCATGCCGCCTCCATTTACATTGGGAGCTTTTGACTTGCAAACTCGTGACTTAGGGACTTCCGCGCCACCGTGCTTCGAGGCGGAGAAAAAGTCCACGAAAGTCGCAGCCGAAAAACACTCAGTATGTCGGCTTACTTGCCGCCGAACTCAACAACAAAAGAATAAAAGGCAGTGGCTGGCGGCGGAGTGATCCCGGCTCTAAAGAGCCGACGCGTCGAAAAAAACCGGGCGCGTTACTCACGCTCCGTCGCCCCGCCACTGCCTTCCGTTTAAGGGGCGGACCTTTCGCCGCTTACCAGCTCGCCCCTTCGACACCTTGTTTATATCGCTGTCGGGCCAGACACGCTGTGACGCGGGTCACGCGCGCAGGTGACGAAAGACGCAGGATCGAGGAACACGCAAGCGGACGGCGAGAGCGGGGCGATGCCTAAAAGTCGCTCATCTTTCCTGGATAGATGGCTACGCGCACGGCATTCAGTACCGCAGCGAGATCGATGATTTCCTGTGCGACGGCGCCGCCGATGGGCGGAAGCAGTCCCAATGCGGCCGCGATCATGCCGCAAGCGCTCAGAGCCATTCCGCCGACGGCGCTCTGGAGGGCGATCCGCCGCATGCGGCGGCCAATATGAATTAGTTCGTCGACGCGGCTGAGCGAAGTTTCTAGAACAACGACGTCGGCGGCTTCGGCAGTGATGTCGTTTTTCGCCCCGAATGCAACGCCGACCGTCGCGGCCTGCATTGCGGGCGCATCGTTGATTCCATCTCCGAGAAAGAGCGTAGGTGCGTTTGCGGATTCGCGGCGCACGATCTCGACTTTTTGTTCGGGAGTCTGTGCGGCAAAAACCTGGTCGATGCCAACCTCGGCGGCTAAGTGCTCTACTTCCCCACGACGGTCGCCAGAAACAAGCAACACGCGGGAGACGGCATGCCGCGGTTTTAGATGGCGCACAAATCCCGAGCTTTCTCCGCGCGGCGCATCCTCGAAGCGAAAGCTGGCGGCGAACTGTCCATCGAGAAAAACCAAGCACTCGAGCCCTGGCGCAATTGGAGGCAAATTGAGTTCGAGACTGTGGAGGCTTGCCCGGCCGGTGATCCACACGTTGTGATCCCTGACGGCGCCACGCAAGCCTTCCCCCGGCCGTTCGCTAACAGCGGAGACGGGTTCGAGGAGCAATTTCGCGTTTTCAGCTGCTTTCAGAATTGCACCCGACAGCGGGTGTTTCGAGTAGGACTCGACGCTTGCCGCGAGACGCAAAACGGTTTCGCGGTCAAATCCGGGCGCGCAGATAATTTCAGAGAGTGACGGTTTTCCGTAAGTGAGCGTGCCAGTCTTGTCGAAAATGAGAGTGCGGCAACGGTCGATCTGCTCGAGTACTGCGGGATTTTTAATGATGATTCCGCGACGGGCAGCGAGAGAAATCGCTCCAATAATTGCCACCGGGATCGCGATGATGAGCGGACACGGCGTGGCAACAACCAGCACCGCGAGGAATCGGCCGGGATCGCGCGTGGCGACCCAGGCAATCAGAGCCAGGCCTACGGCAGCGGGCGTATACCACGCGCCGAGCTTGTCGCCGAGGCGCCGGAGGCTAGGACGACGCTGTTGCGTCTCCTGCATAACTTGCATGATGCGAGCGTAGCGAGAATCGATGGGCAACCGCACCGCCCGGATGGTGAGCGCCGATTCGCCGTTAACGGCACCCGAAATTACGTCCGAACCGGGAGTCTTGGAAATCTCGAATGGCTCGCCGGTGAGATAGGCCTCGTTCATTTTTCCCTGGCCCTCGGACACCACACCATCGACTGGAGTGATTTCGTGCGGGAAGACAACGAGCAAATCTCCGACGGCGATATCGACAAGCGATATGTCGGTGATGTGAGCGCCTCGCTTGCGATGGGCAACCTGGGGCATGCGCCTGGCAAGAGCATCCAAAACGGATGATGCGCGGCGGCTGGCCCACTGCTCCAGCGCGGTGCCGCCCGAAAGCATCAGGATCACGATCGCGGCCACCAGATATTCGCCGAGAATCACAGAAGTCACGATGGAAATGCCCGCGAGAAGGTCTGAGCCGAACTCACGCGCGGCCAGTTTTCGCAACAGCACGATCAGAAGAGGAACGCCTCCAACCGTAACCGCTGCAAACAACGGGATGTCCGAAACGAGGGCCGAGAAACCCACCAGATAACGGAGGAGCAGATGGGTGCAAATCGCGGCGACCGCGAGAATGGCGATGAAGTTGGGATTTGGCGCGGACTTTTTCGCCATGGTGGCGGCGCTCCAGCGGCTGATGGGCCGCTCGACCTTCTGTACCGTTTTTCTCGCTGCCAGTGCCATAGCGCTGGATCGCACCTGCGTCCGAACATCTGGCTTGTTCCAGCAAGACCGCACTGTACTTCGTACCCTGCGTAACACACGCAGCGACGGCGTTCTGTGACGGCGGACACTCCCGTCGCGGCACGACAGCGGATCGAGCCGCCGCGGAAAATCACGAGTTAACGCGATCTATTCCGGTATTCGCCTGAGTCTTTAGCTCAGGGCGGTACGGACTGCTGTTTGATAGATATTCCGTATTGCTGGAGACGCCCTCCGCATGGTTTTCTGCATGAGCGGAAGGACATCCTCATCACGTTCTTCCGTAATGCAGGATTACAGACCGCCCGCGCTCTGCCCTGTGCCC
>DATLSB010000161.1:0-25876 GCA_035534415.1 Candidatus Dormiibacterota bacterium | reverse complement strand
ATAAAAACCGACGGCAACGGCCGCTGGTGCCATCTTTCGCCGCGCGTTGGCGCGATGCACGCCGTCGCCGAAGCCGCGCGAAATGTGGCGTGCACGGGTGCGCGTCCGATCGCCGCCACGAATTGTCTGAATTTCGGGAATCCCGAAAAGCCCGAGGTGATGTGGCAATTCACCGAGGCAATCGACGGCATCGCCGAAGCGTGCAGCGCGCTCGGAGCGCCGATCACCGGCGGCAACGTCAGCTTCTACAACGAAACGCTCGGAAATCCAATCTATCCAACGCCGATTCTTGGCGTCCTGGGTCTGATCGAAGAAGCCGATTGCGCGCTCGGCTCCGGCTTCCGCAGCGAAGGCGATCTGATCCTGCTGCTCGATGGCCAATCCGCGGCGGTTTCCGACGAGCAGCAGCGCATCGAATTTTCTTCGTCCGAATACGCGAAGACGATTCACGGCACTGTTGCCGGAGCGCCTCCCGCCATCGATTTGAACGCCGAAAAGAATCTGATCGATTGCCTGGTCGAACTCGCGGCTGAAAAAGCAGTCGTTTCCGCGCACGATTTGAGCGATGGCGGCCTCGCGGTGGCGCTTGCGGAATGTTGCTTCAACAGCCCAGACGATAATGGAGCGTGTCTTTCTGCCGAAATCAGTTTAGGGGGTCGGAGCTTCAGCTCCGACATTAACGCCGAGCGAAGATCAGGGGCTTTAGCCGCTGAGGACATACCCGCCGAGAATGCACTTTTCGGCGAGCGTGGCGCGCGCGCCATCGTGTCGCTTCCGGCAGCGTCACTTGCCCGCGCCACGGCAATTGCGGCAAAATATGACTGTAACGTCCAGCGCATCGGCACAGTCACTCGGGACGAATTTCGCATCCAATGCAATGGGACAACCGCTATCCGCGGCGAAGTCTCTTCCCTTCGCAGAATTTGGAGCGAATCCCTCGCCAAGGCTCTCGAAAGCGCATAGCGCGAATGTCTAAACTTCACATACTGGACGACGATCACTTCCACGATCATTGTGGCGTGTTCGGCGTCTTCGGCCATCCCGAAGCGTCCAAGCTGACCTACCTCGGCTTATACGCTTTGCAGCATCGCGGTCAAGAGTCGGCGGGCATCGCTTCGAGCGACGGCATCGATCTGCATTTGCACCGCAGCCTGGGCCACGTGCAGGAAATTTTCACGCCGGCGGCGCTGGCGAAACTGCCGGGCTTGGCAGCCATCGGCCACACGCGTTATTCCACTGCAGGCGACAGCACTCTGCTCAACGCTCAGCCGATCATGATCGACTGCAACAAGGGCAAGCTGGCGCTGGGCCACAACGGCAACCTGACCAACGCGCTCGAAATGCGCCGCCGGCTCGAACATCGCGGATCGATCTTTCAAACGACTAGCGACACCGAAGTGATCGTGCATCTCGTAGCGCGCAGCGCGGCGCGCAATATGCCGGGTGCGCTTGCAGACGCGCTCAACCAAGTGGAAGGCGCGTACTCGCTGCTCGTTCTTACACGCGATGAGATGTACGCCATTCGCGACCCGCGCGGATTCCGTCCGCTGATTCTGGGACGCATTGACGGCGCTTGGGTGGCCGGCTCGGAAACCTGCGCATTCGATCTGATCGATGCCGATTACATTCGCGAAGTTGAGCCGGGAGAAATGGTGCGCATTTCGCGCAGCGGCATCGAGTCGTTTCACTTCGCGCCGGAAAAGCCGCATCAATACTGCATTTTCGAGCAAGTTTATTTTTCGCGGCCGGACAGCATCGTGTTTGGCCGCGCGGTGAACAGAAGCCGCGAGCAGTTGGGCCGCTTGCTGGCTCGCGAACATCCCGTCGATGCCGATATCGTGACGCCTTTGCCCGATTCGGGAGTGCCGTCGGCCATCGGATACGCGGATGAGTCCGGCATTCCGTTTCGCATGGCGCTGATCCGCAACCATTACGTGGGCCGCACGTTCATCGAGCCGGAGCAGGCCATCCGCGATTTTGGCGTGAAGTTAAAATTGAATCCCGTGCGCGGAGATTTGGAAGGCCAGCGCGTCGTGTTAGTGGACGATTCGCTGGTGCGTGGAACGACGAGCCGCAAAATCGTGCGCCTGGTGCGCGAAGCGGGCGCGAAGGAAGTTCACGTGCGCATCAGCTGCCCGCCCACAATTTCGCCGTGCTACTACGGCATCGACACGCCGCGCCGCGAGGAATTAATCGCCGCGCAGCAATCGCCCGAGGAAATTCGCAAGTTCCTGGGCGCCGATTCGCTCGGATACCTGTCGCTCGAATCGCTGCGCGAAGCGGTGGGCGATACCGAAGGAAAATTCTGCACGGCATGCTATACGGGCGTTTATCCCACGGAACTGGTGCAATTAGAGGTGGAGGCGCATCGTGAAGGCTGACGTCGGGCACAGCGTGCCCGGTGCAAAACACAAGGCGGCCGCGCCGCCGACCACGGAGCAGCGCATCTGGCGCGAGGTCGTTTCCTGGCTTTGGGTAATTTTGGCATTCCTCTTCATCGAAGGCACTCTGGTGCAGGCGCGCGTGATTCCCAGCGGCTCGATGGAAAATACCGTTCTGATTGGCGATCACATCATCGTCAGCCGTATCGGCTATGACGCGGGCATTCCGTTCACAGACATTCACGTGCCGCTGTGGCGCAATCCTGAGCGCCAGCAGATCGTAGTATTTCGCGCGCCGCTGCCCGACGAAGGCAATCCCGATTTCATCAAGCGCTGCATTGGCGTCCCCGGCGACCACATCAAAATGGTCGGCGAGAAGGTGTACATCAACGACAAGCTGCTGAATGAGCCTTACGCGCTTGACACGCCTTCGATCGGCGCTCCGTTCGCGCAGTTTCCTCCCGCAGATCCCACGCAGGATACGCGGCTTACTCCTGAGTGGGCTGCGCAGATGTCTCAGTATGTGGTGCACGGCGAGCTGGTGGTGCCCAAAGGCGACTACTTCATGATGGGTGACAATCGCGACAACTCGTATGACAGCCGCTACTGGGGGTTCGTTCCGCGCAGAGATGTCATCGGAGTTCCGCTCTTCATCTACATGTCGATCAAAGCGCCGGAAGAAGTGTGGGATCCGGCGCACATCGGCGAGCGCTTCGAAACATACCTCAAAGTATTTGTCGATCCCGGCGAAGTGCGCTGGCGTCGGTTGTTCCACACGTTTCCCAGATGACGATCTGCGCAAATCTCTCCTGCATCATTGACGGAACCCGCTGATGCGCTACGCCGACGCCGGCGTCAACATCTCGGTAGCGGACGAGGCCAAGCGGCGCATCGCCGCCATGGCGCGCCGGACATTTCGTCCCGGCGTGCTCGCTCCGGTCGGTGGATTTGGCGCGCTGTTTCAGCTTGACCGCAAACGCTGGCGCGATCCGGTGCTGGTCGCCAGCTGCGACGGCGTCGGCACCAAGCTGAAAGTCGCCTGCGCTTCGGGCGATCATTCCAGCGTCGGCGCGGACATCCTCAATCACTGCATTGACGACATCCTCACGCAAGGCGCCGAGCCGCTTTTCTTCCTCGATTACATCGCCATGGGAAAACTCGATCCGCGCGTGATCGAGCAAGTTATCGCCGGAATGAGCCGCGCCGCGAAAAAAGCGGGCTGCTCGCTGATTGGCGGCGAAACGGCCGAGATGCCCGACATCTACGCGCCCGGCGAATACGATCTGGCGGGCTTCATCATCGGCGCCGTGGAACGCAAGAAAATCCTCGATCCCAAGAACGTGCGAGCGGGCGACGTGTTGCTGGCGCTGCCGTCGAGCGGTCTTCACACCAACGGCTACTCGCTGGCGCGGAAGGTGGTGTTCGGCGTGGAACAATTGCAGCCGGATAGTTACGTGGATGAAATTGGCGGGCCGATCGGCGCCGAATTGCTAAAGCCGCATCGCGCCTACTGGCCGCTGATGAAAAATGTGCTGGTGCACGGCTGGATCACCACCATGGCGCACATTACCGGCGGCGGAATCACTGGCAACTTGCCGCGCGCGCTGCCGAAGAATGTGCAGGCGGTGATCGATCTTGGCTCCTGGCCGATGCTGCCGATTTTTCGGTACCTCGCGCGCGTGGGGCAGATCGAGCAGGATGAGTTGCTGACGACCTTCAACTTGGGCGTGGGAATGATTTCGGTAGTTTCGCCGAAGCATGTCGCGCGGGTGCAAGCCGACCTGAAACGGCGGCGCGAAAAATCCTACGTGATCGGCCACATCGAGAAAGCGCAGCGAGGCAAGCCGAAAGTCATTTACTCTGGGACGCTTTCGTTATAATCCAGCGCCGCGACGTGTGACTGTTATTCATTATGGCAAGTTGTTACTGGCGTTTGTATCCGCCATGACTTTCCACGTGCCGTCTGCTTGCTTTTGCCACACGATTACGAAGCGGCCGTTTTGCGTGGTGGATTTCCCCTTCGCATCGGTAGTGACCGCCTGGAATGCGCCGCGCTGAACTGCTAAGTCAGCGGAGCGGGCCACGTCGATTTGCGTGGATGGAAACGTGATTTGCACCTGGGGCGCGGAAAGCAACTGCTTCCACGCCGCGCGAATAGCGTCCTTGCCAACAGCGGCAGGCGCATTGGGCGCGAAGAGGACTGCATCGTTCTCATAGACGGCCACGCATTGATCGAGATCCTTCGCAGCGATCGCTTTGCTCCATTGGTCGCTGGCGTTGTTGATCGCAGTCTTCGCAGCCGCGATGTTTTGCATGGCGCGTTCGCCGCTCGTCGGCGGATTTAGAATGGGCCTGCTGCAACCGAGTAAGGCGGCATTGGCGATGACGGCGAGAAGAATCGTGAGCGGGCGGGCGCGATTCATGATCGGCTCCTTCGCGGAAAAGTGAAGCGGAGAGAAGATGGCGCTTTCGGTTTGCCGTGTCAAGCGGCGCATGCCTGCGGCAACTGCGCATGGACGGCGTTTTGCGCGCTCGCGGAACTGTGCTAATTTCGGTCGAATATGAATAGGCGCATTGGCGTCCTGTTGTCCGGACGCGGTTCCAATTTCGAAGCGCTGGCGGACAGCGTGGCCGCCGGACGCATTCCGAATGCGGAAATTTCATTGGTGGTGAGCAATCGCGAGGGTGCGCCGGGCATCTCCAAGGCGAAGGCGCGCGGAATCGACGCGCGAGTAATTCCTTCGAGCGGCCTGGAGCGCGAGGCCTACGACAGGCTCGTGGTGGCGGCGCTCCGTGAAAAGCAAGTGAATTGGATTTGCATGGCCGGGTACATGCGAATGATTTCGGCGTTTTTCGTTTCCGAATTTCGCAACCGCATTTTGAATATTCATCCGTCGCTGCTGCCGGCGTTTCCGGGACTCGAACCGCAGCGCCAGGCGATTGAACACGGCGTGAAGTTCTCCGGTTGCACCGTTCATTTTGTCGATGAGCGGCTGGACGCTGGCCCGATCGTGTTGCAGGCGGTGGTACCGGTAGAAGATAACGACACGCCGGATACGCTCGCCGCGCGTATCTTGATCGAGGAGCACCGCATTTACACCGAGGCCGTGCGGATCGTGCTCGACGGGCGCTATCGCATCGAAGGGCGGCGCGTGCTGCTCGATCCGCCGCTGGAAAAACACTGAAGAAAGGCGTTCGCCAGGCCGTGACGTCCACGAAATTTCCACCGGTTATTGAGCAGCTTTCCTATTTGAAAAGAGGCGCGGCGGAAGTAATCCGCGACGAAGAGCTGAAATCCAAGCTCGAAAACGCGGAGCGCACCGGCAAGCCACTGCGCGTCTATTTGGGAGTCGATCCCACCGCGCCGGATATTCACCTGGGCCACACCGTGGTGCTGCGCAAGCTGAAACATTTTCAGGACATGGGCCACACGGCCATTTTTCTGATCGGCGATTTTTCGGCGATGATCGGTGATCCCACGGGGCAATCGGAAACGCGTCCGCCGCTGACTCGCGAGCAAGTGGACGCCAACGCGAAAACCTACCTCGATCAGGTATACAAAATCCTCGATCCCAAGAAAACCGAGGTTCGCTACAACAGCGAATGGCTGGGCAAAATGTCCAGCTTCGACGTGGTACGTCTCTGCGGACATTACCGCTTGGCGCGCATGTTGGAGCGCGAAGATTTTCGTTCGCGCCTGGAAAAGAATTTGCCCATCTCCGTGCACGAGCTGCTTTATCCGTTGCTCACAGCTTATGACGCAGTGGCGCTGCTATCCGACGTGGAAATTGGCGCTACCGAGCAAAAATTTAATCTGCTCGTGCATCGCGATATTCAACGCGAATTCGGTCAGCCATCCGAAGTGGCGCTGACTATGCCGATTCTGGTGGGGCTCGACGGCGAACGTAAAATGTCGAAAAGCCTGGGAAATTACGTGGGAATTACCGAAGCCCCCAGCGAGATGTTCGGCAAGCTGATGTCGATTTCGGACGAGCTGATGTGGTCGTACTACGAACTGCTGACCGATTTCCCGTCGCCGGTAATCGTGCGGCTGAAAGAAGAAGTCCGCGGCGGCACATTGCACCCGATGGACGCGAAGATGCAACTGGCGCACGCAATTATCGCCGGATTTCATGGTGAGGACGCGGCAAAAAAGGCGTCCGAGGAATTTCAGCGCGTTTTTCGCGATCGCCTGGCGCCTGAGGACGTTCCCGAGTATCGCCTACGGCTTCTACCAAATGGAAATGTGATTCTTTCTAAGAAGCGAGGAGACGGCGAGTCTCCGGTTCCGGCCGTGTGGAAGCTGGGCACGCGGCCGCGATGGCCCAAGCTCCTGGTGGAACTCGGAATTATCGACTCAACTTCGGAAGCTGATCGCCTTGTCAAACAAGGCGGTCTTGAAATCGATGGGCTCAGGTTGTCTGATGTAAAAACTGAAGTTGATCTTTCGAGCGCGGCGCAATTTGTGGTAAAGGCCGGCAAAAAGAAATTCCTGAAAATTATCGTGGAATAGCGCGTTTTCCAGCAGGCAGGCTATGCGGTCTTCGGCTCGCTGGTAGTTGCCGTGGCTTGCGCAATCGAGCGAATGGTAATGGCGATGGATCTGGCTGCCTCGCTCCGCTGCGGCATGTGGCATTCACCATCAAAGACCGAGCCCGGCTCGATCACCATGCAGGGCGTGTGCACTTCGGCGGAAACAATCGCCTTGGCGTGAATCTCCACGCGGCCGGTGGCGCGGATCGTTCCCGTGAAACGCCCCATGATCATCACGCGATTGCCGATGATCTCGCCCTCCACCTGCGCGTGCTCGCCGAGGATCAGCACACTTTCGGAGACAATCGTCCCCTTCATTGCCGAATCGATGCGCAGCGTCCCGCTGGTCTCGAGTTTACCCTCGAGCCGGACTCCCTTTTCGAGAAACCCGGTCCACTCCGACGATTCACTTTGCTTTCGGTCCAGCCAAGCCCAGCCCATGTTCCTGCCTCGGTTTCGCTCCTATTCTCTCATTAGGCGGTCGTAGAGTCGCGCCAGATCCGCGTCGTTGTAGTACTCAAACGCCAACTGCCCAGCATGCCCCGGCCGCTGCGCGTGCAAAATCACGCGTGTGCCAAAGCGCTGCTGCAGCTCTTCGATGGCCGCTTTGGCGTTGGGATCAATCGCCGGCGCAGCGATTTCCGGCTTGGGCCGCGTAGAGCGAGTCGCAAGGCGTTCCACCTGCCGCACGGTCATGCCGCCCCGTGCAACGCGCCGCGCGATTTCGAGCCGCGCCTTCGAATCGGCAATTCCTAGCAGCGCGCGGCCGTGTCCGGCGGAAATTCGGCCTTCTTCGATCAACTCGCGGATGGGGGGCTCAAGCTTCAGAAGCCGCACGGAGTTTGCGATCGTTGCGCGGTCTTTCCCGGTCCGCTGCGCCACTTCCTCCTGCGTAAGCGCAAATTCTTGGATCAGCCGCTCGAATGCGTGGCCCTGCTCGATCGGGTTCAGGTCCTCGCGCTGGAGGTTCTCGACCAGCGTCATTTCGACGGCGCGCTCTTCCGGCACATCGCGAACGACCACCGGAACCCGGCTAAGTTCAGCGCGTTGTGCGGCTCGCCAGCGGCGTTCGCCGGCGATGAGCTGAAAGCGATGCCCGAACCGGCGCACCACCAGCGGCTGGACGATGCCGCTCGATCGAATCGACTGCGCCAGCTCCTGCAGCGCTTCTTCGCGGAAGCGGGTTCGCGGCTGATACGGGCTCGGATCGATCAGGTCGATATCGACCTGTAGCAGGCCTTCATTCAGCGCTGGGGTTGGACCCGGTGTCCCCGGCATCGCCGCCGGCTGCTCCTGCGGTTGCGGCAGCGGCTCCGGTTCCCGAATCAGCGCGCTCAGTCCCTTGCCCAAGGCGTTTCTGGGCATTGACGATTACCTCCTTGGCGAGTTGGATGTAGCTTTCGGCACCTTTACTATGTATGTCGTAGAACATTACTGGCATTCCGTGGCTTGGTGCCTCGGCCAATCGGACATTTCTGGGGATTACGGCTTCGAACACTTGAGCTCCGAAGAAGCTGCGCAGATCGGCGGAAACCTGCCTCGAAAGCGTCGTACGGTCATCGTACATCGTCAGCAAGATTCCCTCGATGGCCAGCGATGGATTGATGGTCCGGCGGATCCGCATGAGCGTATCGAGGAGTTCGGAAACTCCCTCGATCGCTAGGAACTCGCATTGAATTGGAACGAGAACCGAATCGCTCGCAGCTAGGGCGTTCAGCGTCAGCAGGTCGAGAGTCGGCGGGCAGTCGATCAGGATGTATGCATACTTGTCGCGCACCGGCTGGAGAGCTTCCTTGAGATGGTATTCGCGCCGCTCCATTGAAACCATCTCAACAGCCGCCCCAACAAGGTTCTTATCCGAAGGAACTAGGTCCAAACCTTCAATGTGAGCGTCAATCGCGACCCGCTCGATCGGATCTCCCATGATGATTGCGTTATACGAGGTTCTGCGAGCCGGATCGCGCTGAAATCCAAGGGAGCTAGTTGCATTCGCCTGGGGATCAAAGTCGATTAAGAGTGTTTTCTTCTCGGAGGCCGCAAGCGATGCGCCGAGGTTGACAGCCGTGGTGGTCTTACCAACTCCGCCCTTCTGATTTGCGATGGAGATGACCCGCGCCAACGTTCTTCCCCCAGAACTGTGCGCGAATGTAACAGATGGAATTTAGAGGATGCAAGATGTTTCACGTGGAACATGAAACGTCAGCGATTTTTTTTAGCGGATGCGTGATACGTTCCACGTGGAACTCCGTCTCTACGGGTTGCCTTGTTCCACGTGAAACAATTTCGAGACTATTGCGGCGAATCACGATCAGGAGACCCGGTGAGGATTAGTCTGCGCTGCGAACCAGGTATGGGAATTGGTGCGAGCCATTTCCATCCTCCTATTGTGGCAATCTCGCGCGCATCGTCTGTTCCCAGCCAAAGGGCGATCCGGCCTGATGGAATTAGTGATCCCCGAGCCCACGTCAGAAGATCATCATGGGCGCCGAGAGCGCGTGCGACGACCGTTTCATACATATCGCTGGATTCATGTGAGTCCTCGAATCTCGAGCGTACAACTCGCACACCCTTGAGATCAAGTTCACGCACAACCTCTGCTAGAAACGCGCACTTCTTCGCGTTTGCTTCAATCAGCGCGAGTTCGAGATCGGGAGCAAAGATCCTGATTGCCAATCCGGGGAATCCGGCTCCCGCGCCAACGTCGGCGAGCCGACCATTTTTGATTCCATCCACAGCCTGGAGTGCGAACGAGCTCTCGCCGAAATGAAATTTAAGAATTTCCGTCTCGTTTGTAATCGTCGTGAGCGAAATCGACCTGTTCCATTTCAATAGCAGAGCGACGTACCGTCTTATCAGTTCGCATTGCGCGTCTGTTGGTCTTATGCCATATGGCTCCAAATTCTTGGCCATGGCGCTGTGAGAAATTTTCATATTCTAACTATAGATGTAGTATATGCGCATGGCTAGCTATCTGGACTGCGGTTGCCGAAGTTCGCCTCTCGACGCTGCAATGCAGCCCTCACAACTGAAGGCGCCAAGTACCCGGCCGCCAAATCAGCCACGAAATGCGCCGCGATCGATGGAATCAGGCTCCCGCTCCAGAATCGAACCGTCGAGAATACGAGCCCGACCGCGAACGTGGAAAGCAGTCCGCGACGCCCCTGATACAAATGTGCGCCGGCAAAGAGTAACGCTGAGCCGAAGATTCCAGCTGCGACGCTGCCACTCCAGTCCTGAAACATTCGCTGCACAAAACCTCGATAAATCCATTCTTCACAGAATGCTACGGTGACCACCACGGCTAAAAATGCTAGGCGCTCCGGGGTATCCTGGGGAAACACTTTCAGCGCCATTTGGGTCAACATGCCCTCGGGCTCGATCGGGGTCGTGGCGGTACGGCGCAAGCTGTAGACTTGATTGACCAGGACCACGGCGGCCAACCCCACACCCAGAGAGCCTGTGAGCACTGGATGAGTAGTTTGGAGCCCCAGACGCCGGGAGGAAATGCCGTCAGCCGTGGTGCGCCACAAAATAATGGCCGCGATCAGCCATTGGAACGCTGTAGTTGTCGCATAAATCGTTAGTCGCTCGGCCTTGTCCGTGTGCGGAATGCGCATCAGCTGCTGGATACGCCGCCGTCCCATCAACGGCACTACCGTGGCCAAGAACAAAATGATCAGCGCCAAGTCCCAATGGGCCATGATCGATGAAAACATGTTTGCTGCGCCAGGACAAGTTCCGCGCCGCAAAAGCCCGCGATGTGAAACGATCCGGTGCTCGCGCTACGCAGGCGTCAAACAGCACCGAACCACAGTTGACAGCGCGGGAGGAGCCGCCGTATCGTTTTGATTCTCATGAATTTTCATCGCATGGCCTGCACACAATGAAAATTTTGGTGATCGGCGGCGGCGGCCGCGAACACGCGCTTTCGTGGAAATTGAAGCAGAGTCCGTCCGTCGATCAGATTTGGTGTGCTCCGGGCAACGATGGAATCGCGCAAGACCTGGAATGCGTGCCGCTCAATCTGAAAGACGTGCGGGCGGCAGCTGACGTGGCCGCCAAGCTCGGGGCCGATTTGACGGTCGTAGGTCCCGAGCTGCCTCTAACCTTGGGCATCGCCGATGAGTTCGCGTCCAGAGGTCTCGCGCTGCTTGGGCCAACGAGAACGGCCGCGCAACTGGAAGGCAGCAAAGTTTTTGCGAAACGATTTCTAGATCGCCACAAGATTCCGACCGCCGCTGTGCTCGGCATTTGCAGCTCACCTGAAGAAGCGCACGCGGCCCTCGCCTCCGCGAAATGGCCGATGGTGATAAAGGCGGACGGTCTCTGCGCCGGCAAAGGTGTTCTGGTTACGGATTCGAGGTCAGAGGCCAGTAAATTCATTGCTCGGTTAATGTCGTCCATCGAGTTTGGTGAAGCAGGGAAGCAAGTGCTGATCGAGGAAGGACTGATCGGCGATGAACTTTCTTACATTATTTTGACCGACGGCACGAACTTCATTCCCATGGCGCCCGCTCGCGACCACAAGCGCGCCTACGACGACGATCGAGGTCCAAACACCGGTGGCATGGGAGCGTATTCGACGGACTCGATTTTGCCGCCAGCGCTCGATAGCGAGATCGTGCGCACAGTGGTGCAACCTACGCTCGCGGGCCTTCGCGCCGAGGACATTCCCTATCGAGGCTTTCTTTACTTCGGGCTAATGCTTACTGCGGACGGGCCAAAAGTGCTTGAATATAATTGCCGCCTCGGCGATCCGGAAACCGAGGCGGTCTTACCGCGCGCGGATTTCGATCTGGCGCGGGCGTGCCAAGCAGCAGCAACCGGAACGCTGGCGGGCTTCGATGCGAAATGGCATCGCGGCGCGAGCGTGTGCGTGGTCATCGCATCGGAGGGCTACCCGGCCAATCCGAAAACGGATGTTCCGATCCATGGACTGGACGAGGCGGCGCGCGTTCCAGGAGCGGTCGTGTTCCACGCGGGCACGCGCAAGGTCGACTCGATTTTTCGAACTATCGGCGGGCGCGTGCTGATCGTGAGCGCGCGCGGAGACGATCTGGAAAGCGCGTGCCGAACCGCCTACGCGGCCGCTGCAGAAATCAAAATCGAGGGTTCGTTCTACCGTCGCGACATCGGGCGGCGTGCGCGCGAAGAAGAATTGCGCAGCTCGCGCTTTGTGGCGGAAAAATCGGCGGCAGGCGCGCCCAAGGGCTGAATTCTTACGGCGCGGCCGGTGTTGCGGCGATCGGCTTTCCGGCAAGCGCAATACTACACACATGACGAGGTGATGATGGCTGAGAAAGTGCGAGCAGTGGTTGGAATCGTAATGGGCTCTGATACTGATTTCCCGGTGATGATGGAATCGGGAAAAACTCTGGCAAAATTTGGGATCGCGTACGACATGGAAGTACTCTCGGCCCATCGCACGCCGGAGCGCGCCCACGAATATTCGAAAACAGCGGCCAGCCGGGGCTTGAAAGTTGTGATTGCCGCAGCGGGCGCGGCCGCGCATCTGGCTGGAGTAATGGCCGCCAGCACCACTCTTCCGGTAATCGGGGTGCCGCTGGGGACCAGCGCACTCAACGGAATGGACGCGCTGCTCGCCACCGTGCAGATGCCGGGAGGCATTCCCGTCGCCACAATGGCGATCGACAAAGCGGGCGCCGTGAATGCAGCGATCTTCGCCGCTGAAATTCTGGCGCTATCCGACCCGGAAATTGCGGGCAAACTGGCCGCGCACAAGGAAAACATGGCCAGCGGGGTGGCCGAGAAAAACGCGCGCATTCAGAAACAGCTTTCCGAGAATAAATAGTTATCCCAAAGTTTCGAGCGAAAAAATCGGCAGGCGTAGCCACGCGTTAATCGGGTTGCAGCGTGGGCGCGCCGGTCGGGCGCTTTTCGCGATGTGCCGGCGCTTCCGGCGGTGGCGCGAGAATCCAATTGAATCCGGTTTCCGGATGCAAGATTCCCACCGTTTCCCGGGCATGCGGCGGGGCAATTGCGTCCAGCACGGCGCGAAGGAACTGTGTCGCATCCGCGGCGCGCACTTTGTTGCTGGTGCCGTCGAGAAAATGTTGCGCCACGTCGCGCATAGTCGGATCGGACTCAACCACTCGCTGCACGCGCGAATCCTGTTGCCGCAGCAAATCGAGGACAGACGGCGGCGGATTGTCCGCCGGATAGTCGAATTCAACGATCGTGCGCGGCTGGCCCTTTTCTGGCGGATAAAACTGAAGATACGTGGGGCGTTCGACGCCCGACGTCCAAAAATTGTCGCTTTGTTGTTCCTGATCGAGTTTGTACGACAGCCGCCAAATTTCCGGGCCGTAGCCGGCGAAATAGTCGGCCACCACCAATTGCGCGAAAGGATCGTCGGGAGGCAAATTCAACGGGCCATGCAGCGATTCGGCCAATTGATCGAGCCGCTGCTGCAAGCTTTGCCCGATCATCTCGATCTCCTTGGGCTGATCGCCGCCATTTGATCGGCCCAAGTGCGGCGGCATGGCCACCGCGTACGTGCGCAGCCGCGGCAGTTCCTGGTCCAGAGCTGCGATTTCGCGCTGCCCCGGAGGCGACCACCAATCCGCGGGACCGAGAAACACACCGAAGCGTTCGCTGGAGAGCAGGACGGGCGTGGGCGGCAGCGTATGTACCTCGATCGGATTTTCGAGCGTGCCTACCAAGATCGCGTCCTTCACCACTGCAATCACCACGCGTCCAGCGGCAAGATCGGCAACCACTTCGCCATTCACCTTACCGATGGTCGACTGAGCGAAGGCCGCCAGCGGCAAACTGAGCAAAATTGTCGCGCACAGCGCAAGACAGAAGCTAACTGGCAGTGGAGGGGTGTTCAAACTGCGGTGCGCACGCCGCGCGCCGGCGAAAGCCGAAGAAGATCGTGGCCAGAGGCTCAACCGCCGGCCTAATTCCGCGAGCAGCCTCATACTGAAACCTACCACAGCTGGGTGGGGGGGCGTCTATCCGGTCTCTTCTATGTCGTGGGTGCGGAGAGGCTGCGGCTCTAGTAGAATGTGCGCAGATTTCAAATTCATGGCGTGAACGGATTATGGGCATACTAAACGCACTCAGAGGATCCAAGCTGCGCTCGCCCGGCAGCGTTAGGCACAAGGGCGCGACAATTTCCGATCTGTTGGCGACGCACGACAAATTTGTGCGCGGCGAAAGCGGCGGCAAGCGCGCGGATTTTTCCGGCGCCGACCTATCGCGCGTCGATTTCGGCGGAGCGAATCTAACCCTCGTGGATTTCAGCGGAGCGAAGTTGGAAGGCGCGAGCTTGCGCGACGCTCGGTTGACGCACGCGGATTTTAGCGGATGCCAGCTGCGGGGCGCGGATTTGCGACGCGCCGACTGCACCGAGTCGAACTTCAGCGGCGCGAACATGACCGAGGCGCAAATTGGCGGCGCGGAACTCTTTCGCGCCAATCTGAGCGGAGCGGTTTTGCGGCGAGCCGATTGCGGTGTCACCAATTTCCGTGAGGCGGATTTGGCGGGAGCGGAGTTTGAAGGCGCCAGTCTGAAATCCGCGATTCTGCGCGAAACGAATCTCGTCGGCGTGGATCTGTCACGGGTCGATCTTTCAACGGCACTGCTGCCGCGTGGCTTCAACCCCCAATCCACCGCGTCCAAAGGCTGATTGCAACGCGCGTGGCCGGCACTCAAAGTGTGAAACCGAAAACGATGCCGAACGCTCCGTGTGTTCCAATCGAAGATTACAAGCTACCTGCGGGCTGGGCCCACCCTGAAGAGAAAGCTATGCGCTCCCGCACCTGCTGCGAGCTGCTGGAAACTGGAAAGATTCTCTGCTTCGCTGCGCCGCCCTTTGAATTGCCCGCCGAAGACCGCGAATTCCTGGTTTCGCAGCCTTGGTCCGAGTTGCGTCTCCACAAGAATGTTTCCTATCGGCCTGGTGAGGATGTGCTGCGCGGCGTTGGCGGTGATCCTGCCACCGAGAATCGCGTGCACTCGATACTGCGCAATTTCAGCACGCACGTGCTGCAATTCGCGGCCGACTTCCTGGCGCCCTACGCTTCCAAATGGATCGTCGATTTTTCGAGCTTTCGCCCGCTGGAGGAACAGCGGCGCGATCTGCCGCTGCACAAGCGCAACGACCTGCTCCACGTGGATGCTTTTCCCAGCCGGCCGACTCGCGGAGGCCGCATTCTCCGCATTTTTACGAATCTGAATCCTTCGAAAGTTCGCGTGTGGAACACTGCCGGGGATTTCGACGCACTCGCGCGCAAGTACGCGGCCGACGCGGGCCTGCAAAAGTACGCTGCGGAGTCGCCGTTTGGCCGGCTCTTGCACGGATTGTCCGGAATGATCGGGGCGGGTGCCGCGCGTCGCACCCCATACGACGCTTTCATGCTGCGCTTTCACGATTATCTAAAGGAAAATTCGGATTTTCAGAGTAACTATCCGAAATCGCGGCTGGAGTTCTCGCCGCTGTCAACTTGGCTGGTTTTCACCGATGGAGTGGCGCACGCGGCCATGTCCGGCCAGTACGCGTTGGAACAAACGCTGTTGATCCCGCCGGAGGCGCTGGTTGCACCGGAGCAAGCGCCCTACCGCATCCTCGAGTCGATCGCCGGGAAAACGCTGGTTTCTTAAACGCGACCCGCCGCTATTTTCCTGCGGGCGCTTCCGCCGGATCCTCGATCGCGCCATTTGCCGCGCCTCGCGCAGTTCCAGGACGCCGCCGCGTTTCGATTCCCAGCCGCTTGATTTTCTGATTGAGCGTCGAGAGCGGCACTTGAAACCGCTCCGCGGCTTCCGTCTGATTCCAGTGCGTGCGCTCCAGCATATCGATAATGATGCGGCGTTCTACTTCCTCGAGAATCTCGAATAGCGACGGCGCTGGCGCGGAAGTGCGCGGCCCCGCTTCACCCGGCAGCGGCGGCAGAAACTCCGCCAGTTGCAGCCGAACGCCCTTCACCACTTCGCACGTGCCGACGCTTTCCGGTAGCAGGTCGCAATCCATCGACTCGCCGGTGGAAAGCACCACCGAGCGCTCCACCGCATTTTCCAGCTCGCGCACGTTTCCCGGCCAGTCGTAATCCATCAGCAGCTTCATCGCCGCGTTGGTGAATTGCCGCGCCGGCTTATTGTTCTCGCGGCAAAACCGCTCGACGAAACGCTCCACCAGCAGCGGAATGTCTTCCTTGCGGTCGCGCAGCGGCGGCAGATTGACGGCAATCACATTGAGCCGGTGATACAAATCCTCGCGGAAGCGGCCATCGCGCACCAGCTTGCGCAAATCTTCGTTGGACGCGGCCAGGATGCGAACATCCACTTTGATCGTTTCCGTGCCGCCCAGGCGCATGAACTCGCGCTCCTGAATCACGCGCAGCAGTTTGGCTTGCGTTTCCGGGCTGACCGTCGAAATTTCGTCGAAGAAGATGGTGCCTTGGTCGGCTACTTCGAAGAGCCCCTTTTTCGATGCGATGGCGCTGGTGAACGCGCCTTTGACGTGCCCGAAGAGCTGCGATTCCAGCAAGTCGGAAGGAATCGAGCCAGTATTCACGGGAATAAACGCTTTGTCCGTGCGCGTGGACGCGGCGTGAATCGCCTTGGCGATCAGTTCCTTGCCTGTGCCGCTTTCGCCGTAAATCAGCACGGTCGAACGCGATGGCGCCACTTGCGTCACCAGATCCAAAACCGCCAGCATGCGGTCGCTTTTTCCTATGATGTTGGGAAAATTGTAGCGCTGCTTCAGCGCGCGCTTCAGCTGGACGTTTTCCTCGCGCAGTCGCCGCCCCTCGATGGCCAGCGAAATCTGCGTCACCAACTCATCGTTGGACCACGGCTTGGTGATATAGTCCTGCGCGCCGCTTTTGAACGCCGCCCGCGCCATATCGATCGAGCCAAACGCGGTGATTAAAATAATGGCGAGGTTCGGATCGCGGCGGCGAATTTCGCGCAGCATTTCCAGGCCATTGCGGTCCGGCAGGCTCACGTCCAGAAGCGTTAGATCGTAGGGCTTGTCCTCCAGCTTGCGCAGACCAGCCTCGCCGGTTTCGGCCAGGGTCACGTCGAAGCCTTCGGACTTGAGCAGCGCTTCGAGGCCCTCGCGAATTTCCAGCTCGTCGTCAACGACCAGAATCGAACCCTTAGGCATGCACCGCTTTCCTGGCTACCGGAAATTCCAACCGGAACGACGTGCCCTTACCCGGCGTGGAACGGACGTCTACCTTGCCGGCATGTTCTTTGATGATGCCATAGCTCACGGAGAGGCCCAGCCCGGTTCCGCGGCCGGTGGCCTTGGTTGTGAAAAACGGGTCGAATATGCGGTGCAGGTTTTCGGGAGGAATTCCCGCGCCGGTGTCCGTCACTTCAATTTCTACCGAGCCATTGAACGCCGCCGTGCGGACTTCCAGCATTCCGCCGGAGGGCATGGCGTCTCGCGCGTTCATG
The DNA here is from genome assembly GCA_035534415.1 of Candidatus Dormiibacterota bacterium. Lineage (GTDB taxonomy): Bacteria > Acidobacteriota > Terriglobia > Acidiferrales > UBA7541 > Palsa-295. Next base: position 8,531 of record DATLSB010000161.1, on the reverse strand, counting down.
AATAGATTGAGGAAAACCTGCTGTAAACGCGTCGTGGATCCAAGCACCGCGGGCAACGGCTCTGAATATTTTTTCGCCACCACGATGTGCGCCGTCTTGAACGGGTGCTGCACCAGCGTCAGCGTTTCCTCCACGATCGAATTCAAATCCACTTCCACCGCTTGCGCTGCCCCGGTGCGCGAAAAATTCAGCAGGTTGTTGACGATTTCGCTGGCCCGGAATGTCTGTTTGACGATGCGCTCGATCGTTTTTTGCCGCGGGTCATCGGCGGGAATCTGCTTGGCCAACATCTGAATGTAATTCGAAATCACCGCCAGCGGCGTGTTCACTTCGTGCGCCACACCGGCGGCCAGCAATCCGAGTGACGTAAGCTTTTCCGTCTGCACCAGTTGATCTTCGAGCCGCACGCGCTGGGTAATGTCGTCCAGCAGTATCAATCGTCCGAGTTGCGCCCCGTCCTTCGAAAGAAGCGGGGCAATCGATGCATTCACCACGATGTGGCGCCCGGCGCGCGTGTGCACGTAATGCTTGTAGATTCCGGAGACGTGATCTCCGGGCGCATGGGCGGCGATTTCGCGCGCCAATTCCGGGGGCAGCGCCTCGTCGAGCTTGCGGTGCAGCGCCTCGCTCTTGGGCACGTCCAGCAATTCCTCCATCTGCGTGTTCCACGACTCAACGCGGCCGTCCAGGTCGGTCGTGGTCACTCCGATGCGCAGCGATTCCACGATATTTTCACTGAAGTCCTTGAGCCGCTCGACCTGCACGGCCTTTTGCTCGAGCGATTGGTACAGCCCGGCATTTTCAATGGCGATGGCGACGTAGCCGGCAATCGTCGAAAGCAGCTCGAGATCCTCGCTGGAAAGATAATCGCCATCCACCGTCTTGCCCAGACCGAGCACGGCCACAGTTCGGTCGCGGAAGCGGCACGGAATGAAGTAGTTCAGGTCCAACTGCTCCAGCGTGCGCCGCACTTCCTCTCTTTCATCTGCGGCGGTGCGCCCGGATTCGAAGAATAGACACCCGCGATCGAGCGCCGGGCGCGCGCCGGCATCGAGGAAACTCAGATCAAGTTCGCCCGCGGTTTGGACGCCCATTCCGCGCCCGAGCACGAAATGGCCGGGAGCGGAGTCGTCTTCGACGAACACCGCCAAGCGATCGACCAGCAGCGTTTGCGAAATCCGGTCGAGCACTGAGCCCAGCATCGGCGCCACGCGCACCTCGTTGGTCAGCGCGCGTCCAAATTCAATCAGCGTTCGGCGATAGTCCAGCCGGTCGCGATAGAAAAAGTGATCCAGCCGCGCCTGCACCCAATCGCGCAGCGGCTGAAACAGAAAAGCCGCGACTACGATCGCAATCACGTCGCTCGCCGGGCCCGTTGGCCCGCTGGAATGGAAAAGCTCGCCGATCAGTGCGATCGCCGCGAAATAGATCGCCACCACGCCAACCGTAGCAAAGGTATGGGCCAGCCCGCGCTTGAAAATAATGTCCACATCCATCAGGCGGTAGCGGATGATGGCGTACCCGAACGACAGCGGAATCAGAATCAACGAGAAAACTGAAACCTCCGTCCAGTGCGGCAGCGCGCCGACAAACAATCCGGGCAACGCGTACAGAGCCAGGAACGGCAGAATGCCCGCGAACGTGCCGCCAGTCACCCACTTCAGCTGCTGGCGCAACACTCCGCTCGGCGCGCGCAGGTAACTCGCCAGGAAAATTGCGGCCGCCAGCAGGAAATACGCGCCCACGTACGCCGTCTCGATTTTGTCCAATACCACTTGCGAGCCGATCGACGGCATGAAGTTCAAAACCGCTCTGGCGACCAGCACATGCAGGGTCAGCAACGCCGCCGGGAGCGCATACACTGCCGTCAGCTTGGCCCATAATGCCTTGCGCCGCTCCGGAAAAACCAACGCGAAATGCACCAACAGCGCGGGCTGCAAAAACAGCGCCGCCACGTTGCTCCAGTAAATAATCCAGTCAAACGAGTTCAGCTTTCCGGTGTAATGGAAACTGTAGAGGATGAAGGAAACCAGACAGAAGACGTAAAAATGAATGGCCCTCGGCGCATTCCACCGCCGCACGAAAATAAAGAGCCCAATAAACAGATAGAGTAGCGCTGTGATCCGCAGGTAGTTGTGCAGCGAAGATGAATCCTGCTGCGGAGCGGTGATCAGCGGTACGGTCAGGGTTTCGCCGTCCCGCTTAACTTGGTAGGAAATCTCAGCCCATACGCCCGCGCGCCAAAGCACTCGGGTCACGTCCGTGGCGCGTTCGATATGCACGCCGCGTACGCTCTCGACGATGTCGCCCTGCTTAATCCCAGCTAGCTCGGCTGGCGAACCAGGCGAAATGTGCCAAGCCTCCACTCCGTGCGCCGAGTCCATCCATGTGACGCCGTCGTCCGGCACCTTGACGCGGGAGCGCTGCTGAAAGTTGAGTGCCGCGAACACCACTGCCGCAAGCGTCAACAATGCGAGTACTGCGGCTCCAGACCGAATTCGCAGCTGGCTATTCATTGCTACGACCCACCCTACCCTTCACCCAATGCCAGCACGTCAGCTTCCACGGATGGTAGACAGCCTCTTCTCTAATCCATTCGTACAACGTGACTTAAAGCGGCGACACTGATTCCCAAATTAGCCTATACCATTTTGCGGAAGTCGCGTTTCCAATTCCGGTAGGCTGGGGGATCAGAACTGAAAGCTCAGGCCGCCTCGGATGTATCGGTACGACGGAACAAGAACCACGTAGCCGTCGCGCGTAGCTACCTGCACGTAGCCCTGCGCCAGCAAATTCCCAATCTCGGCTTGAACTTCCATGTGGCACGGGAAAGAGTTCGGGAGCGGCTGACTAATCCTCATACTTAGGTATGGATCGGTCTGATAGAGCGACTCCCCATACGCATCCTGACTCGAAACCGCCGCCCCATCGATCCATTTGTACCCGGCGCTGAGTTTGGTATTCAGATGCGGGATGGTGGTAGACAGACGGGCGGCCAGGCTCTGTCGATAGCGCGTGGCGAGCCGGTCACGCAGAGGAGCACTCGCGTCCCCGCCTACGATCGGGGCCAGAGCGCCTGCGTAGGCATACACAAACGTGGTGGAAAGATTGTCAGAAACTTTTTCACGATAGGCCACTCGCGCGCCGCTGGAATTCGATTCGCCTCCATCGTATGCAAATGCCTGCGAGAGATAATCCTGCAAGAAATCCGGCCCAGGATCATTCCCCCGGCCAATCACTGCCGTATTGCTGGATGAATCGTGAAACACCGCTGCACTCACCTCAGCGCGCGAGCTGAGCTGATGCGTCACGGCCAGTTCTTCGTGCAAATCGTTTTCGAACACGGGGTCGCCATGCCGCATCATCAGTGTTGGGAACGCATCCAGCGTATCCGCCACCGATTGCATTGCCCCGGCGGATGTGCCGTCGTCAAAGGGCCGCGTCGCCACGGTTACTGACGTCTGCCAAGTGGGGCTGATCTGCACCGCCACTTCGCCATGCGGGCGCACCGCGGAGGCGGTCCCGTCGAAACCAGCCATCAAGAGTTCAGCGCCGTAGCGGACGCTCACTCGGTCGCCGACCATGAACGCGCTGTCGTGGGTCAGGCGGAGGCCTCGGAAAATCGGGCCCTTCGGGCCGAGGCGCGACTCGCGGACCAATATTGTCGAAACAGGACTCGTACCCAGGCCTTCCGATGGTAGTAACTCGCCGGCGATGCCGGCCGAGGAAGATGAGTCGTCGTAGCTATACTGCCCGGCCATTAAAAACTGGCCTCGCTCGCCGAGGTCGAGATCGTAGACCACGGCCGTAGCGGTGGAATTCGGATCGTAGGCAATCGAGCCGGGGTGGTCCGCGCCGGAAGTTACGAACAATCCGCCGCGAACAGGATGCGCCGTGGCCGGGTGGTCCGAATTTGCGCTGGCGCCAAGGGGGATTCCGGCGTCCTGCCAGCGCAGCACCGTGCGCGTGGCTGCCGCGCTGCGCAAGACCCACGTCCAATCGTCCGCGGAAACCGTCTCACCGGACGGCCGCCGCAGCTTTTCCAGCGACGAGAACACCGTACCCAGCATGATCTGCAGCACGGTCGGATGCTGAGCGTTTATTTTGATGTCGCGCTCGATCGCCGGGAAAAAGCCCGCAAGCGTCACTTGGATGGAGTAGATTCCCACCGGAAGCGCGGTGGATGCGAAGCGGCCGTGGTCGTCCGTCAGCAGCTTCACCGTCGAGCCCGTCAATTCCGATTCCGGGGTGAGCAGGACGGTGGCGCCCATCTGCGGCGTCCCGGCGGAATCCAGCACCACGCCGGATATCCGGCCCCCGCTGCCGGCAATCGCCAGAGGCGCGGCGAGCAGGCACACCAAAAAACCAAGGCCAGTCGCGCGGATCGCTTTGCCGCTGAACATCGGATTCAACTGCTTCTACCTCCCCTGCGTTGCAGCCGCAGGTAAGGGCCTAATCGTAAAGTTCGCCGTGGGAGTAATGGTCTGCTTCGCCAGATTATCGGTAACCGCGATTTCCAGCTTGTACTTTCCGGGCGCCAGTGAGCCGAGCGTCATCTTCTTTTCGAGCGTCAACTCTTCGCCATGCTCGGGCAGTTGACTCGCCGGGAGATCGAATTTTAGCGTCGGAACGGTTGCATTATCCTTCACCACCCGGAATTCGACGGTGGTGTCCGCTCGATTCGTCTTTTGATCTACCTTCAGGTTGTACACCTGCAAAAAGATGCCCATCGACTGATTGGGCGCAAACGTGTGATTCAACTGCGGCTGCACTTTCACGTCGCCAAGCACAAACTGGCCCACGCCGATATCTTTCATCGAGACCGGCTCAATGTCGTCAGCCAAGATCAACGAACTCGAGCTCAGCTGGTCATCCTGGAATCGCGGCACGGGCAGTCGCGTGTTCACCACCCCGATGTTCCCGCTGTTCACATCTTTCAGCACGATATCCAGCTCGTATAGACCCGGTGCGAGCGGAACCGCCTTCTGGTAAATGCGCGATGTGCCGATCGCATTCTGCAGTTGATCGGCGGCGTAATCCGCGCGCAGCGTATCTTCAAACGTCTGCACCACGCGCCCAGTGAGGCTGGTGATCCGCGCGAAAAGGTGCATGGACGCGGTGTCCACGCCGTCTTTCTGCTGGAAAGTCAGCTGCTTCACAGGGATTTCCACGGTGATCGGTACCAGCACGGTATCCGAAGTAATGCGCAGAAAATCGTAATGATAATCGAACTTCATTTGATCGCGGAGCATGTGCTGCGTGACCACCGCTTCCAGGTCTTTGAACTTCACCGGCGGCGGTTTCATGATTTCGGCGTATTGCTCCAGGCGGTTGAACTCCTCGTCGTTCGTGTTCAGCGGCATCCCGCCAAACTCACCCTCCGCCATGTTCGTGCCGTCCGTATTGCTGAAACGTTGAGATTTGCTCGCCAAACCCATCGATTCCGCCATGGTCAGGCCTGCGCCAGGAACGTGTAGCAGCGCGTCCTTTTCGCTCGGGTCCATGGTCAGGTGGTATTCGCCCGTCCCAGTGGGGTCGACGAACTCGAGCTCCACGTTCTCGCCGATTCCCTCTAAGTAGCGGTACCGCCAATCTTCATAAGGATAGGTCGTGGTCTCGCCGCCGCCCTGATCCATGGGCCGGTCCCAAGTGCCCCCTGTTGGATGCGCATCGATCTCATCCGGCGGGCCCCACATGATGTAGATCTTGCCACGATCCGTTCTCCAGCCCGGAATGCCGGAGGCAAAATGTTCGTTGGCGTAGGCGATCCGCCGGTAGTATTCCTCTTTGTAGGTATTTTCGGGCGAATCCGGATCGGGATTGCGGCGCTGCCAAAAAGCTTCGATAAACTGCTCGCGCTCTTCGTTCGTCTGCAAGTGCAGAAAGGCCCGCCGCTCCTCCGGCGTGATGATGTACACCACGTCTTCATCGAGCCAGCGCTTATATTGCGGGCTTAATTCCTTGTAGAGCGCGTGCTCGCTTTTCTTTTCTGCTTTTGTTTTGTCGCGCTGATCTTGTTTCTCGGAATGTCGGGCGGCGAGCGCGTAGCTCGATGTAAAACACACCAGTGCCGTCGTCAATAGAATTCGCGGGAACGCTTTAACAGGCCAGCCCATCGAATGCCTCTTTGCGAGCTGAAATCCTAACCTGTACGAAGGTACAGGTCAATCAATCTTTACGGCGCAACGGCCCCGGAACCTTGGAACCGCTTGCAGCCGCGTGGGTTGCCCGGCGTTCCAAAGCAGTGCCTGGCTTCTCGGCTCCTGCTTCGCAGGCCCCGATTCCGCGCGCGGTGGTGCGTTCACCAGCCAGATTTGTAGTTCATTAGCGAAACGGCTAAATGGTAAGATATCGACCGCGTGTAGCGCCTGTACAGCTATGGTTCTCCAATTGGCGCGGCGATGGGGAAAAAGGGCCGAAGGCAGGGCCGGCCGTAATCTCTCCGTTTTAAATCGTCTCTGAAGCGCGAAACATTCTGTCCCGCCCGCGCGTAATTACCTGGTGGGCCGCCTAACCGGCTCGCAACGTTCACTCCGAAGGTTGGTGCGATGAAGACTTGGCAAAGGGTGGCTATTGGTGCCTGCGCGGGTGTAGCCGCGATCGGGATCGTTTGGTACAGCGTTTACAAGATGAACGCGGGTCTGGTCACGGTACAGACCGGACAGGCCGTGCGCCAGGATTTGACCTCGATTGTGACCGCCTCGGGTGAAATCCGCCCGAAGAACTACACCAACGTGCTCGGCGAAGGCATGGGCCGCATCACGCAAATTGCTGTGCAAGAGGGCGAGAACGTGAATAAGGGCGCCGTTCTTCTTCGGCTGGACAACGTCCAGCCGGGCGCCGACGTGCAGGCGCAGAAGGCCACCATTGACGCGGCCACCTCGGCAACCAAGGCGGCGGAGGCGAATTACGACTCGGCGGTCGCCACTTTACAGCAGCAGCAAGCCAATCTTGAAAAAGCCAAATTCGACTGGCAGCGATCTCAGGAGCTGTACAAAGATCAGCTGATCGCCAGACAGGATTACGACGCGAGCAAGGCCACTTATCGTGGTGCGGTGGCGTCCGTGACGGCGGCGCGGGCGCAATTGGCTGCAAGCCGCGCTTCGCGGAACCAGGCGAATTTTAACTTGGCGCAGGATCGCGCCATGCTCACCTACCAGCAGGACATTTTGAATAAAACGGTCTATCGAGCCCCCATCGCCGGGATCGTCAGCTACATCGCCGTCCGTTTGGGCGAGAACGTCGTTCCCGGCATTCAGAACGCTCAGGGCAGCTTTTTGATGACCATTTCCGACATGAGCGTGGTGACCGCTGAAGTGATGGTCGACGAGACAGACATCACCAGCGTGAAGGACGGCCAACCCGCCTCTGTATCCATCGACGCGCTGCCCGGCAAAACCTTCAAAGGCCACGTAACGGAAGTGGGCGAGCTGGCCATCCTGCGCACTTCCGGTGAAGCGGCCATGGAAGAGACCACCGCGAATACGCAGGAAGCGCGCGACTTTAAAGTGGTCGTCACGCTCGACAATCCGCCGAAGTCCCTGCGTCCCGGGCTTTCCGCCACGGCGAAAATTGAGACGGCCCACAAGAACAACGTGCTGACCATTCCGATTCAGGCCCTTGCCGAGCGCACCCAGGGAGAACTGGAAGAGGCAAAAGACGGCCAGTCCGGAAACGTGACCCTGGCGGCTGCCAATGACAATCCCGCCAGCACCAAGGAAGTTCAGGGAGTGTTCGTCATTCGCGACGGCAAAGCGCAGTTCGTCCCGGTGCAAACAGGCATCACCGGCGTGACGAGTATCGAAGTGACTAACGGATTGCAGCCCGGAGATGTGATCGTCACCGGCAGCTACAACGCGCTTCGCACGCTCCGTCCTGGCACGAAAGTGAAGATCGATAATTCCGCGACGTCCGTCAACATTGACAACTCGACTAGTTAACTTCGCGTCGCGCGCTGAAGAGTAGTTCGGCACATCACCTGGAATAGTTTTTCGAGCTGCGCTTCGCCGAGAGCCATAATAGATACAGGTAACCGGCGGCGCCGCCGCGCAAGACACAAGACCCAAGATATGAGGCAGGAGACCAATGCACATGGGGGTTGAAGAAGTCGTCTCGCAGAATTTCCGCCAGGATCTGGTGGACGCGGGCATCGTCATCCAGACCGAAGATCTGTGGAAGACCTACGAGATGGGCACGGAGAAACTGCACGCCCTGCGCGGCGTCGACATGCAGATCCGCAAGGGCGAGTACGTCGCTATCATGGGCCCTTCCGGCTCCGGGAAATCCACGTTGATGAACTTGATCGGCTGCCTGGATACGCCCTCCAGCGGATCGTACTGGCTAGCGGGGCGCCTGGTCAGTCTGCTGGACGATGACGAACTCGCCTACATTCGCAATCGCGAAATCGGCTTCGTTTTTCAGACCTTCAATTTGTTGCCGCGCGCCACGGCTCTTCACAACGTCGAATTGCCCATGATTTACAACGGCACACCGTCCGCCGAGCGGCAGGAACGCGCCAAGAAAGCTTTGCA
>DATLSB010000160.1:0-5144 GCA_035534415.1 Candidatus Dormiibacterota bacterium | reverse complement strand
GGCTTGGTGGCATCGGCCTCGATGATGTTCGCGTCACCATCTCCGGCCCATACATGGCCGAGATCATCGGTGACGACTCCGCTGGGACCAGCGCAAAGACGCATGTCGCGTGGCCGTCCCGGACACGCGCGGCTGCCAGTGTAATGGCCGCGACCGATGAAGCCAATAAACGTGTCCGTGGCCGAATCGACCAGATCGATCGCGTTGTTCGTCCGGTCGGCGAGGTAATACTTCTGCGTCGAATTATCGTTCCAACTCACATCGAAATACTGAAGATTGGTCGGGGAGTTCTTGACGAGCTTGGGCGGAGCAAAACCGGCCGCGGGCCGCGGGGGTGCAGTCGCGGAACTTCTCTGCCCCTGCGCCGAAGCTCTTCCTAACCATCCGATTGCTGCTATCACTGCCACAGCCACAAATAACCTGACCCCGGTGCTAGTGCGCACGAGCAGTCTCCTCTGGAATGATTCGATGGCCGCATCTCATTTTGCTGGCCACCCAAGCGAACTCCCAAACCAATGCCTCACTGCACTCGACGCTATGAGGTCTGCAAAGCCTCCGCCGAAGGGCGCTCAATCGGAACGGCGATGTCTCCGGGTACCGGCAGAGCCACCGTAAAGGTGGAACCGCGGCCCAGCTCCGTTTGCACCTCAATCGTTCCGCCGTGAGCGGTGACGATGGCGCGGGCAATTGATAGGCCCAGCCCCCCGCTGCGTGTTTCCGCATTCTGCTGAGAAGAGCCACGGTAGAACCGATCGAATATACGGGGAAGGTGTTGAGCCTCAATCCCCGACCCTTCATCGGCAAACTTTACGAATACCATTCCCTCGTTGCGAGTCAGCTCCACAAGAATCGCTGTGTCTGCCGATGAGTACTTCACCGCGTTTTCAAGAAAAATCAAGAACGCGTCGCGAAGCAGCGTTTCGTCACCCGCAAACAACACCTCTTCCTGTAGTTTTTGCGTGATTCGAATGCCCTTTGTTCGGGCCAGCGAATTCGCCATTTCACAAGCCTCTTCGAGCACCTCGTTCAGAAATACTGGGGATCTTGGTATCCGCAGATGTCCGGCATCAGCCATCGAAAGCGTAAACAAACCTTCCACGATTCGGCTGAGGTGCTGCACATCAGAGAGGATCACTTGGACACACTTCTCATACTCCTCCGGATCGCGGCGGCTGGAGAGGAGGAGTTCTGCCTCACCCCGCAAGACAGCCAGCGGAGTGCGCAGCTCATGAGAGGCATCGGATACGAACTGGCGTAGTTGCTGCACCACCACCAGAACGCGCGCAAACAGTTCGTTGAATGTCGCTGCTAACTGGCCGAGTTCACCCTGCGAGTCGGTAGCGATGAGAGGAGGCTTTGCGTTTCCGTGGCGCGGATCGGCAACCATTTCTGCGAATCGCGCCGCCTCTTGCGTGAGTTCCGCTATTGGCGAAAGGCTGCGCTCCACGTACCACGCCGAGACGGCCCCCATGAAAAGCAGGCTCGCCGGCAGCAGCACGATCAAAATGCTGCGGAAATCCCTGAGCACTGCGTCGACGTCCCGCGTTGGCCCTGCGATCGCCAGGACGACCGGCCGACCCACGAGCATGAACGGGATCAACTCCACCCGCAGAGTGCCCTTTTCGCCGTGCACCGTCCGGTAAATTGGTTGCTCGCCGGGAAAGTCCAGAGGCCCCACGTTTAGCGGGTGCTGTTCCCAATTCTTGGACATGTTCAGAGGATTGCCCGATGTATCGAGCAATGCTAAGTACTCGTCCCGCAGTGGGAGCCGAAACACGTCCTCGTCGGGCGGGTTATCCGCCAAGTCCTCCACCATGGGAAGGCCCGCCTCGTTCAGCCGCTTATCGAGCTGCTGGCGAAGCTCGCTGGCAAAAACCGAATAGATGACCCCGTAGGTGCCCACTAGGAATAAGCCCACTACCGCGCAGAAAAGGGCCATCATCCGGAACCGCAATGATCTGTTTTTCATCCGTTCAGTTCGGCCAGCTGATAACCGGTTCCACGAACTGTGTGGATCAACTTGGCGAGATGAGGCGGATCAACCTTGCGGCGCAGCCGGTTCACATACACCTCAAGGATGTTGCTCTCGGCGTCGAACGTCTGGGCCCACACGTGCTCGATGATCTCCGTGCGGTGCGCGGCTCCGGGAGATCGCAACATCAGCAGCTCCAGCAGAGCGAATTCTTTGGAAGTGAGCGGGATCAAATCGCCGCCGCGTCGAACCATCCTTTTCGGACGGTCCAATTCCAAATCCGCTATCTGCAATTTCGCTCCCCCGCGGAACCCTCTCCGCGTCAGGGCACGGATCCGAGCGTGGAGTTCGGCTAGCGCAAACGGCTTGGCCAGATAATCGTCAGCCCCTGCGTCGAGCCCTTCCACTCGTTGTTCCACGAGGCTCCGGGCCGTCAACATCAGCACGGGCGTCTCCACGCCCGCGCCACGCATCTCGCGGCATACTTCTACTCCGCTTAGATTGGGAAGCCGGATATCGAGCAGAATCAGATCGTATCGATCCTGTGAAACCAACTGTAGCGCTTTTTCGCCGCTCTCCGCTAGGTCCACCGTGTAATGCGTCTCGCGGAGCGATCGCGCTACAAATCCGGAAACCCTCTTCTCATCCTCTACAAGCAGGAGTCGCATATCCCCACCCCCCGGTGCGGCCTGGTGTTCTGTAGGGTCCCTATACCCCAAAAAGGTGCCCAGGTCAATGAGGGTGAGCCGCTTGGCATCAAAACGCGTTAAAAATTTCCCCGCGCCTAATTCGTCAGGGGGTTCGACTGACCGATGTCAAGCCGGTACAACGCGGTGTCCGAGTTGGCGGGACGGATGTAAGTAGAGCTCGTCCCCAGCAGCCGCCCGTAATGTCAAACGTGACCTTAGTTCTACTGTCCTCCGCCTGAGTCAACCGCAAATCCGCCCGCTCCCGGAAATGCTGCGAGCTCACTCGTTTTGTGCGTCCGGGTAATCGGCGGGGAACGCTTTATTTGCGTGCCACTTGAAATCGAAGCCTAGCCGGATCGGCCGTACTTTACTTTCGGTGTCGGGAGTGCCGTGCTCGGATTTATTGATTCGCGCGCGGACTTGATAGACCGACCGCAACCAGCACGCGCTGGAACCGTGGCGACGAGTGCAGCGAATCGAAAGCAGGCTCGATCCCGGCGTACACCAGCCATGAATCTCTCGCCGCTTGCGCCTGCTCCAAGGCTTTGAGTGCCTCGGCTGTCTCGCCAGCGAAGGCAAGATACCGGGCTTTTTCGAAATTGGTGAGATAGCCGGAATTTGCGTAGCCTAGGACCTCAGTTCGAAATCGTCGCGGCTGCGGAACGGCATCTACTTGCAAGGCGACGCGGTCCGCCAGACCAGCTTCGCCCCAGTCGCGGAAGACGTGATCCAGTTCGTTCTCAGCGCGGCGGTGGTCGCCCGCCAAGGCGTACGACCACCAGAGTTTCACATGGGCCGGATAAAACCGCGGATCCGTCTCGATGACCCGCTCGTACTGGGCGATGGATTTCGCGTAGTCGTGCTGAAAATAGCTCAGCCACCCGATATTCGTGCGAATGATCTGAGAGAGGGGATCCAGCTCGCGCGCCGTTTCTAGCTGCCGTTCGGCGTCCGGAAAATCGCCTCTCGTGGCAAGAAATATGCCGTAAACATGATGCGTGTCGGCGTCATTGGGGTTTAGTTGCAAGGCCCTGCGGAACTCCGCTTGCGCCTCAGTCCACTTCCATTCGTATCGCCACAAAGTGAGAGCCTTCGCGGCATGGGCTTGGCTCAGCGAACTGTTCAGGTCCAAGGCGCGTTGAGCCGCCATTTCCGCCTTCGGCCATACCACCTTGTCCGGCAGGACATCGTAGTCGCCCAGATAACAGTAAGCCTCGGCTTCGCCCGCATACGCCTGAGCGAAGGTGGGATCGAGGGCGACCGCCTGTTTGAAGTAATCGAGGCTCTTCAACAGGTCTGCATCCGAATGATCGGCCAGATGCTCCGTTCCGTGCAAATAGGCCTCATACGCGTCGGCATTCACCGGACGCGCGTCGGCTAGGCGTTCGCGGACGGACGGATCGAGGGCCACTTCAACCCTTTCCGCCACCGCCTGCGCTATATCGTCCTGGAGTACGATGATGTCCTGCTCGCTTCGCATGAAGCTTTGCGCCCATATTTGGCGATCATCGGAAGTCTCCACCAATTGCGCGTCGACCCGGACATTTTTTCCCGATCGCACCACGGAGCCTTCCACAACCGCGTCGACGCCAAGTTCCCTGCGAATCTGGCTCATCGACTTCTGCGCGCCATGGTAAGCCATCGCCGAAGCGCGCGAAGTGACGCGCAACGAACCGACTTGCGCCAGATCGGTCGTCAATTCGTCCGTCATCCCCTCAGCGAAGTAGTCCTGGCCAGGGTTCCCGGAAAAATTGTCGAACGGCAATACGGCGATCGAGCGGATTGGCATCTCCGCCGCTGCGGTGACGCGCGCGTGGAGATGCCACCAAACGTACGCGCCCGCTAAACCGATCAACGCCACGGCCGCCACACCTCCGGCGATGCGGCGCAGATATCCGTTATGCGACACACGCTCGGCAGGCGGAGGCTCGGTGTGGAGCGTGCTCTCGTCCGGTACCGAGGCCACGACCGGAGGCTGGTGGGCTGTGTCGGTTTCGATTTCCACTGGGGCGATGAATCGGTAGCCGCGCCGCGGGACGGTCTCCACGAACCGCGGATTTTCGGCGGAATCATCGAGCGCGGCTCGAACTTTGTTGATCGCGGTGTTGAGTCCGTCGTCGAACTCTCCAAATTCCTCGGCCGGCCAAAGGCGTTCGCGCAATTCTTGACGGGTTACCAGCTCGCCGCGGCGTTCCAAAAGGAGCGTCAGCAGACGAAACGGTTGGTCCGAAAGTTTTACCTTTCTTCCGCTTTTGTGCAATTCGCCCGCACGAAGGTCGCACTCGTAGATACCGAAACGGATGAAGCGGTGGCCCGGGGGAATATGATTCATATTTGGCCCGCGAATAAAGACGTGCCACGGATTTTACCATATCGTGAACCTCGGGCGCTATCGAATTCAGAAGAGCGTCTAACCTGAAGATCCTCGGCTCGATCTGCGTTTAGATAGTTTTTAGAAGAAAAACAGCCCCCATTCATTGACC
>DATLSB010000159.1:0-22712 GCA_035534415.1 Candidatus Dormiibacterota bacterium | reverse complement strand
CGCGGGACTTCAGTCCCGCGAAAAACATGCGCGCGAAAGCACGCGCCCATTCGCGCTGGTTCACCCGCGCAAGCTTTGAATCCTTGCCGTTTGCCTCCAGCCGAACGCGCAATTCTGCCGCCACGCCCTGCTTGCCCTTAGTCTCAGTGACTCCGTGCCTCCGTGGCTTCCGGACGCGACCGCTCCTCATAGGTTACCCAATCACGAGTCACGAATCGCGCACTTCTACCCGGAACAGTCATTCGAGTAGAAACACATGTAAGTTGCTGAAAACAAACGCCGGCGCATGCTCCTACCCGGAACGTCCCGGCGCACAAAATATCGCGGTTCGCGGCCGCGGTGCGGCGCCGGTTCATAGCACATTGGTGGCAGCGGGAGCCACGCAACTTTATGGCTCGGAACGTGTTCGATAGACTCTGGAGGCTATGGCCAGGTCCGACGTCGATCTGATGCTGGACGTCAAGGCCGGGGACGAGGCGTCCTTCGACCTTTTGCTGCACAAGTATCGCTCGCCGCTGGTGAATTTCCTGGGCCGCATGGTCCACGACCGAGCCACGGCGGAGGATTTGGCGCAGGAGGTGTTTCTGCGCGTCTATCGCGCGCGGAAGCAGTACACTCCCAGCGCGAAATTCACCACCTGGCTCTTTCGCATCGCCACGAACCTGGCGCTGAATTCGTTGCGGGATACTCGGCATCAGCGCATGGAAGTTTCGATTGACGCGCCGGTGAATGACGAGGAAAACGCCCCGCCGCGCGAACTTCCCGCGCGCGAGATGCGCATCGACGAGCACATGATCGAACGCGATCGCGTCGAGTTCATTCAACGAGCGGTGGCTTCGCTGCCGGAGAAGCAGCGGGCTGCGGTGCTGCTGCACAAATACGAAGAGATGGACTACGCCGACATCGCCAAAGTTTTGGAATGCTCGGAGAGCGCTCTGAAATCGCTGCTGTTCCGGGCGTACGAATCCCTGCGGGTGCAGTTGGCGCCACTGGTGATAACCCAGCCTGTGGCCAATTCAGCGAGCGCCCCGGCAGGGAAAGGAAGGCCGTCATGAAGTGCGAAGAAATCTCGAATGAACTTATTGCGTTTCTCGACAATCGAGTGAGCGCAGGCGCGCGCCGCGGGATCGAAGAGCATCTCACCGGATGCGCGGCTTGCCGCACGCGCGCGGAAGAATTCCGCAAGCTTTCGTCGCTGCTGGATGAGGTTCCTGCGATCGAGCCGTCGTTTGGATTCAACGCGCGACTGCGCCAGCGAATCGCTGCGGAGCCGGCACGTCCGCGCTTTTTCTCGTTCATCCCGCAGCCGAGGCTGGCGCTCTCGATGGCGCTGATGGCCGCGATGACAGTGTTCATCGTCGAGCTGCCGAAGGGAAACCCGGTGGCGCAGCCCGCGACGGCGGCGGTGCAGCAGGAAGATTTCAACGCCATCAAGAATTTGGGCGTGCTGGAAAACTACGACGTGGTGACGAAGCTGGGCGCGTTATCGGAACTTGTTCCAGACCAGTCTCCGGTGCAGGGCAGCGATTCGCAGCGGCAGGGCCAGCCTGCCAGCAACGACGATGGAGGCGCATAGGTGCTGCTGAAGCTTTACGTCATCGCTCCGGCGCTGCTGCTCCTTGCGGGGCTGGCGGCACAGCCTGCCTCGGCGCAAGCAGGAGAGCGCTGGCCCGCGCGCAGCGAGGCGGTCGCGCAGCGCAGAGCGCAGATGAACCGAGCGCGGCGCCCGAACGTGCGCGTCATGGAGGGACTGCCGCCGAAGTGGCTGGAAAAGTTGCGAGAAATGCCTCCCGCGCAACAACAGCGCTTCTTGCAGAATAACGAGCGCTTCAGGAATTTACCGCCGCAGCGACAAGAGCAGATTCGCCGCAATCTAGAGCGCTGGAATAACCTGTCGCCAGAACAGAAACAGGCGGCGCGCAACGCCGAAGAGGCGCTGGAGCGAATGACTCCCCAGCAGCGCGCCTACGTGCGCAACACGCTCCTGCCGAAATGGCAGGCGCTGCCAATGAACCGCAGGCAGGTGATTCGGCGCCATCTGGCCATGCTGAGCCGTATGGGCCCGTCCACGCAGCAGGCCGCATTAAACGATCCGCGCTTTATGGCTGGGCTGAGCCCGGACGAGCAGGATATCCTGCGCAGTCTGAATTCTCTGCGCAATCCCGCTCCCCCCCTCGCAGTAAGTTCCTCCGCCGTTCAGCGATCGGTGCCAGGAAAATAAGCGCGCGTCGCGGGGCAAGTCTTCTCCCACTTTCATCCACCGCCCTTAGGAGGCGCGCCCGCTGAGGCTGACCTGCACCGTCAACGCGATTGACCGTTTCACAACATTTTCCACGCCTACGCGCCCGTGCCGCGAGGAGTGGTGCACTGATCGGTAAACGCTACTAGGGCTAGTGGAATCGCCCGTTTCGCGGCAAAGAGCGCCGAGCATTTTGCTGATCGTTCGAATTTAAAAATTATTTCTCATTTTGAAATATTCCCCTTGACATGCGAGAGAACCGAATTACAATCGGGGACCAAAGTGGTAAGAAGTGGGTCGTAGTGGTAAGCAGTGAATCGAAGTGGAACTGGCAAAGTTCGAGGCCAAAAGCCAAGTGATCGCGAGAAACGACTCGATCCGGCTGCGGGACTCCGGTGAAGTTCACCGGAATACAACGGCCGGAGCTGGCAAGGGTTTCCATGTTGCGGGGCAACTATTCGGCAACGGTGGACGAGAAAGGGCGGGTGAAGATTCCCGCGGACTTTCTGGTCGAATTACGCAAAGCGGGAACCAAGTTCTACGTGACCAGCGAAACCGGCGATCGCGCTCAAATCTATCCCATGAAAGTGTGGATAGAAATCGAGCGCAAACTCGCCAAGCTTGGCTCTCACAATCGCGCCAAGCAGAAATTCCTGGCGCGAACCAATTACTACGGCCAAGTGGTCGATGTGGATGGGCAGGGGCGCATTTTAATTCCACCTGTTTTGCGGGAATCGGCGGAAATGAAGGGCGAGGTCGACGTGCAGGGGCAGCTCACGTACCTCGAAGTCTGGAACCACACGCGATTCCTGGAACAACTGAATCGTAACCCGATTACGGCGGAAGACGAAAAGACGTTGGACGAGCTGGGCATTTAGCTCTTGAGCGTTTTACATACGCCCGTGCTGGCGGCGGAAGTGATCGAGTGGCTCCGCATCCGGCCCGATGGGACGTATGTGGATGCGACGGCTGGAACGGGCGGGCATTCCGTGGAAATAGCGCGGCGGCTTACCACCGGACGCCTGGTGGCGCTGGATCGCGATCCGCAGGCGCTCGAAATTGCCCGCGAGAGATTGCAGCCTTACGACGGCAAGGTGACTTTGGTGCACGCGGAGTTTTCAAGAATCGGGGAAGTGGCGAGCGGGGCGCTGGCGGGCGCGATCGCCGCCGGTCCTTACGATGGAGTGCTCGCCGATCTGGGCGTATCCAGCTTGGAGCTCGACAGTCCTGAGCGCGGATTTTCCTTCCGCTGGGCTGCGCCGCTGGATATGCGCATGAATCCCGATCTGCCGCTGACGGCGGACGAAATTGTGAATCGCTGGTCGGAAAAAGAAGTCGCCGACCTGCTCTACCAGAAAGCCGAAGAGCACGATTCGCGCAGGATCGCCAGGGCCATTGTTCGCGCGCGTCCCATTCGCGACACCGAACACCTGGTAACGGTTGTGGCAGGAGTCCGAAAGGCAAGGGGAAGGCAGAGACTGCATCCCGCGACAAAAACGTTTCTGGCGCTGCGGATAGCGGTGAATCGAGAAGAGGAGGAACTCGAGCAGTTTCTTTCGCGGACCCCTGCCACTTTGAATTCTGGAGGACGATGGATTGTCCTCACCTATCACTCCCTCGAAGACCGCCGCGTGAAACATGCGTTTCAGCGCCTGGCGCGGGAGGGAAGCGTTCGAGTGCTTACGAAGCGAGTCATCCAGCCCACGGATGAAGAGATCGGAATCAATCCACGGTCGCGCAGCGCGAAGATGCGCGTTGCGGAAAAATTGGCGTCGGCGGCGGATGCGCCGGCGGGGAGCTGGTCATGACGGAGTATTTCACCGTAAGGCGGATCGATAATTCGCGTTTGGTGCGCTTTGCACCTCCGGCGGAACTGAAAGAATTCTGGAAAAAAGTTGGCGTGGGCGCGGCGATTGCCGCTTGCCTGCTGTTCTATACCTGGCAGCATTTTGAGTGTATTCAGGTCCGGTACAACATCGAGCAGCTGGACGCGCAGCGAGGGCGTGCGGCGGAATTGAACGAGCAGCTGCATATCGAGGTCGCCACGCTACGCTCGCCGATGCGCGTCGACGCCATTGCGCGCAATCAGCTCGGACTGACGGTTTCGGTGCCTGGCCAAGTGGCTCCGACGCAAGGGACTGGCAATGCGATGCTGGCCGATGCGCGCATGCTGGAGCAGGTTCCCCGGCCCTGACAGCGGCGGCTGTCAACTGACCGCAACGAATTCAACTGAGTTGGCCGATTTGAATGGGCGCGCACGAGCGGCCCGCATGTTGGGTCCCTTCCGCGTGAGACTTTTCGAGCGAGAAGGATCGAACACGCAGGAAGATCCGTTTTCGATAGGGTTGGGATTTCATGGAGCAGCGCAACCGGCGTCTCCGCTGGCTTGTGATTTGGGTGCTGGCGGTGGTATGGATGGCAGCGGTGCTGTTCCGTCTCGGCTATCTGCAGCTTTTCCGCTACAGCGAATACCTCGCAAGAGCCGACCGCCAGCAAGAGCGCATTTTCGAGATCAGCCCGATGCGCGGCACGATCTACGATTCCAAAGGCCGCGAACTCGCCGTCAGCCTGCCGATGGATTCCGTCTTTGCCGATCCTTCAGAAATTACAGACGCCGATACCGTGGCGGATATGCTGTCGCGCCCGCTGAATATCTCCGCCGACGACCTGGCGGCGCGCATTCGCGCAGCGCACTCGCCAGTTCGCCTGGCCAGGAAACTTTCGCCCGTCACGGTGCAGCGCATATCGGAGATGAACCTGCGCGGAGTATTTTTCCAGAAGGAAAACCGGCGGGTATATCCGCAGCGCGATTTGGCGGCGTCGGTGATCGGCTACGTGGACGTGGACGAGAAGGGCATCGGCGGTATCGAGCAGTCGCTCGACAAAGACATTCGCGGACGCCCGGGGCGCATGATGGTGATGGCCGATGGGCACCGCCACTGGTACGACCGCACCGAATCCGCGGCCGATCCGGGCGACAGCGTCACGCTGACCATCGACGAAACCATTCAGTACATCGCCGAGAAAGAGCTAGCGAAGGCGATGCAGCAGACGCACGCCAAGCACGGAATGGTGATCGTGCAGAATCCGAACAACGGCAATTTGCTGGCGGTCGCCAACTGGCCTACATTCGATCCCAACGACCCGGGCGCCTATTTAGCGGACGCACGCGAGGACCGTGCCGTCACCGCCGTGTACGAACCCGGCTCCATTTTCAAGCCGCTCACCATGACCGGCGCCATTGAAAACGGCGTAGCGAACCCGGATGAATTGATCGATTGCCAGATGGGCAAAATTCTGGTGGCGGGACGCATAATCCACGACTGGCATCCTTTCGGGGTATTGACGGTTCGCCAGGTTCTGGCGCATTCGAGCGAGGTGGGAACCATCAAAGTCGCGCTGCGTCTGGGCGCGCCGCGTTTCTACCACGTGGTCCGCGCGTTCGGCATGGGACAACTGACTGGCATCGACCTGCCCGGCGAGAGTCGCGGATTGCTGGCGCCGCTCGACGATTGGTCCGCTTCCTCAGTTGCGTCGATTGCTACCGGGCAGGAAGTGGGCGTCACGGCGGTGCAGATTATCTCGGCGATATCCGCGATTGCCAACGGCGGAATTCTGTACCGTCCGCGAATCGTGGCAGAAGTTCGCGGCCCAAATGGCGTGATTGAGCTTAAAAATGGACGAGCGCCGCGGCGCGTCACCGACGAGAGGACCGCCGCCGAAGTGCGGGGAATGATGGAAGATGTCATGATAGAGGGTACTGGCAAAAGCATTCAGCTTGACGGCTACACCTCGGGCGGTAAAACCGGCACAGCTCAAAAAATCGATCCGGCGACTGGCCGATATTCGCGAACCGATTACATCGCCTCGTTTGTAGGCTTCGCCCCGGTAAACGATCCAGCAGCAACAGTCCTGGTTTCCATCGATTCTCCAGTCGGACAGCATTACGGGGATGAGGTGGCCGGTCCGGTGTACAAGCGAATCATGCAGCAGGTGCTCGCGTACCTGGACGTTCCGCACGATGTGCCGATGCCGTCAGATTTGGAAACGGCGAAAAATAACCGTTTCAGGAAACCCGGCGAGCCCAGCGCGCAATCCTCTGTAGGAAATACTGCGAGCGTGACGCGGTTTGAGGAAGCCGTCGCCAGGAATAAAGCGCGCGGCGGCGATTTGGCGCCGACGGCTGAATTTTCGGATGCGAAGGGCGTGGTGGTGCCGAATCTTGCGGGACAGACGATTCGCGGCGTGATGCAACAGTGCTCTCGGTTGGGGCTGGCGCCGTCGGTGATTGGCGACGGAATTGCCCTGCAACAGTTTCCAGATGCAGGATTGCAGGTGCCGCGCGGAAGCCGGGTAACGGTGCTGCTCGGCGCGCCCGGATCGTTGGTGCCGACCTCGGTGCGGCAGGGGTTGAATTGAGGGCCGCCACGAAATCCGGGCCGCGCGCAAAACGGGCGCGTGGAGCGGTCGGAACGAAGAGGCAGGGAATGAAGCTGGAACAACTGCTAGCGGGAATTGACGTTGCTGCGGCGAGTGCGCCGCCGGCTGGCATGTCGTCGACCGATATCGTCGCCATCGAATGCGATAGCCGCAAGGTGACGGGCGGCGCCATTTTCTTCGCGCTGCACGGCGCAAAGCTCGAAGGCGCGCAGTTTGTCGAGGACGCGCTGCGGCGCGGAGCGGAAGCCGTGGCGAGTCAAGCTGCCAGGCCGGCTGCTTTTCCCGCGGGAATTGCGTGGATTCAGCTGGCGCCGGGAACCGATCGGCGCGCATTGGCATTAGCGGCGGCGAACTTTTACGGCCACCCAGCCCAAGCGCTGCAGCTTGTGGGCGTCACCGGAACGAATGGAAAAACCACCATCACCTATCTGGTGGATTCAATTTTGCGCGCCGCCGGACGCACGACAGGATTGATCGGCACCACGGGTTACCGCACAACCAAGGGCTATCGCGATGCCCCGAACACGACGCCGGAATCGCTTGAGCTGCAGCGGATCTTCGCCGAAATTCGCGACGCTGGTGGAACGAATGCGACTTTGGAAGCAAGTTCTCATGCGCTGGCCATGGATCGCCTGTGGGGCTGCCATTTTTCCGTGGCGATCTTCACCAATCTGACGCGCGACCATTTGGATTATCACCAGACGTTCGAATCGTATTTCGCGGCCAAGCGCCGGCTCTTTGAAGGTACAGGCTCGGGCGCGCCGGACGTGGCCGTGATCAACGCCGACGATTCTTACGGCGAACAGCTGAAAGGCCTGGCGCGCAGCACTTTGACGTATGGCCTTAAAGGCTCGGCCGATCTGGCGGCAAAAAAACTGTCTCTGAGCGCGGCAGGCTTGGAATTCACGGCGCATACTCCGGCGGGCGATCTCAGCGTTCGTTCGCGGCTGGTGGGACGGATGAACGCGTACAACATTTTGGCGGCGATTGGTGCGGGCATTGGCCTCGGACTTCCGCTGGGTCAAATCGAACAGGGAATTGCCGCGCTAGAGGCTGTGCCAGGCCGCTTCGAGCGTGTCGATGAAGGCCAGCCGTATCTGGTGGTGGTGGATTACGCGCACACCGACGATGCGCTGCGCAATGTGATCTCCGCCGCGCGTGAGCTGAGCAAGGGCGGCCGAATCATCACCTTATTTGGGGCGGGCGGGGAGCGCGACCGCACCAAGCGTCCGCTGATGGGCGAGGCGGCCGGATCGCTCAGCGATCTTGTGGTGCTGACCAGCGATAATCCCCGGAGCGAGGACCCGCTGCGAATCATTAACGATGTGGTGGTGGGATTGCAGAAAGCCAACGCGACATACCGGATCGAGCCGGACCGCGAGCAGGCTATCGCGATCGCGCTGGATGCTGCGCAGCCGGGTGATATCGTCATTCTCGCTGGCAAAGGCCACGAGACCTATCAAGTGCTGCGCGATGGCCCCATCGATTTTGACGACCGCGAGAAAGCGCGAACGGCGCTGCACCGCAAGGGCTATGCCAAAGAGGCGGTCCGTTGACGGAGATTAGCTTTGCAGAAGGCTTAGCTGCATATTCCTGATGGTCGATAGAGCGGAACAGATACAGCGGAAAATAGAGCGAACTAGATGATGCGTTGGACGATAGCTCAAATCGCCGAAGCGCTTGGTGTAGCGCGGCCCACCGGGCTGGATGCTCTTGCTCCGGCCACCGGCGTTTCCATCGATTCGCGGACGATCCAGCCTGGGGAAGTGTTTATCGCCATACGCGGACCGCGTCACGATGGACACGGTTTTGTGGCGCAAGTACTGGGGGCTGGCACCGCCGCAACGGTGGTCGAGCGAGCGCGGCTGGCCGATTATCCAGCGGTTGTACAGGCGAAGGCTTTCGTTGTCGATGACACGCTGAAGGCGCTACAGCAACTCGGCGCGCGCGCGTGCGAGATTTGGCGCCGACAGCGGCCCGGACGAATGGTCGGCGCAGTAGCCGGATCGGTTGGCAAAACCACGACCAAAGAAGTTTTCGCGGCGCTGCTCGGCGCGCGCTATCGCGTGCTTAAGACGCAGGGAAATTTAAACAACGAATATGGCCTGCCGCTCACGCTGCTGAAACTCGATGAAGCCCACGACGCTGCGGTTGTGGAACTGGGGATGTCGCATCCAGGCGAGCTTGCGGCGCTCACGCGGATCGCCTTACCGGATGTGGGCGTGATCACCCGCGTGGCCGTCGAGCATCTGGAATTTTTCGCCTCGGTAGACGAGATCGCGCTGGCCGAACGCGAGTTAATTGAGAATCTGCCGTGGCCGCGTGCAACGGCCGTGCTGAATGCCGATGATGAGCGCGTTGTGAAATTCGCGGACGTTGCGCGCGGGCCGGTGATTCGCTTTGGCGCAAACGCGCGCGCTGAATTTCGTGCCGAGTCGATCGAAGATCGCGGCCTGGATGGCTCGGCATTCGATTTCGTGTCGCCGGAGGGCCGCACCCGTCTGGAATTGCCGCTAATCGGCCGGCACAATGTAATGAACGCGCTGGGAGCTCTCGCCGCTGCAAGCGTGTGGGGAATTGGCGCGGCGGACGCGAAGCGTGTGTTTCCGTCGCTCGTGCCAGCGGATAAACGCGGCGAGGTTGTGCGCTATGATGAGGGATTCTCGGTGATCAACGATTGCTATAATTCAAGCCCCGAAGCCCTCAACTCCATGACCCAATTGCTCGCCGCTACGCCGGGATATCAGCGTCGAATCGTGGCAGCCGGTGAGATGCTCGAGCTCGGAGCGTCGTCCGCTGAGTTGCATCGCGAATGCGGCCGTCGCATAGCTGCGCTCGGCTCTAAAGCCGGAAAGATCGACTGGATTTTCGCGGTGCAGGGCCGCGCCGCCGATTTGCTGCAGGGTGCCGTGGAAGCGCGACATCCGGAATCGCGGGCGCGATTTTTCGAAAATTCGCAAGACGCGGCCAAGGAAATCGAGCAGTTCGTCCAGCCGGGCGATTTGCTGCTCTTGAAAGGTTCGCGCGGAGTAAGGATGGAAAGAATTTTGGAAGCGCTGGACGCACGGCACAGCCGCGTCAGCTCCAAGGCCTCTGAGCCGCTGGAAACGGTTCCGAAGAGACCGCGCTGAAATGCTCTATTACTTATTGTTCTTCTGGCTCAAGCCGCATTTCAGCCCGCTCAACGTTTTTCGTTACATCACCGTGCGCACGGCGGTGGCCGGATTGACGGCGCTGCTGCTCTCGCTGCTGCTCGGCCCGTGGATGATCGAGCGGCTCCGCGAAATGCAGGTGAAGCAGTACATCCGCGATGAAGGGCCGAAGGAGCATCAGAAAAAGTCCGGAACTCCGACGATGGGCGGCTTGCTGATTGTGGCCGCAATTGTGGTGCCGACTTTGTTGTGGGCCGACCTGCGCAACGCCTACGTGCTGACGGCGCTGGGCGCGACGCTGGCTTTTGGCGCGATCGGCTTTATCGACGATTACAACAAAGTTGTGCGCAAGCACAATTTAGGATTAACCGCCAAGCGCAAATTTCTGCTGCAAGTGCTGGTGTGCATGGGCGTGGGCGCCGTTTTGATTGGCTTGCAGGCCAAGGGCGTTTATTCCACGAGGCTGAGCGTGCCGTTTCTGAAGCGCGTGCATCCGGATCTGGTGATCGATTCGCTGCTGAGCAAGCCTCACATCTGGCTGCTGGCGTATATCCCATTCCTCATTTTTCTGGTGTTGGTGATCGCCGGGCTTTCGAACGGAGTAAACCTAACCGACGGCCTCGACGGCCTGGCCATCGGCTGCGTGATCATTTCCGCTTCGGCGCTTACGGCGCTCACCTATCTTTCGAGCAACGCGCGTTTCGCGGATTACCTGGAGATCGAGAAAATTCCGCAAGCGGCGGAGCTGACTGTATTTTGCGGCTCCGTCGTCGGCGCTTCGCTGGGATTTCTCTGGTACAACGCGCATCCGGCGGAAATGTTCATGGGCGACGTGGGTTCGCTGGCGCTGGGCGGCGCGATTGGGACAGTGGCCGTCATCATCAAGCAGGAGATTCTGCTGCTTTCGATTGGCGGGATTTTCATCATCGAGTTGCTGTCCGTGATTTTGCAGGTGGGCTCGTTCAAATTGACGGGCAAGCGCATTTTCCGCATGGCGCCGCTGCATCACCATTTCGAGCTGGCGGGCTGGAGCGAGTCCAAGGTGATCGTGCGCTTCTGGATTGCGGCGCTGATCTTTTCGCTTTTCGCGTTAACGACTTTGAAGTTGAGGTAAGCAGGTGAGGCCCGGAATCGATCTTACGGGAAAGAGGGTGCTGGTCGTGGGGCTGGCGCGCACAGGATTGGTCACGTCTCTTTTTTCCGCCGGTTATGGCGCGGTAGTCACCGCCGCGGACGAGAAGCCGGAACGCGATTTGCGCGAAACGGCCGAGCGTCTTCGCGCCGCCGGTGTGACGCTCGCGCTCGGTTCGCAAAACGCGGCGGATTTTCTTCAGCAGGATCTGATCGTGCTCAGCCCCGGTGTCCCAGCGAAACTGCCGCAGCTCGAACAAGCTCGCAAGCGCGGCGTTCCGGTGTGGAGCGAAATCGAGCTGGCGTGGCGATTCCTGCGCGGCAAGCTCGTCGCCGTCACCGGATCGAACGGCAAAACCACCACCACCGCGCTGATCGCGCACATTTTGAAAGGCGCTTCGATTCCCACGCTAGTGGGAGGCAACATTGGCACGCCGCTACTCGAGCTGGTGGAAACTTCCACCGATTCCACCGTTACTGTCGCGGAAGTTAGCAGCTTTCAGCTCGAAACCGTGGAAGCTTTTCGTCCTGAAATCGGCGTGCTGCTGAATCTGACGCCCGATCATCTCGACCGCCACGCGTCATTCGAGAAATATGTCGCCGCGAAAATGCGCATGTTCGATAACCAGCTCGATCGCGACGCCGCCGTCCTGAATGCGGACGATCCGGAAGTGGCGCGGCGCATGCCATCGCGGCCGCAAATATATTGGTTCAGCCGGACGAAACGCGTGGCCCAGGGAGCATTTCTGCGCGATGGCCAGATTTTCTTCCGCGACCACGGCAGCGAAATTCCGCTGGTGCGCCGTGAGCAGATTCCGTTGCGCGGTGAACATAACGTCGAAAACGTGCTCGCTGCCTGCGCAGCAGCTTACCTGGCTGGCGCGGAGCCTTCGGCGATTGCCGCGGGCGTCGCGTCGTTCCGCGCCGTCGAGCACCGGCTCGAATTCGTGGCGGAACTAGGCGGCGTCTCGTATTACAACGATTCAAAAGCGACCAATGTGGACGCCGCGCTGAAAGCCATCGAAGCGTTCTCCAATTCACTGATCGTGATTCTTGGCGGCAAGGACAAGGGCAGCCCGTACACGCCTCTGCGCGAACCGCTGCGCGCGCGCGCAAAATCCGCGTTGCTGATCGGCGCCGCCGCGGAAAAGATCGCCGCCGATTTGGGCGATGCCGTTCCGTGCGAGCACGCTGGCACGCTCGATCGCGCCGTGAAAATGGCCGCGGAGCAGGGCCAGCCGGGAGACGTAGTCCTGCTCGCGCCCGCTTGTTCCAGCTTCGACCAGTTTGAAAATTACGAGCATCGCGGCCGCGCCTTCAAGGAACTGGTCGCCAGGCTCGAACACCAGTCCGTCGCGGAGACCTCTCCGCGGAAAGGCTAAACCGGTGCCGCGAACGCTTCAGCCCGACCGCCGCCTATTCGGCGTCACGTTGGCGCTTTGTCTGATTGGAGCGGTGATGGTTTTCAGCGCCTCGGCCATCACCGCGCGTGATCAGTATGGCGATGCCTATTATTTCCTGATCCGCCAGCTGCTTTGGACCGCGCTCGGCATCGCCGGACTGTTTCGGCTGATGCGCACCGACTATCACGAGCTGCGCCAGCCACGCGTGATTTTCGGAGGCCTCTCGATCACGCTGGTGCTTCTGATCGCCGTCTATTTTCTGGACCGCTCGCATGAAACGCACCGCTGGATTCGCCTCGGCCCGCTGAGCCTTCAGCCTTCCGAACTCGCCAAGCTGATGGTGATCTTCTATCTGGCGTGGTTTTTGGAGACGCGTTGCGCTTCGCAAGGCCCCGGCGTGAACAATTTGCCGCGAACGCTGCTGCCGATTCTCGGAACCATCATGCTGATCATGGCGCTGATTTACAAAGAGCCTGACCTTGGCACCGCGTTCATGGTCTTCTTCATCGCGGCGGTGATGCTGTTCGTCGCGGGACTTTCCTATCGGTACATTCTCGCCGCCCTGCTCGCCGCTATACCCGTGGTGTACTTCGCCATCGCCAGCGTGCCGTACCGCTTGCAGCGCGTGCAGTCTTTCTTTTCTCCGGGCTCCGATCCTCAAGGGCACGGTTTCCAACTGCTGCAATCGCTGATCGCCGTCGGCTCGGGAGGCTTTACGGGCGTCGGATTGATGGAAAGCCGCCAAAAGCTTTTCTTTCTGCCGGAAGCGCATACCGACTTCATCTTCTCGGTGATCTGCGAAGAGCTCGGTTTCATCGGCGCGGCGGTGATTCTGGTGCTCTTCGCGGTCTACGGCTGGCGCGGTTTCCAGGCAGCCATGAAAGCGCCGGATGATTTCGGACGCTTCCTCGGCATCGGCGTCACCGCCATGGTCGTCGGGCAGGCGCTGATCAATCTGAGCGTGGTGCTTGGCCTGTTGCCGACCAAAGGCATTCCGCTGCCGTTCATTAGCTACGGTGGGTCGAGCCTGGTGGGCATGTTGTTGGCTACTGGCGTGCTCCTAAACATCAGCCAGCAAGCGGATGTGACGTGAACTCGGAAGCCAAAAGTCTGCTGATCGCCGGAGGCGGTACGGGAGGACATGTGTTCCCAGCGCTTGCCGTGGCCAAAGAGTGGCTTCGCCGCGGAGGCTCGTCCTCCGCACGTGGCCCACGATCAGGCGAAGCTGGGCGGCGCGTTTTATTTGTGGGAACCGAACGAGGCTTGGAAATGAAGCTGGTGCCGCAGGCAGGCATGCCGCTCGAAACGATTCACGCCGCCGGTCTAAAGGGAATCGGCGGCACGAAGCTGCTGCGCAATCTCGCCCTGCTTCCGGCTGGCCTATGGGACTCGCACCAAATCTTGACCCGCCAGCGTTTCAATGTGGCATTCGGCGTCGGCGGCTACGCCTCCGGGCCGATGATGCTGATGGCCGCTCTGCGCGCAATCCCCACCGTGATTTTCGAGCCCAACGTCGAGCCGGGCTTTACCAACCGCGTCCTGGCCAAGATAGCTACGCGTATTGCGGTCGCGAATCAACCTACAGCGCAGCGGCTCGGCGGGCGCGCCGTGGTTACTGGCTGCCCGATCCGCTCGGAATTTTTTGCCATTCCGCCCAAGGATCATGTCGAGCCGTTCAACATTTTGATCACGGGAGGCAGCCGCGGCGCTCTGCCGATCAACCGGGCGGTAATTTCTTCTCTCGATCTGCTGGCGGCGCGAACAAATCAGCTTTTCATCGTGCATCAAACCGGAGAACGTGACTATAATGCGGTGCGCGTGGCGTATGAAAAACGCGGAATCCAAGCGGAGGTTCTGCCCTTCATCGAGAATATGGCGCAGAGGTTTGCCCAGGCAGACCTAATCGTCTGCCGCTCCGGTGCAATCACCGTCGCGGAGGTAACCGCCTCCGGACGCGCCGCCATCTTCATCCCTTTCGGAGCTTCCACAGACGCGCATCAGACCCGCAACGCCGCGGCCATGCAAGATGCCGGAGCGGCTAGGCTGCTTCCCCAGGAAGAGCTGACGCCAGAACGGCTGACAACCGAAATCTTCACCCTCCTGGACCAGCCCCGGAGAATTCGAGAAATGGAAGATCGCGCCCGCGCGCTGGCTCGTCCGCGCGCCGTCGAAGACATCGTCGATCTTCTGGAAAGTTTAGTGCCGGCGGAAACTCCGGCCAACGCGGCGGTGAGGGATGCAGCGCGATGAACGTCAGCTTCCGGAACTTCCAGCGCGTCCATCTGGTGGGTATCGGTGGCAGCGGCATGAGCGGCATCGCCGAGGTCCTGCTGTCCATCGGCTACGGCGTTTCCGGCTCGGACTTGAAAAGCTCTCCGGTGGTTGAGCGCCTGCGCAAGCTTGGCGCAACGATCTACGAAGGCCATCGCGCCGAAAACGTCCACGGGGCTCATGTGGTCGTCGTTTCATCCGCTGTGCCGGCTGCAAACCCCGAAGTCGTGGAAGCGCACCGCCTGAAAATTCCGGTGATTCCGCGCGCTGAAATGCTCGCTGAACTGATGCGCCTGAAGTTCGGCATCGCCGTCGCCGGCGCTCACGGCAAGACAACCACCACTTCGATGGTCGCCGCGGTTCTCGGCGCCGCCGGACTCGATCCCACCTTCGTCGTAGGTGGCCGCGTGAATCAAGCTGGTTCGAATGCGCGTGTGGGCCAAAGCGAGTACATGGTGGTGGAAGCGGACGAAAGCGATCGCTCGTTTTTGCTGCTTGCGCCGGTGGTTGCCGTGGTCACCACCATTGACCGCGAGCACCTCGACCATTACAAATCGCTCGAGGAAATTCAGGACGTTTTCCTCCAGTTCGTCAATCGCGTGCCGTTCTATGGCTCGGTGGTGCTGTGCGTGGACGAGCCCAACGTGCAGGCGATTCTTTCTCGCGTGCGCCGTCCCGTAATTACGTACGGAACTTCCAGCCAGGCCGATTTGCAGATTACCGACGTGCAGCTCCTGGGCCTTTCGAGCGAATTCCGCCTCAGCTATCACGGCGAGGATTTGGGACTTTTTCGCTTGCCCGCGCCTCCGGGAATTCACAACGTCCGCAATGCCACTGCGGCTGCGGCCGTGGCGCTGGCGCTCAACGTTCCGGCCGATCTGATTCGCTCTGGGCTCGAACATTTTTCCGGCGTCGGACGCCGCTTCGAAATTAAGGGCTGCTACAACGGCGTGGCGCTGATCGACGACTACGGTCATCATCCCGCTGAAATTCGCGCCACGCTGGAAGCGGCGCGCGGCTGCGGTTACAAGCGCCTGCTGGTTCTTTTTCAGCCGCACCGCTATTCACGCACGCAGCAGCTTTGGGACGATTTCTGCCACTCGTTCAATCAGGCCGATGTGTTGGTCCTAACGGATATCTACGCCGCGGGCGAAGCGCCCATCGACGGCATCAATAGCGAGCGCCTCGCTGCGGCCATCAGTTCCGCCGGACACAAGAGCGTGGTCTATTCCAGCACGCTGCAGGGCGGAATCGAGTTCATGTTGCAGGAAGCGCGCCCCGGCGACGCGGTGCTGACGATTGGCGCCGGCAGCGTGGGCCGCGTAACCGACGAACTGGCCATGCTGCTGGAATCGAGGGTTTCGACGCATGCGCATTAGCGACCCACTCGCGGCCAAGCTCGCCGATCTCGGCGTGGAGGTGCAGCACGGAGTCTCGCTCGCCACGCGCACGTCCCTCGAAATCGGCGGCACTACCGACGAGCTAATCCTGCGCCGCTACGACCGTATCGCCGAAGTGATGAGTCTGCTTGCCAACGAGCAGATTCCCTGGCGCTTTCTCGGCGGCGGTACCAACGTCTTGATCGGCGATGGCGAGCTTTCCTGGGTGGCGCTGCATCTCGCGTCGTCACGCAACGGAATGCGAGTAGAAGGCAACGCGGCATACATCGAAGCTTCAGCGGACCTCGGCGGCGCGGTTACGTTCTGCGCCAAGCACGATTTGGGCGGCATGGAAGGTTTGATCGGCGTGCCGGGAAGCGTGGGCGGCGCGCTGCGCATGAACGCCGGAGCTTACGGAACCCAGATCGGTCCGCACGTCCGCGAAGTCGATCTCTATCGCGCAGCCACCGGGAAAGTCGAGACGCTGCGCGGCGCGGACATTCGCTTCGACTATCGCCACACATCGTTTGCGTTGAACGATGTGATGCTCCATGTGAAGCTCGAACTGCCGTCGAAGCCATACAAGGAAATTCTGGCGGGCATTCGCGTTTGCAACGAAAAGCGGCGCGCCAGTCAGCCGCTGAATCAACGCAGCGCTGGCTGCATTTTCAAAAACCCCCCGGGCGGCTCTGCGGGGCGCATGATCGACGAACTGGGGCTGAAAGGTTTTCGCGTGGGCGGCGCCACGGTCAGCGACCGCCATGCTAATTTTTTCGTAAACGTGGGCGATGCCACGTGCGCGGACATGCTGGGCCTGATTGGCGCGGTGCGCCAGCGAGTGCGCGACGCGTACGGCGTGGAACTTGAGAACGAGGTGATCCTCTGGCAAAACTGAAGATCATCGAGCCGGATGCTTTCCCGCAGGAAGTGCTCGCGGACGAAGAGCCGAAATATCTTCGCCGCCAGAGGCCGCTCGAAATCCGTCGGCGCAAATTCGGCCGCAAAGCGTGGAAGAGCTATCTTCGCGTCGCCATGTGGACCGCTGTCGGTTTGGCGGGCGCGTGGGCCGTTTTCGAATGCGGGCAGTTCTTGCTGGCGTCGCCGGCGATGGCGCTAGTCCATCCCGATCAGGTGAATATTTCCGGAACGCACTTTACGCCGCGCCGGAGCATTCTGGAAATTTTCGCCGCCGACCGCGGCAAAAGCATCCTGCGCGTTCCGATTGAAGAGCGCCGCCAGGAGATTGAATCGATTCCGTGGGTCCAGAGTGCCGTCGTTCGCCGAGTGCTGCCAAACCGCATTGCCGTCTCCATCACCGAGCGCACGCCGATCGCTTTTCTTCGGGAAGGCTCCAGCATGGCGCTGGTCGATGTGCACGGCGTGATTCTGGATCGCTCCGTCGAAGGCAATTTCGATTTTCCGGTGGTCACTGGCGTCAACTCCGAACTGCCGCTCGAAGATCGCGCGCAACGCATGCAGCTTTTCTCCGGGTTCATGCAACAAATCGAGTCAGCTGGACGGAATGCGGCGAACCGCATCAGCGAAGTGGATCTTTCGGATTTGGAAGACGTGCAAGCCACGGTGACTGGTCTCGGCGGCGCTTCCGCAAGCGGCGGCGCGGATGATTCCTCTGCCCAGGTTGCCGCACCGATTCTCGTTCATTTTGGCGGCGGCGATTTCGCTTCCAAATATCAGACGCTGGTGCAGGATATCGCGCAGTGGCGCGCCAAAGCAGGCAGCGTCCAATCGGTCGATTTGCGATTCAATGGCGAAGCGGTGGTGAATCCGGAAGCGCCGGTGGCCGTGGCGCAGCAGGCCAAGAATTTCGGCGCGGTGCGCGCAATCAGGCATTCGAGGTAGGACGCGGGAAGTTCAGGTCAGGGGCCAAGAAGGAGCGGGGAACGTGACCAGGAAAGAACGTCAGATCGTGGCGCTGGACATCGGCAGCACGAAAACGTGCGCGCTGATTGGCGAACAGGCGGACGACGGCAGCGTAAAATTCGCGGCGCTTGGCGCAGCCGAATCGAAGGGCTGGCGCAAGGGACAGATCGTCAATCTCGACCTGGCGGTCAGCTCGATTCGCCGCGCGGTCGAGGAAGCCGAGGCAATCGTCGGCATGCCCGTGGAATCGGCCCTGGTGGGCGTGGCTGGAACGCACGTTCGCGGAGTGAATAGCCGCGGCGGAATCACCGTGGGCGCGAAGCCGCGCGACATTCAGCGCGAGGACGTGCGCCGCGCCATCGAAGCGGCTCGCGGTGTCACCCTGCCGGAAGATCGCGAAGTGCTGCATGTGCTGCCGCAGGAATTTTTCCTCGATGGCCAGGACAACATCCGCGACGCCATCGGAATGCTGGGGCAGCGCCTCGAAGCCAACGTGCACATCGTCACGTCATCCGGCTCGGCCACCCAGAATATCGTGACCGCCGTGAATCGCGCCGGCGTGCGCGTCGACGACACCGTGCTCGAACCGCTCGCGTCCGCCGAAGCGTGCTTGACGCAAGACGAGCGCGAACTCGGCGCCTGCCTGCTCGATATCGGCGGCGGCACGACCGAACTGATCGCTTACGCCGGCGGAGTGGTGCGCCACACCGCGGCGATTCCCGTGGGCGGCGACCATTTCACCAACGATCTGGCGGTCGGCTTGCGCACGCCGATTCCGGAAGCGGAAAAGATCAAGCGCGAGCACGCCAGCGCGGTGCGTGAGCTGGCCGAGCAGGATTTGGCCATCGAAATCGCCAGCGTGGGCGACCGGCCGCCGCGCACGGTGTTCGCGCGCATGCTAGCCGACATCGTCGAGCCGCGCGGCCAGGAAATTTTGATGCTTATCCGCGACGAGCTGCGCCGCGGCGGAATGGAATCGCAAGTTCCCGCCGGAATTATTCTCACCGGCGGAGGCGCGCACCTGCGAGGATTGCTGGAGCTTACCGAACGCGTGTTCAACCTGCCCGTTCGCGTGGCTTCGCCGCGAGGTCTTGCGGACATGAGCGAAGACGTTTCCCAGCCCGAATATTCCACGGCCGTGGGATTGGTGCTATACGGGGCGCGCACGCGCCGCCTCGCCGGCGCTCGCCCCGCGGGATTTATGGGCAAGCTGAAGAGTATGTTTGCGGGGGCGTAGCAACAAGCAAGAAGAAATACTCGGTTGCAGCACTCGAGGGCGCGTAGCGAATTTGAAGTTGCGTGTTTGCGGGGCGGTGCGGTCAGGCTGGTGGGCGAAATTCTGAATCTCCGGGCATGAAATTCTGGGGGAGGAAGCATGGCAAAGGAAGCGAATCTTCGAGTTTCATTTAACGAAGAGCAGCAGGACGGCGCGAAGATCAAAGTGATTGGCGTGGGCGGCGGTGGGTCCAACGCCGTCAACCGCATGATTCGCGCCAAGGTCGAGGGCGTGGAGTTCATTGCCGCGAATACCGACTTGCAGGCGCTGAAGCTTTCGCAGGCGCCGGTTAAGTTGCAGCTCGGCGCGAAGCTGACCAAAGGACTCGGCGCGGGCGCGAATCCGGAGGTCGGCCGCAAAGCCGCGCTTGAGGACACGGAAAAAATTCTCGAAGCGCTCGATGGGTCGGACATGGTGTTCGTCACGGCTGGCCTCGGCGGCGGCACCGGCAGCGGCGCCGCGCCAGTGGTCGCCAATCTCGCCACAGAACTGGGCGCGCTTACGGTCGCCGTGGTCACGAAGCCGTTCGCGTTCGAAGGCAAGCGCAGACTGCAGCAGGCCGAGCAGGCGCTCGCCGAATTAATCGGCTGCGTCGACACCGTGATCGTGATCCCCAACGAGCGGCTGATGGAGTGCGTCGAGCCGGGCACCAGCTTTTTCGAGGCGTTCCGCATTGCCGACGACATTCTCCGCCAGGCGGTGCAGGGCATCAGCGACATCATCACCATTCCCGGCATTATCAATCGCGACTTCGCCGACGTGAAAACGATCATGTCCGGTCAGGGCTACGCGGTGATGGGCACGGCGGTTGCATCCGGCGCGAATCGCGCCATCGACGCGGCGAATCGCGCCATCAACAGCCCGCTCCTGGAAGACAACTGCATCAACGGAGCGCAAGGCATCCTGATCAACATCACCGGATCGTCCACGCTTTCGCTGCACGAGGTGCACGAAGCTTCGTCCGTGATTCAGAAAGCGGCGCACGAAAATGCCAACATTATTTTCGGCGCGGTGCAGGACGACGCCATGAAAGAAGGCGTGAAGATTACCGTGATTGCCGCGGGCTTCCGCGAAGTGGCGGGGAAGAAGACCCACACGCGGCCGTCGTATCTGCCGAAGACGTGGAAGGCGGCGCGCGAGCAGCCTCCCGCTAACGTGGTCGTGCCGCCTCCTGCCAACGTAGTGCAACAGGTGTCGCGCAACGTCAACGAGATCGAGGAAGTGCCGGCCGATGATCTCGACGTGCCGACGTTCCTCCGCCGCCAGGCGCAGAAGGCTTAGCTTTATCGACCTGGCTTTATCGAGTTGGTTCAGCGCGCACAGGGCGGTGCGGTCAATCTTGGCCGCGCCGCTCTGCTGTTTTTACTCCGCTCGATATAAACTCTCACTGTGAGCTCCTCGCTTCGCATTCGAAAAGAAGTTGTCGCGGAGATGCTTGCGCACGCGCGGCGCGAGCCTGCGGTCGAATGCTGCGGGTTGCTCGCGGGGCGCGAAGGCGCGATTACACGCATCTTGCCCGCTGCGAACGCGGCGGAAAATTCCGCCACTTCTTACGAAATCGCCCCAAAAGAAATTTTCTCGCTGATGCGCGCGATGCGTGCCGACGGCATCGAAATGCTCGGCATCTACCACTCGCATCCGAACGGAAGGAACGAGCCGTCGCCGCGCGATATCGAGCAGGCGTATTACTCGGAGGCTGCCTGCTTTATTATTTCGCCGCGCGAGGATTCGGAACGCGCGGTGCGCGCGTTTGCGATCCGCGACGGGCGCGCGGAAGAACTTTTAATTCACATCGCGCCATGAAAAACCGAAAAAGCAGATTCCTCGTCGTCCGCTGCACGGACTTCTCGGAATGACAGTACCTAACGGATCAACGGAGATATTCAGCGCGCCGAACGCGACGAAGTAATTGCTTCCGCGGATTCGAGGCGGCGGGCGTACAGCGGGAAATTTTCGGTGAAGGCGGCGATTTCCTGGCGCACGCGATTCCCAGTGGCTTCGTCATCGACGTGCTGCAAAACCTCGGCGATCCATTCGGCGATTTTTTTCATTTCGGCTTCGCGCATGCCGCGGGTGGTGACGGCGGGCGTACCCATGCGAATGCCGCTGGCCTTCATCGGCGGCAGCGGGTCGAAGGGAATGGAATTTTTGTTGACGGTGATTCCGGCGCGGTCGAGAGAGGGCTGCGCCACGCTGCCGACGAGTCCGCGCGAGTAAATGTCGACCAGAAACAGGTGGTTATCCGTGCCGCCGCTGACGATGCGGAATCCGTGCGAGGCCATCGCGGCGGCGAGCGCCTTCGCGTTGGTCACCACCTGCTGCTGGTATTCGCGGAAGCCCGACTCGGTGGCTTCCTTCAGGCAAACGGCTTTGGCGGCGATGATGTGCATCAGCGGTCCGCCCTGAATTCCGGGAAACGCGGAGCGGTCCAGATTTTTGGCGTATTTTTCGCGGCACAGGACCAAGCCGCCGCGCGGGCCGCGCAGGGTTTTATGCGTGGTGGTGGAAACGAAATCCGCGTGCGGCACCGGGCTGGGATGCACTCCGGCGGCGACGAGGCCCGCGATGTGCGCCATGTCCACGAACAAAATCGCGCCGACGGATTGCGCCGTGCGCGCCATGCGCGCGAAATCGAGCACGCGGGAATAGGCGCTGGCGCCCGCGACGATCATCTTCGGCTTGTGCTCGCGGGCCAGGCGGTCGAGCTCATCGTAGTCGATCGTCTCCGTTTCCTTGCTCACGCCGTAGGGAACAAATTTGTAGGTGATGCCGGAAAAATTCAGGGGATGGCCGTGCGTCAGATGGCCGCCGTGCGCCAGATTCATGCCGAGGACGACGTCTCCCGGCTGCAGCACGCTCATGTACACGGCGATGTTGGCTTGCGTGCCGGAATGCGGCTGGACGTTGGCGTGCTCGGCGCCGAAGAGCGCCTTGGCGCGGTCGATGGCCAGCTGCTCGACGCGGTCGGCGAATTCGCAGCCTCCGTAGTAGCGCTTGCCGGGATACCCTTCGGCGTATTTATTGGTGAAAACGGAGCCCATCGCTTCGAGCACCGCTTCGGAAACGAAATTTTCCGAAGGGATCAGTTCGAGGCCGGTGGCTTGGCGGCGCGTTTCGTCCGCAATCGCCTGAGCGATCTCGGGATCGGTCTGTTCCAGCGTACGGCTCATGCGGCGGCTATCGGCAGTGTCGGGGGTCATAGCGAGCCCATCCTAGCAGAAATCCATTGTGACTCGCGAGCTGTGATGCGTGACTGGCGATCGGTAATTCGTGACTCGTGTTCCGCAAACCTCGTGCGCTTCGGTTTGCGGGGCCCGGTGGACTTGACCGGAATCCCGGTTCGTCGCCCGAACCAAGGATTTTGTGACTCGTGACTCGTGAATGGCGTATACGGCCGCCGGTCGGCCCCGCCAGAGGCTTAAATCTAGCGTCGCGGGCTTCAGCCCGGGCAGGTTTTTGCCGCGAAAAGCTGTGGAAGTAAATGCACCGGGAAGTTCCGCCCTTGCTGTGAGGCGATTGTTTGTTTTCAGCGGTTTACGC
>DATLSB010000158.1:0-17670 GCA_035534415.1 Candidatus Dormiibacterota bacterium | reverse complement strand
CGCGAGGTGCGCAAGTAATTGATTCCGGGGCGGCGTGCCATGGCTTCGGTCAGGCGCTCGGCGGAAATGGCATCGCTCGGGTAGAGCACCGTGGACGAATGCACGGCGCGGAACATAGCCAAATCCTCGAGCGCCATTTGCGACGGGCCGTCCTCGCCGATGGAGACGCCGCAATGCGAGCCGCAGACGTTAATATTTGCGCGACTGATGGCGGCCATGCGGACGTTGTCGTACGCACGCGAGAGGAAGCAGGCGAACGTATCAAGGAACGGCACTTTGCCGCGAGCCTGAAGCCCAACGCCGAGGCTAATCAGATTCTGCTCGGCAATGTAGCCTTGGAAAAAACGGTCGGGATAGGCGTCCTGAAACACTTCCGAAAAAGTTGAATTTTTAACATCGCCCGAAGCCGCTACCAGCTGCGGATTGACGGCGCCGATACGCTTCAACGCGATTCCGTAAGCCTCGCGAGTGGCCACCGGTTTCGCCGGATCGTAATCGGGGGCGGCGGGAGCGGGAAAGTCGGGCGGCTTCGGCAGCGAAGTGCGTTCGTAAGATTTGCCAGGGTCGGGCGGCACTTGAATGGCAGGACCGATTTCCGCGATGGCTTTGGCGAGCTCGTCTTTAGGGATGGGCTTGCCGTGCCAGTGCTGCTTTCCGGCGAGGAAATCGACACCGTGTCCCTTGATGGTGCGCGCCAGGATCGCCTGCGGTCGGCCCTTGGTGGATTTGGCGCGGTCAAGCGCGGACAGCACCGCAGCCACGTCGTGCCCGTCAATTACTTCCGCCGCGAAGCCGTTGGCCTCGAACTTGCGGCGATAGACCTCCATATCGTGCTGATACATGGTGGGATCACTTTGGCCCAGAGCGTTCACGTCGGCGAGCACGGTGAGATTATCGAGTTTATAGTGGCCGGCGAATTCAGCGGCTTCCCAGATTTGCCCTTCGGCCATTTCTCCATCGCCCAGCAGCACGTAAACACGCGTGGCGCTTTTGTCTAGTCGGGCGCCAATGGCCAGCCCGGCGGCAACCGACATTCCCTGGCCGAGCGAGCCGGTAGCGGCGTCAACGCCAGGAATGCGCGGCGTGGGATGGCCTTCGAGTTCGCTGGAAAATTGGCGCAGCGTCATCACCCGTGATTCGGGGAAAACGCCTGCTTCCGCAAACGCGGCGTAGAGCACGGGCGCGGCGTGGCCCTTGGACAGCACGAAGCGGTCGCCATCGTTTGAATTCGGATGCTTGGGATCGAACTTCATGGCGTAGAAAAAGGTGCCGGCCATCAGTTCCGCAGCGGACATGCAGGAGGTGGGATGTCCGGAGCCGGCGGCCGTGGTGGCCATCATCGACAAAATGCTCAGGCGCTTGGCCTTTTCCTTGATGGCATCGATGGTCGATGCGGACGGCACGGCTTGCGGAGTGGCGCTCATGATGGCTCCTTTTGGGATATCTATCGGCAGGGGGCGAAAATCTTTCGCTGCCGCGATCCGCTCCGAGTTCAGGACAAGGGAAACCGAGCTGACGTTCCGATTCGGATCAAGTCAAACAGAAGACGGCTCCTACCAAGTCGTCATCTTACCGCGCAATTCAGATATCCGCGTAGCAGATTCCTCCTGCCATTGGATGCGGGCGGCAATGCGGTCGAAGCTTGAAAAGATGATTACAAATTCGAGGCGACGGAAGCTGTGCTGGCGGACAACCGGCTCGAATGTTACCGTTCAATTTTGCGCGTGGGGAATTGAGCTGAATGTTCGCACGTGTGAAGCGCTGGGCCAAAAACATCAGACGCGATACGTACGCGGTCGGGCTGGTGGCGCGCGACCCGCGAGTGCCGTGGTATACGAAGGCGCTGGCGATCATGGTGGCAGGATACGCGTTCTCACCGCTCGATCTGATTCCTGATTTCATTCCGGTGATCGGATTTGTGGACGACGTGATCCTGGTGCCGCTGGGCATCGTGTTGATCATCAAGATGGTGCCGGCGGAAATTCTGGAGGAGCACCGCGCGCATGCGGATTGCGCGATGGAGCTGCCGAAGAACCGTATCGGGGCAGTCGTGGTGCTGTGCGTGTGGGTCGTGGTGGTGGGAGTTTCGGCGTGGCTGGCGTCGCGGTTTCTTTGATGTGGGCTTGGGCCTGGAGATATAGTTCGCGAATGGCCGTGCGACGCTGAAGCTCCAGGAAAAGCGTCTCGCTTCACTGCGCGTTCAGAAGGTAGTCGTGAGGCGCAAAGAGAAGCTGCGCGAAGGGCCGATGGCGTTGTCGGAGAAGAGTCCGTTGAAGTCGATTACATCCACCACGTTGTTGAGGTTCTCGCCGTCGGCTTCCAAATCCATTTCGATCAGGTCGCTTTTGTAGAGCTGAGCGCCTGCGGAGGCGTCCAGCAGCGTGGTGGGCACGATTCGGCCGCGCGTGAAATTCAAGCGGTTGAAAACAGCAGTGCCGTACTGGGCAAGGGCTGTGGCGGGATTGCCGTCGAACTGGAACGGGAGTCCAGAGCCAAATTCCAGCCCCCCGGCGAGCCAAACTCGCTTTGAAAGTTGGTAGCGTAAACGGCCGTTGACGGTGTTTCGCTGATCCTGCGAATCGGGGAAATGGCCGCTGAGCTGCGTGACGGCGGCGGTGGCGCTGTCGTTCAAAAACAGGCCGCCGGTGACCGGCAGCCACACGTTTCCGACTTCATACGAATAACTGACGTAGCCGGAAAAGCCACCCCACTGCGGCAATTCGATTTTCGAGTCGACGCCGTAGATGATGGCGCGGCTGAAGGCGATGGGGAAGCTGATGGTGGTGTCCTGGATCTGGTCATCGTCGGCGTAATTCGTGAACGTGCGGCGGAAATAGTTCGTGTCGATTTTCAGCTTATTATTGAAAACCTTCTCGATGCCTGCTTCGTAGTAATCGCCCTGCGAAGGCTCGACCGGCAGACGCAGAAAATTGTTCGGTGCGATGGATTCCACTTGCGTGGAGCTGGACAGCAGCATGTTTTGCGACGCTGGCGTATTGAAGACGCGATCGTAGGAGGCGTGCAGTACCAAATTTACCGAGGGGAAAAAACGCGATACCGCCAGCCGAGGGCTCACCGACTGCTTATTCGCGAGCAGTTGGTAGTGATCCCAACGAAGGCCGGCATTAATCGTCCAATTCTTGAGCCGCACTAAATCCTGCACGTAGGCGCCCTGATCGAGTTCCGGCCGGTTTCCCAAAAAAGCGAATGTGGGCGGCTGGTCCGCCGGGAACTGTGTGGGATCGGCAATCGCGTAGCGGAAACGCTCGTTCAGGAATTTGTTGTCAGACTCGACGCCGAATTTCCATTCCTGATGGCCGTGGTCGATGGTGGCG
The DNA here is from genome assembly GCA_035534415.1 of Candidatus Dormiibacterota bacterium. Lineage (GTDB taxonomy): Bacteria > Acidobacteriota > Terriglobia > Acidiferrales > UBA7541 > Palsa-295. Next base: position 14,335 of record DATLSB010000158.1, on the reverse strand, counting down.
TCCGCTTTCAGATAGCCTTCGCGGAACCAGTTGTGCTGGAACACTTCGATGGGAGTGGATTGCGCGTTGGAGTTAATATCGTTCGAGTTTTGCAGAACCATGCCGTGCACCGAAGCGATGGCGTTCGACGAAAATGTGTGCTCGTAGGAGGCGATGCCCATGGTGTCGAAATCATCGCCGGTCTGCCGCTGACCGGCGGCTTGCTGGACGTATTCGTTGGGAATATCGAATCGCGCGAGTTGATGGCGAACGACAAAGTTAACGCGATCTTTAGGCGTGAGGTCGCGCTGAAAATTGGCGGAGAAATCGCCGATGGTGCCGGTGTTGGAATAATTTTGAGGAACGACGGGATTGAGGTAGTGGCCAGTCATGCCTCCGCCCGCGCTGAAGCCCAGCGAATTGGCGCCCCAGGTGTATTGTCCCTGCGCGGAGCTATCAGCCGTGTCGAAGCTTCCTCCGGAGAGCACCACTTGCCCGTGAAAACCGGGCTGCGCGTTTTGCAATGTGTTGACCACCACCACCCCGCCGAGCTTGCGTCCGTATTCGGCCGGAATACCGGCGGTATAGATGGTCATTGATTGCACGTCGTCGGCTTCCACCTCGGTGCCAAAGCCCGGCGAAAGATTGTTGGTGAAGGGAACTCCGTCAATAACAAATTGAGTTTGATACTCGGAGCCGCGCGGATGTAGGACGGCGTTGCCTTCATAGAGCCAGCCGGGCTGCGAGTTGATGAGGTCTTGCAGCGAACGCCCAGGAAGTGAACTCAGGCGGTGCTGAATGGCGTTGTGGCCGATTTGGTTGACGGCGCCGGCTTGGTCCGGATTGATCAGAGTATTTCCGGCGTTCACGGTGATCGATTGGTTCACCGCCGGGAGTTCGAGACGGATCGTGTCTTCGACAGGAACCGAAGATCGAATGTTGACGATCTGCGTGGATTGCTCGAAGCCGCGATGAGTGATTTGAACCTGGTATGTGCCGAAGGGGAGGCGCTGGACGTCGAGATCGCCTTGGGCGTTCGTCGAAAGAGTGGCGTGGTACTGGTTGGCCTGGCTCTCGATGGTTACGTGGGTTTTGACGCCTAGGCCGGCGGGATCGACAACGTGCAAACGAAGCTCACCGAAATTGCTTTGCGCCATCGCCGCGCACGTGGTGGAGAGGAACAGAAAGAGCACGAAGAGAATTTTCATTGAGAGTGTATGGTGAGCGCGAGCGGCCCGGTCGTCTCCCCGATGCGTACACAAACGATTGCTACGCTACCACGCTAGCATACGTTGCGGGACTTGCAACCCGGCTAGCGGATGCATTTTCGCGCCACCTGTAGGATGCTACGCCGGGCGAAACGAGTTGTGAAAAATTCACGAGTCATCTGGGCGCATGCTGGCGATCGGCGTATTCGTTCGCAGTGGCGGGATGAAAAAACTCATGGACCCGACTGCGCACGTGCCGCTCGCGCGCAGAGCGCTGGTTTGATATGCTCCCGGCACGAAATTAACCCGATTTTCTGAAAATCGAATTCCGCAGGCGCTGGCTTGGCCGAGGAGGCTTCATGCGATCGAAATGGGGGCCGAAAGCAAGTCTGGTGATTGGCGCGGGCGTGCTCGCCGCGCTTTGCGCGTTCGCACAAGGAACGGAGCAAGTTCCGCGGCTGCCTCCGGAGCCGGCCAACGCGCCGGCGCCTTCGCTGCAGGCGAATGCCGATCCCGGTTACGATTCCGCACTGGCGGCCTGCAAAAATCCGCCGCGCAAAATGCCTCCCATTCATTGGCCGGCGAGCGGACCGCCTCCGCGCGACTACACGGTGAAGGAAATTTCCGGAGTGATCGCCGCAGGGCAGCGCTGGAAATTCCTGTGGCAGGCGGCGGGCAATAACGGCGACGGGATCGTGGCCACCCGTGACGGCGGGCTGCTGATCGCGCAGAATGATAACAGCGACGTGGTGAAGCTGGACAAGAACGGCAGCGCGTCCGTGGCGTACACCAAAACGCACACCGGCGGAGCGCTTTCGATCAATGCGAAAGGCGAGATTTTCGCCGTGGAGCGCGGGCTGAATCCGAGGATCGAGGAGCTTGCACCGCACCGGCGCGTGCTGGCCGATCGCTATCAAGGCGATACGCTCGATTGCCTTGGCGGCGTGATGAACGATTTGACCGCGGCCCGAAACGGCGGAGCGTACTTCACCATGGGCGCGGTTTACTACGCCAGCCCAAAAGGCGTGGTGACGAAATACGGCGCGGATTTGCGCACGAATGGGATCATCCTCAGCCCGGACGAATCGAAGTTGTACGTGACCAACGGCGGCAGCGTGGTTGTTTTTGACGTGCAGTCAGACGGCTCGCTGGCCAACCAGCGCGAGTTCGCGAAGTTACTTCCGAAGACGTACGGCGACGGCAGTGCCACCGATGCGGACGGGCGAATTTACGTGTCGAGCAATCCGGGCGTGCAGGTGTTCGCGTCGGACGGAAAGTATTTGGGGTTGATTCCTTCGCCGCGCGATGAAATTAGCATCTCGTTTGGCGGGCGCGATCGCAAGACGATGTTCATTCTGGCGCGCGGAGCGGTGGATGCGAACGGAAAGCAAATCGCCAACGCCGCGCAGGTCTACTCGATTCAGATGATCGCGAAGGGTTACAAGGGCCGGCCGAAATAAGACCGGCACGGTGAGAGCGGCCTAATTGCAGTCAACCGCAAGCGGGAACCACGGAGCCGGAACTTCAGACGCGGGAGCTGTCTCGCGCGTTTGTGGAGGTAACAGTTCTAGCGGGTGACCGAAAGGTGCGGCCCGCAAACAATCGTTCTGCCGCGTACCGCGAAACCTGGTTACGTCCGCTTAGCGATTGCCGCGGTCGTCCTGGTATTCCTCGGGGACATCGTCCTCGGGAACTTCGCGCGTCTTGATATCGCCTTGGTCCGGATCCGGAGCGCTTTCCACGGCGTCCACGAGTTCGGCCTCGAAATCCTGGCCCTCCTCGGCGAGCTCTTCCACGCTTTCGGAATCGGCGTCGGCCACGCCGGTAAGACCCTCGACATCCCCGGACTGGCCTCCGGAATCGGGGCCGGCGCCCGGGCGCAGGGGCAGCATGATTTCGCCGGGGCTCGTGACGCTGCCGCCGGAGCGAACGGAGCGTGTACGCCGCGTGGATCTTCGGCGCGGCGCGGGCGCTTTTACGCGCGCAGTTTTGCGGCGCGGCGCAGACTTTTTCGGTGCTTTGGCTCGCGCCGCTTTCTGGCGCGGACGGTTCTTCGCCGGTGCCGCTTTCTTTGGCGCAGCGAGCTTTTTCTTTTTGGCAGGTTTGGACTTTTTGGCGCGAGGCGCCTGGCGTTTCGGCATAAGCCGAGTCTAGCACCGGCGCATTGCTCAAAACAACGGCGGCTGCTCGTGGAAGATATTGGTCACATCGTATTGCCCGGAGGGATTGGGAGCTCGGGTGCGCTGAGTTCGCGTCGCGCATTCGGGAAATGCTTCGCCCAACAGGACGCGGAATTACCCAAAAAAAATGGCCCCATTCTCCCGATGCTCCGGAAAAATGGGGCCGGCTGTCTACTGCCCCGGAATCCCCAGCACTCTTTTGGCGTGCTGGGGTGGGTGGCTCCGGGTCGCGCTGAGCTAGAACGAAAACTTCAGGCCGAACTGGATCACGCGAGGCGTGACTGCGGTCGACTGGATCTGGCCGAACGTGGCAGCCGTGAGTGAGGTTGAGGACGGATTGTTAAACTGCGGGTGGTTCCAGATGTTGTAGAACTCCGCGCGGAATTGCAGCGTCCCCCACTCCGTAATTTTGGTGTTTTTGTAGAGCGACACGTCCCAGTTCCATTGCCCCGGGCCAGTGATAATCCCGACTGGCGAGTTGCCCCAGCCTGTTCCTGCCACGAGGTAGTTAGCGCCAAGAGCGGCCGGGCTGCCAGGAGGAGCGAAGAAGCTCGGCGCCGCTCCGCACGTCGCGGCGGAACTGCCGGTGGGAGCAAATACTCCGCCAACGCAGTATGGAGAACTCGCAGGGATCGTGGCGAAGCTTGTAAAGGCATTTTTATTGATCCACCCGGCGCCTCCTGGCGTGAGGCTGCTTTCCACACGCGCTGTGGTGCTGCCCGGCGTGGCGACCGCGATGCCCGACTTGCAAACACCGTTCGCGCCGCAATCAACCTTACTCGCCAGGAGTGCTCTGCTTGTCGAGCCACCATAGATGGATCCGCCGCCCGTATCCGTCACGGTCAAGGGCTGGCCATTCTGTACGGTAGTTACACCCGAAACGGTCCACCCGCCGAGGACTTTTCCGCTGAAACCCGACGTGGATTTCCACGGCAGATCGTAGCTATAGCTGACAATCAGCCGCTGCGTGCGCTCGCCGGAGTACGGCCCGTACTGCTGTGCAAGATCGAGAGGGTTATTGCTGCCGGACGTACCGAAGTCCGTTTGGCCCGTGTCTAACAATCCGGGTTCAGCGCTGTTGACGTTCGTCTTGTCATTGCTCCAAGTGTAGGCGGCTTGCAAGAGTATGCCATGGGTGAAGTTGTGCCGAACTTGAGCCTGCAAACTGTTGTACAGGGCGTCTCCCAAGGTATTGGTCGTCGTCAAAGCGCTAGCGGTATAGCCAAGGTAACTTACCCGCGCGGGGAGATTTTGCGTGGTGTTCACCGTGAGTGGCGTAGCGTTTGCCGGATCGTTGAAAGGAATCGGATTCCCGCCCGGAAAATTGGGATTGTTGAGCATTGCCAAATCTTGCGGGTTGCAACTACCGGTAATTCCGCCGCAGACGACGGAGCCTGCCGGGCCCACCAAGTGCGCGGAGTTAGTGGGTGACCCCTGGCTTAGTACGTGGATGCTGTGCGATCCAACGTAGCCAACATCGATGACCCATCCATGCCCCAGATCGTATTGAAAGTCCACGTTATACGCCTGGGTGAGCGGTAGCCGTTGCGACATCTGGTTGGAGTTGGCCGTAAATCCCAAGGCGGAATAATTCAGCGCGCCAAAGGCATTGTAGCCGTTCAGGTTGTACGTCCCCGGAGAGAAGTACCGCGGGGTCCAAGCAAGAGGAATACCGGCAACCGCCTGGAACGGAGTATGAAGCGTATTTTCCAAATTGGTGATGGAGGTTCCGTTGATCGTACCGCCGTAGGGAGGCAGGTTTAGCAGGTTGTCCACCAGATAGATACTGCCAGCCCGGTCGTAGAACCAGCCGTAACCTGCACGCACCACGAGTTTATTGCCGATCGGTTGCCAGGCGATTCCCAAGCGAGGCTGGAAGTTATCGAGTGGCGACCCTGAAAACAGCGAGTTGTTGCCGTTCACCTTCACTCCCGTTGAACCGCAAGGCCCGGTAAGACCGGCTGCCGGGTCATAATTCTTCGGGACAACGAATCCCGCAAGCGTGCCGACTGGCAGAAGCCCCGACGTAGCTGAGACTTGGCATGTTGCAGGTTGGTTCAAAAAGAAAGAACCAGTGTTCTCGAGAGCCAGCTGGCTGGTCCAGATGTTGGTGAACTGCCCAATCTTGTCGGACGGCCAACCGTCGTATTCCCAGCGCAGACCGGCATTGATGGTAAGCCTGCTATTTACCTTGATGTCGTCCTGCACGAACCAGTCGTATGCCGAAATGCGGTTGTAGTGAGTCAGCAATCCTCTTAGTGCGATGGGGGTCGCTCCGCCCGCGCAGTTGGAGAAGCCGAGGAAACCGCAACCCAGCGCCGGGAACGGAGGCGGGGCGCTCGGAGGGAGGCCGGTTTGCGGTGTGCCGTCAATTGCGGGCCCAGAGCTGCTGGTCAGGAAGTCCGCAGTGTTGTCGAAAAGCACCTCACCACGGGCGCTGGCGATCGTGTTGTTATTGTACTGGTCGAGCTCCCAGTCAAATCCCGCTCGCAGAGTGTGCATGCCATGGTTCCAGGAAACCTGGTCTCCGGCCTGGAATTCGTTGTCGATGTTCTGACCGACGCCCGCGAAGTTCCCGCCCTGGCTCCAACCGGAGGACGGCGAATAGAGGCCGAGGACATCTATGCTTGGCACGATTCCCATGTACGCGATGGGAAGTTTCACATTCGCCGAACAGGGTTGTCCGTTGTTATTCAGCGGAATAATTGACGCGCCATTCGGCAGATTGCAGGCCGTCAGAGTGTTTGGATCGGTGGCGTCCTCGAGGTTCCTCTGGAAGGTGAATCGCGCCTCGTTGATCAGGTTGGGTGTCAGGATCGACTGCCATCGCAATGTACCGAGGTAATTGTCATAAGTTACATCCGCCGGCGAACCCGGATTGCAAGTGCCCCCAAACAAGCAGTCGAAGCTCTGAATTTCCGGGTCGGTCTGGTAGAAAAAATTCTCGTATACAGTGTTTTTGGCCGACAGATTGTACTGCGTGTTGAGCATGTATTGATTTTCGTTGGCATGCGTGGGCAGTGAAATGGCCGTGGTGCAGCCCGAAGAGGGCAGGCCGGGGCCTACGCAGTTCGCTGGGTTGGCAAGCTGAGCCTGTAGCGCGGAAGCGATCCAATAGCCGCCCTGGTTGTAGCCGCCCTTGGCGGGTCCCTTCGCTTGAAGCAGCGCAATGGCGGTATTGGTGATGTTCGATCCGTCATTTGCGACCGTGACGCCAGTAGACCAGCCCGTGTTGCAGTTACCAGCCCCCGGGACGCCAAATCCGTTGGGGGCAGCGGGGCAGGTCGCGCTTCCCGGACCGAACACGCTTCCCAGATAGGCTTTGTATGCCGGGATATTGTTCGAGCAGCGCAGATCGGCGCAAGCGCCGCTGTTGAAGTCCGCGTAATCGTTCCAGGGCATCAAAACTGCGGCGGGCTCGTATCCAGACGCAAATCCGTTGGTGGCAATTCCGTTGATCTGGCGGAAGCCTTGATAGGAGCCAAAGAAAAAGACCTTCTGCTTTATAACGGGGCCGCCCAGCGTGAACCCAAACGTGTTCTGCTTCAGGGCCTGCGGTGAGTTGGTCTGTCCGCTCGCAAGTTCGGAGTGCTTGTAAAAGAAATCATTGGCGTTAAAGAAATTGTTGCGGTTGTACTCCCAGACGTCGCCATGGAAATTGTTGGAGCCGGTCTTGGTGATGACTTCGACGTTGGCGCCCGAGTTCCGTCCGTACCCCGCGTCGTATTGCGATGTCTGTACCTTGAACTCCTGAATCGTGTCCGGATTCGGGATCGGGATACCAGGCATGCTGCCCATTTGCGCGGCGCCGCCGCTGGTGTATTGGGTGATGTTAGCGCCATCCATCGAGTAGCTGTTGGAAATGCCTCCCTGGCCGTTGGCGCTCACGTTCTGGGTGCCGTTACCCATGGCGGAAGCGTTGGCGACGTTGGCGACCACGCCGGGTGAGAGGTCCACGATCTGCGTGTAGTTGCGGGTGACGAGCGGCAGGGAGTTGATTTCTTGGCCGCTGACGACCGTCCCGTTGGTCGCTGACTGCGTTTGGAGCGTCTCCGTATTTGCCTCGACCGTCACTTGCTGGGTCGACGTGCCAATTTCCAGCTTGCGGTTCAATGTAGGCGTCTCTGTTACGTTAACGTTGATCGAAGGCACGTCTACCGAGCGAAAGCCCGCCGCTTCAAAGTGAACGGAGTAGTTGCCAGGGGACAATAAGGAGATTTGATAGGATCCTTTCGAATCCGTGGTCGCCGTGCGTATCTGGCCAGTGGCCAAATTGGTGGCGGTTATCTTGGCGCCAGCAATCACACCGCCGGAAGGGTCTGTAACGGTGCCAGTCAAAGCGCCGGTGTTGGCGGTTTGCGCGAGCGCCCGAGGGGTGGAGACCGCGAAGAGTGTTAACGCACAAAGAACTGCCCAAAGCAGACGCATCGGCTTCATAAGGTTCCCCCTGAAGTCGCGCCCACCTCGCGACAGTCACAATCAGTAGCAGCGCTCGCTCGCCATCTCAAGGCCGCGCGCCGCACTTGCAAGCTCAGATTATTGGAAGTTACTGGACCCACACCCAAAATTGGCACATCGGTCACGTGCCATTAAACTTGCTGTCGGCGACAATAAACATTAAATCGTATACAGTGTCTATTGCTTATTGCGACCGACTCTGTTGCCAAGGGAGCGACTTCCACTTGGGCTTATGAACGGTGTATTTCGCCCCGAAAGACAAAAAAGCCCCATCCCTCGCTGAAGAACGCGAAAAGATGGGGCTCGAAGACGGACAGCCGCCGCGCGGGGCGCCGCGGTCGCGAATCAGCGGCCGTGGTCGGGGTAGTTTTCCCAGCCGGTTTTTGAATCGTACGGTGCCACGAACCCCATGGCTTCGATCTGGTGAATCTTGCCGCCGTAAACCTTAAAAAAGTGTGCGGCGGGAAGATCGAACGGTTTTGAATTGATGGTCGTGGTCTTGAACCCCGGAACCCCGGTGAGTTTGTAGACGTGCGTCTTCATCGGCTGCCGGAACTGCGAGAGGCCCACAACCAAGCCGGTCGTCGGGTCAGCGATCATCACGCGGACTGGCTCGATCCGCGTGATGTAGTTGAATGTGCCGGTCTTGATTTGCGCGGCGCAGCTATAGGAGCCCAGCAGCGACATCGCGGACGTAATCTTCGCGGGCCTGGGATTGGCGACAGTCTGCATGCCGTTCTCGTGGCGAACGCAGTCATCGGCAAAGGGAGCGTTGTTGGCGTCCTGATGCGAGAGAGCCGGGTAATACATGGACGCAATGCGGATCATGTCCGCGCGCGAATCGCGCTCGGAGGGTGGCACATCCGTCAGGAACGGCTTCGGCGTCTCTTCCAGGTTCTTCATGGCGCTCGGAAATCCGGGACGGCTGGTGATCGGCGCGATCAGATGCTCGGCAGCGACGATTTCGCCGTGGCGGATTTTCAGCCGCAACGCCAGAATGATCGGCTTGCTATCGGCCTGCATCACTCCCAGGAATCCGACCTGCTCGGAAACGGAATCGGGCACGTAAATTTTGAAAGTGGTCGGCAGCGCCGAGGCTGTCTTCCACAGGCCTTCGCCCGGCTTCAAGTCCTTGACGTTCTCGACGAACTCGACGTGCGAGGAAAGCGGAACCATCGACGGATCGTGCGCCACCAGCGCGGCAAGGTAGTTGTTCACCGCGCCGGTGAGGCAGGCGTCGTTGCAATGCGCCGGCAGGTCTTTGGCTTTCGGCGCAGCGAACGCCGTGGCGCTGCATGCGAGCAAAATCAAAATCGCTCTACTTAGAATTTTCAAGATGTCTCCCCCTGTTTCACTTTCTGGAACCACCTACGACTCCGAAGCTGTGGCCGGGCAGCACGTGGCGCTCCCGGACGGTCCGATCGCGCGTAGGCAGACGGACGGCGCAAATCTATAACACAGCGCAGGCCGCGTCACCAAGCAGTTTGGGCACAAGCCGATTGCCGCGCGCGATGAACCGCTTGCATGGAGAGACGTCAGGCAGCGGCGGGCGGTTCCTTCAATCTGTGTCCTTCAACTCCGTGGTGATGAGAAGGATTTCGCGCGAGCCGACATTTTCGACCGAGTGCGGCGGCAAGGGGCCGGTCCATTGCACGAGCGGCTTATCGGGCGCGGGACCGACGGTGCGGCTGTCGAAGAGAATTTTGCCTTCGCCATCGCGGCGGATGAAATCGCTTTGCACTGCCACGTATATGGCGCTGGGCCAGCGGTGCGTGTGTACCGGCACGAATGCGCCGGGAGGAATGCGAACTTCGAGCAATCGGACGCGTTCATTTTCGAAGAGCAGCTTGTGGTGATCGGGCGCGGCGACCAGCGCGTCAAGCGATTCAGGCCAGGGCCACGACGCGGAGCTATCCGTCTTCGACGCGCCGATGGGATTTTGGGCGGAAGTCACTCTGTCCTCCAGACAAAAAGCCCGCGCTTCCCGAAGAGCGGAAAGCGCGGGCTCGGTTTTCGTATCACCCGAAAAAGCTTGGTGCTAGGTGATCGGCATGCAGACCGCTTTAGTTTGGGTGTAGAGATCGAGCATCTCGTGTCCCATCTCGCGGCCCCATCCGGATTGCTTGTACCCGCCGAACGGCATGGCTGAATCAAGCACGCCGTAGCAGTTGACCCACACCGTCCCGGCCTTGAGTTCGGCGGCGATGCGGTGTGCTTTCTTCACATCGCGCGTCCACACGGCAGCGGCGAGGCCATACGGCGTGTTGTTCGCTTTGGCCACCAGCTCGTCCACATCTTTAAACGGCATCACGGTGACCACCGGCCCGAATATTTCTTCGCGGACCACTTTCATTTTTTCGGTGGTGTTCACCAGCACGGTGGGCTTAACGAAGTAGCCTTTGTCGCCTTCGCGGCTGCCACCGGTGACGGCCTTCGCGCCCTCGGACACGCCGGATTCGAGATAGCTGCACACGCGATTGAGCTGCTCTTCGGAAACCAGCGGGCCCATCTGCGTTGTTGGCTCCATGCCGTGACCGACGCGGATTTTCGACGCGAATTGCGAGACGCCGTCGACGACTTTGTCGAACTGCTTGTCTTCCACGTAGAGCCGCGAGCCCGCGCAGCAGACTTCTCCTGAATTGAAGAAGATGCCGTTGGCGGCGCCGGGAATCGCGCTCTCGATATCCGCATCCTGGAAGATGATGTTGGGCGATTTGCCGCCCAGTTCGAGCGAAACTTTCTTCAAATTTCCGGCTGCCGCGTGGACGATCAGTTTTCCAACTTCCGTCGAGCCGGTGAAGGCGATTTTGTCCACGTCGGGATGCGCCGCGAGCGCAGCGCCGGCGGTTTCGCCAAAGCCGGTGACGATATTCACCACGCCATCCGGAATCCCGGCTTCCTGAATCAGTTCACCTAGCAGCAACGCGGTGAGCGGCGTCTGCTCCGCTGGCTTGAGGACCATGGTGCAGCCGGCCGCGAGCGCAGGCGCGAGTTTCAACGTGGCCATCACCATCGGGAAATTCCATGGGACGATCTGCCCGACCACGCCGATCGGCTCGCGCAGCGTATAAGCGAAAAACTTTGCGCCGTGCGCGGAAATCGGGATGGTGTTGCCCTCGATCTTGGTGGCCCAGCCGGCATAGTAGCGAAGCTGGTCGATCGAGATCGGAATGTCGGCGATGCGCGCCATCGCCAGCGGCTTGCCTTGGTCGAGGCACTCGAGCTGCGCGAATTCTTCGAGACGCTTTTCAAGAAGATCGGCGAGTTTCCAAATCACGCGCCCGCGCTCGGAGGGTGTGATATCGCGCCAAGGTCCCTTCTCGAAAGCAGCGCGAGCGGCGGCTACAGCGCGGTTGATATCTTCTTTGTCGCCTTCCGCGACCTGCGCGAGCACCTCGCCAGTTGCCGGATTGTAAGTTGGAAATGTTTTGCCAGAAGCCGCGTCCACCCATTTGCCGCCGATGAGCATCTTGCGCGGTTTTGCCACATACTTGCTTACGTTCTCATCAATCGTAATCGCCTGTGTTGCAGTAGCCATCGCCTTCCTCCTTCGCCTAAAAGCGCCTAAACCAGAAATATACTCAGCATCATAGACCCAAACGAGCGGTGTCACGCAAGTGGTCCAGCGGGCCGCCATGGCCGGGCGGTTGGAAAGCTCGTCTTGGGGCGAGGCAGCGGATTGCGGGCTGGGCCGCGCAATCCGCGCTCCGCGTAAACACTACTTTTGGTACGAGACGCGCCAGACGGAGTTCGAGCCGTCGTCGGTGACGATCAGAGAACCATCTTGCGCGACTGCGACTCCCACCGGGCGACCCCAGCAGTTGCCGTCGGGTAGCACGAACCCAGTCAGGAAATCTTCGTACGAGCCGGTGGCGTGGCCGTCCTTCATGAAAGCCATGATTACTTCATAGCCGGTGCGGACGGAGCTGTTCCACGAGCCATGCTCGGCAACGAAAAGCTGCCCGCGATACTCTTTCGGGAACTGTTTCGCCTCGTAGAAGGTGAGGCCGAGCGAAGCATCGTGGGGCTCCAGCAGAACATCGGGCACGATCACTTTGTCCGCCAATTCGGGATGCCGCCCGGGGAAACGCGGATCGTGATGGTCGCCGGTGTAATACCAAGGCCAGCCGTAGAAGCCGCCTTCCTGCACGTGGGTGACGTAGTCGGGAGGAAGATTGTCGCCGATTTCATCGCGTTCGTTTACGGAAGTCCAAACTTCGCCGGTCTTCGGGTTGACCGTGAGGCCGGAGCCGTTGCGAATTCCGGTCGCGTACACCTGCAGATCGGAACCGTCCGGTTTGGTTACCAGGATATCGGCGCGATGGAATTCACTCTTGTCCTTATCGATGTCGCTCACGTTGTTGTGCGAGCCGACGGAAATGAACATCTGCTTGTCGTCGAGCGAGAACGCCACGCCTCGCGCGAAGTGATTCGGTCCGGCGGGAAGGTTAGGAACGATCACTTCCATGGGTCCGCGCGCCTTCAGATCGCCGTTTTGATAAGGGAAGCGAACCACCTCGTTGGTATCGGCGACGTAGACGTACTTCGGATCTTTGCCGCGCGGATAGAACGCGATGCCGAACGGCAGGCGCAGCCCGCTGGCGAATTCGGAGGTTTGTTCGGGCTTGCCATCCGCGGCCATGCCGTGAAGAACCATCACTTTGCCAGTGTTGGTTTCAGAGACGAACAGGTCACCGTTGGGCGCCTTCACAACAATGCGCGGGCCCTTCAGGTCCGTCGAATACAGCTGCACTTTGAAGCCAGCGGGCGCTTGCGGCCAGACGTCCGCGGGACGTGGCACGGGCCGCGAAAACACGGCCGCCGATTTTGTGGCGTAGGGCTGCGGCAGATCGGCTGCCGTGATGTGGTGGATGCGGCCGGGCTTCTCACCTTGAAAATGAACGAAGACGCTGCTGTTGCCATTCTGCGCGGCGGCATGGACGCGCGCGCTTTGGATATGCGACGCAGCTAGAAAAACGAAAGCGGCGCAGGCCACAACCATCGCACTGCGGTAAACAAGCTTCATAAAAGATGCTCCTCCAGCATTCCGCCGTTCAGCGGGCTCGAAATTCACAAGCTACCAAAATCGCCGCGAGTCGTATTGTTTTATCTGAATATAGAAAATAAAATCACAGATCCGAGGATTAGCCCTTCACCAGCGTACCCGCCAACTCAGACGTCCGCCCGAGCGAACCGGTTTCAGGCGCGGCGCCGGATTCACTTTGCGCCGGCGCTCTCGTGTGCGCGCGGAGTTGCTGCGCGAAACTTTCGAGCGATTCCGGGCGAGCAGAGCTAACGCGAACAATAGAATCGGCCGAACTACCAATCGTCAGCTGACCGATTAGCGCAAACATGAAAACGCCTCATTGCAATAGGTGCGACAAGGTTCTAGCTTTTGCGCGTACCGTATCGCGAGCGGTGGCTTTTCCCCCACGCGGACATGGCGCGCAGGATCGGTCGCAGGCTCTGGCCGTGGCGCGTGAGAGAATATTCGACGCGCGGCGGCACCTGGGCGTATACCTTGCGGTGCACTACGTCGTCGCGTTCGAGTTCGCGAAGATGCTTGGTCAGCATTTTCTTGGTGGAATGTGGAATGAGTTTTTGCAGCTGGTTGAACCGCTGCGTGCCGCGCTCGAGATGAAACAGGATGAGCGGCTTCCACTTGCCGCCGATTACGTCGGTGGTGCATTGCACTGGACAGTCTGTGTCTTTCACGAAGCGACTCCGTTTTGTTAGTTCACTGCGCGGGTACTTGGTGGCGAAAAGGTGCCTACTAGCTGGAGCGGTACTTTAGCGTAAAATTCGTCATTTGGCCAGCACTGAGTTGGTGGTATTGACGAAGTTAAAGACTGGCTACTCGATAACGCAAGCGCGATCGACAAGGGGGGAGGAGTTACATATGGCTGGGAAGAGACCTGTAGTTCTGTACGGTGCGAGCGGATTTTCCGGGCGGCTGGTGGCCGAATACTTGCGCGAGTTCAACGTGCCGTTCATCGCCGCGGGACGCAACAAAGCGAAGATTCAGGACGTGTTGAGCCGCGTTCCGGGCATTGAGACAGCCGACTACGAAATCGTGGAAGTGGCCTCTACCGTGGACGATTTAACCAAGCTCTTCTCCGGGGCCAAAGTGGTATGCAACACGGTAGGCCCGTTCATCTATTTCGGGCCCACGGTTGTGGAAGCGGCCTGGAAGGCCGGGTGCCACTATATCGACATTTCCGGCGAACAGGCCTGGCATCGTCAAGTGGCGGAGCAGTGGGGCGAAAAATTCGCTGCCAAGGGTTTGGTGGTTGCTCCGGCGACGGCGTTTATGTCCGCGCCCAGCGACGCGGCCGCGCGCATCTGCATGGAATCGGCCAATGTGGACTCGCTCGAAATCTTGTCCATGTTCGACGGCATGCCCACCTTCGGTTCCACTCAGACGATTTTCGCCGTAATCCAAACCGAAGGATATTACCTGGAACAAAATCGCTACAAGCCGTGGGTGCGAGCCAAGGGCTACGAGGTGGT
>DATLSB010000157.1:0-12849 GCA_035534415.1 Candidatus Dormiibacterota bacterium | reverse complement strand
TACGTGGTGTATCCGCTGGCGAACCTGCTGGCCACCGATCAGGTGGCGCTGGGCGACGTGATCTCGATTGACTGGAACGGCGCAGGCGACGGGTTGCTGTTCTCGAAGGAAGCGGAAGGCGCGCTGATCCCCATGCCCGCGTTTGATTTGGCCTGTTCCGCGGCTGCAGCAACCGCCGTACCCAGCAGCCGCGCAGTGCCTGCTTCTATAGGCATGGCGGCAGCGGAACGAGACCCGCTGCGGCCGACACGGTGACCGTCGACCGCAGGCGAAGGAAGGATTTTCGACGACAGGGGACCGAGACAGTGACGAAGAATCAAAGTGCACGCGCCGGTCGACGACTGGCGATGTTCATACTCGCGTGGAGCGCGCTGGCCCGGTACTCCGCCGCGGCTGCCGTCGGCCAGCGCCAAGCGAACCTGGCCAACGAAAGCCTTCAGGACCTGATGAGTATTCAGGTGACGACGGTTTCAAAAACTGAGCAAAAACTTTCGCAAACAGCGTCGGCGGTTTTCGTCATCACGCAAGAGGACATCGCGCGTTCCGGCGCGACGAATATTCCGGATTTGCTGCGAATGGTTCCGGGAATGGACGTCGCTCAGATTAATGCGAATACATGGGCGATCAACGCACGCGGTTTTAACGCGCGCTTTGCCAACGAGCTGCAGGTGCTGGTGGACGGCAGAAGCGTTTACACGGACAGCTTTGGCGGAGTTTTTTGGGATCAGCTGGATCTTCCGCTCGAAGACATCGAGCGCATCGAGGTAATCCGCGGGCCCGGGGGATCCGTTTGGGGCGGCAACGCGGTCAATGGAGTCATTAATATCATCACCAAGAAAGCGTCTGAAACCCGCGGCGCCATGATCACGGCTGGCGGAGGAACAGTCGAGCAAGGATTCGGCACCGTACAGTATGGGGGCAGCGCGGGGAAATCGACAGATTATCGAGTATTTGCCAAATATTTCAATGACGGACACCTGCCCGATTTCAGCGGCGGGGACGGCGGGGACGGCGGAGACGGGTGGCACATGTTGCGCGGTGGTTTCCGTTCGGACACCACGCTAACTGCGCGCGACAAGCTGACTTTTGAAGGTGACCTTTACACTGGGCGCGAAGGTTCTCCGACCACGGATTTGCCGTCGGTCACCTCTCGCGGCCCCATTGATGTGGAGGACATTTTCAATCTGAGCGGAGGGTTTCTACAGGGCATGTGGAACCATCAATACTCCCCGCGTTCGGATTCGACCTTGGAAGTTTCGTTCGATCAGTATGAACGGAATGATACGCTGCACGATCATCGCGGCACGCTGGACATAAACTTTCAGCACCACATTGACCTGGGAGGGCGGCAGAGTTTTCTGTGGGGCGCGGAATACCGGTTGTCGATGTCGAAATCCGACGGAGGCCTATACGTCTCTTTCGTTCCCGCCGACGTGAATACCGCGGTGTACAGCGGCTTCGTGGAAGATCAGATAGCAATTGTCCCGAACCGAGTGCTATTCACGGCCGGAGCGCGTCTCGAACACAACTACTATTCCGGATTCAACCTTATGCCGAGCGCCCGTGTGGCATGGACCATGACCGCTCGGCAGATGATCTGGACCTCCGTGTCACGGGCAGTTCGAACGCCGTCAGCGGTTGACGCAAACCTGCGAGCGAATCTCGAGTCAGTTCCGGGGGTCGGCGGAGTGCCCGATCTGATTGCCTTCATCGGCAATCCGAATCTGAAGGACGAAGGACTCACGGCATTCGAAGCGGGATACCGGGTGGAGATCGCAAAGGCGCTCGGATTGGATATCTCGTCGTACTACAACCTTTACGATCATCAAGAAACCGCTGAACCCGCAGCGCCATTCCTTGAAAGCTCTCCGACGCCGCCGCACCTGGTAATTCCCACTACATACGGAAATCTGATGCATGGTGAAACCGACGGGTTGGAGATCTCGGCCGAATGGCGTCCCGCGAGTTGGTGGACGCTCAGTCCTGGATATGCTTTCGAACAGATTCACATGCATTTAGCCCCGGGCAGTCAGGACACCACGTCCGTTGCCGGGGCGCAGGGAGCCAGCCCGGCGCATTCAGCACAGCTGCGATCGCACGTGCATGTGTGGCGCGATTTTTCTTGGGACGTTTCGTCCTATTTCGTCGATCGGCTCGCTGACCCGGCCGTGCCGTCCTACACGCGACTCGATACGCAGGTTTCCTGGAATTTCGGCGAAGGAACGACGCTTAGTTTGGTGGGTCAGAATCTGGCGCAGGACCACCACGAAGAGTTCGTCGATTCGACGAACACAGAGCGCACCACGCTGGTAAAGCGCAGCGCCTTCGTGAAATTCACGGCACGGTTTTGAAGAGCGGAGCCGCGTTGCCACGGTTCAAAAGATCGGGACAAAGTCCGAACAGCCGATTGCGCTGGAGTACGCCATCAGCGGACTGGCTTTCGATCATCTGCCGGAGGGCAGTTGTCGTCGCGCTCGTCGCGTCGATTTTGAGCGGAACGCGCGTGCTGGCGCAGCAGAACGGACCGAGCGAATATCAGCTGAAAGCGGCATTTCTTTTTAACTTTGCAAAATTTGTCGATTGGCCACCTGGCAGCTTCGCCGGACCGAAGTCGCCCTTTGTGATTTGCATTCTGGGTCCCGATCCGTTCGGGCAGACGATCGACGACACGCTGCGAGGCCAGACGATGGATAGCCGTCCCGTGACGGTGCTGCGCGTGCAAGACCCGCCGCAACTGCGGCGCTGCCAGGTGGCATTCGTCGGTGCGACTGAGGCGGGCCATTTGCCAGCGATAGTGCAAGCCCTACGCGGCGCGAACGTCCTGCTGGTGGGCGAAACGCCGGGATTCGCGGCTGCGGGAGGCGCCATTCAGTTTGAAATGCGAGACAGGCATATCCGGTTCTCGATCAATCCTGCCGCAGCGGAACGAGCGGGTCTGCGCGTCAGCTCGAAACTTCTCTCGTTGGCAACGATTGTCCGCGACGGCGACGGCAGCGGAAAGGGTTGAGGCGGATGAACGGCGTCACATCCATTCGCGAAAAACTGACGCGCATCGTTTTGCTCACCTGTGGTGTGTCGATTCTGATGGCCTGTGCGCTGCTGGCCACTTACGATATCGCTACCTTCCGCGGCCAGTTATCCAACGACTTAATCCAGACCGCTCAAACGATGGCCCCCAATACCACCGCGGGGCTCTCGTTCGGGGACTCCAAGGCCGTGCGAGAGGTGCTAAGTTCGCTGAAAGCGCAGCCGCAGGTGGTGAGCGCTGGAGTGTATAACCCCGACGGATCGCTATTCGCAACGTATGCGCGCCCTGGCCCATCGAACTCGAATCCACATCCGCCACTTCCCGAAACGGACGGAGTGCATTTAACGCTCCGTAATATGGAGGTCTTCGAGCCCATACGGCTGAATGGGCAGCGGATCGGGACCATCTATCTCAACTCAGATTTGGATCCGCTGTACCAGCGCACCCGCAAGTTCGCTGAGATCGTGCTGCTGGTAAGTTGCCTGTCATTCGTGACGGCCTATTTTCTCGCCTCCAAGCTGCAGCGCGCCATTTCCGAGCCGATTTTGGAGCTAGCCCGAGTGGCTTTCGCACGGTCGATACAAAAAGATTTCTCCATTCGCGCCGCCAAAAGGAGCAACGACGAAGTGGGCTCGCTGGTGGATCGCTTCAACGAAATGCTGGAACAGATCGAGACGCGCGAAATGGCCCTGCAACGAGCGCACGACAACCTGGAAATGCGCGTGGAAGAACGCACCGGCGAACTGCAGAAGGAGGTGAAGGACCGGCGCCAGGCGGAGAAAGCGCTCGAGGAAAGAACCACGTTTCTGGATTCGCTGATCAAGAACACGCCCCTTGGCATCGTCGCGATCGATGAACATGACGCCGTCCAGATGTGCAATCCCGCGTTTGAAAAGCTGTTCCGGTTCCGGCAGAAAGATATCTGTGGTTTGCCTCTGTTTGGGTTGCTCTCCGGGCCTGAGCTGGATGGCGAGGTGCACGCGAACCGACAAAGACTCGTGCGCAAGCAGATCACGCACCTGGTCACTGTGCGCAAGCGAAGCGACGGCACGCTGGTGAACGTCGAGGCCTATTCGGTGCCACTGTTGAACGAAGGAAAAGTTACCGGAGCAGTGGTGCTGTATCAGGACATCACCGAGCGCAAACGCGCAGAGGAAGCCTTGCTGCGTGCCAAGGAAGCGGCGGAAGCCGCCAATCGCGCGAAAAGCGAGTTCCTGGCGAATATGAGTCACGAGATTCGCACGCCGATGAATGGCATCATCGGCATGACCGAATTGGCGTTAGACACCAATCTCAGCAACGAACAGCGCGAATACCTAGGAATGGTGAAAGCCTCCGCAGATTCCTTGCTCACGCTCATCAACGACATCCTGGATTTTTCCAAGATTGAGGCCGGCAAACTGGAATTCGAACGGATCGATTTCGCTTTCCAGCAGAGCATCGCGGAAATTGTGAAGGTGCTGGCCATGCGCGCCCATCAGAAAGGGCTGGAACTTGCTTGGCGTGTCGGCCCTGGGATTCCCGAGCGATTGAAGGGAGACGCGAACCGGCTGCGACAGATCCTGGTGAATCTGGTCGGCAACGCGGTGAAGTTCACGGCCAGCGGGGAAATCGTCGTCGACGTGGAAAAGCAAGCCGAAGATAGTTCCGGAATGCTTTTACACTTTCGCGTGCGCGACACGGGAATCGGAATTCCAAAAGAAAAACAGGCCATGATCTTCGAGGCTTTCACCCAAGCGGATAGCTCCGCATCCCGCAACTACGGCGGCACGGGCCTGGGGCTGGCAATCACCACGCGCCTGATTAACCTGATGGGAGGAAGGATCTGGGTTGAAAGTGAGCCGGGTGCAGGCAGCACGTTTCACTTTGTGATTCGCTTCGAATTTGCCGATGAGAATGGCGCGGACCTTTCCGGAATTAGCCGCGAGCTTGTCAAAGCTCTTTCGGTCCTGGTGGTCGACGACAATCAAACCAATCGCGCTGCTCTGGTCGAACTGCTTTCGCGATGTGGCATGTATCCGACGGCCGTCGCCTCCGGTGAAGCTGCTTTGCAGGCGATGGACACTGCGCGCGAAGAGAGTCGCCGCTTCCATTTGGTGATCACGGACATGCAAATGCCGGGGATGCACGGAATCGAGTTGATTGCAAAGATTCGGCAGCGGGTGGACTGTAGCGCAGTTCCAATCATCTTGCTGAGTTCCAGCGTGCGCCCGGAAGAAGCTTTCCACGCTCGCGAACTATCCATCGTCGCATATCTGACCAAGCCCGTGCAGCCCGCTGAGCTGCTGGACGCGATCGCCGCCGTTATGGACACCAAGGCCGCAGTGGATCCCGCCCCGCAAAGATTATCTGCGCCGGAACCGACCCGAAAATTAAAAATCGTCCTGGCCGAAGACAATGCGGTCAACCGCAGACTTGCTACCGCGCTGCTCGAAAAGCATGGCCACGAAGTTTGCTCCGCGGAAAACGGCCGCGAAACACTGGCTGTTCTCGAACGCGAGCGGGCCGATATCGTCCTTATGGACTTGCAGATGCCGGTGATGGACGGTTTTGAAGCGATTCGCGCCATTCGCTCGAAAGAGCGGCGCGCAGGCGGACACCTTCCCATCGTGGCGCTCACAGCCCATGCCATGCAGGGCGATCGAGAACGGTCTCTCGAAGCCGGGGCGGACGATTACGTCACCAAGCCCATCCGCACCGCCGAACTTTTTGCCGCAATCGGCCGCGCAACGGAGCAGGATCACCAGCGTGCCGGAATCATGCCGGATGAATCGCGATCGCGGGGCGCGAATGGCGCGCAAGCGCTGGATCTCGCGGCGGCGCTCGATCGATTGGAGGGCGACCGCGATCTCTTCGCGGAGCTCGTTCGCCTGTTCGTTGAGGAATGCCCGGTGGCCATGAAGGAAATCCGCCAGGCTCTTCAAAACGGCGACGCCCATCTGCTGGACCGGCTGGCGCACACGATAAAGGGGTCCTCTGCGAGTCTCGGGGCGAATCGGGTGTCTGAGGCCGCGCTGTTGCTGGAAATGCGAGCAAGATCCGCAGCGTTGCAAAACGCCGGAGAGTTGGTCGATTCCTTGCAAGCGGAGCTGGATCGCGCTTTGCCCGAGCTGGAATCGCTTGCCCGAAAGGTGATCCAGTGATGGGAACCGCGAAACATATGGAAGGCCGGGCCAATGACTGACGGAGCCAATTCTCTAAACCGCATTCTGATCGCCGAGGACGATCCCATTTCGCGCCGCTTGTTGCAGGCGTTTCTCACGAAATGGGGTTACCAAGTGGAAGTCGCTGTGGACGGCTCCGAGGCGGTCGCCAAGCTCGAACAGCCGGGCGCTCCTCAGCTCGCCGTCCTCGATTGGATGATGCCGGGACTGGAAGGACCCGAGGTCTGCCGCCGCGTGCGGCAAATTGCCGACCGGCCGTACACCTACATATTGTTGCTCACCGCGCGTGGGCAGAAGGACGATCTTCTCCGCGGCCTCGAAGCCGGCGCCGACGACTATTTGACCAAGCCATTCGATTCGCAGGAGTTGCGAGCCCGATTAAATGTAGGCGAACGAATTCTCGATTTGCAGCGAAATTTGATCCAGGCGCGCGAAGAACTCCGATTTCGCGCCTGCCACGATGTTCTTACTGGCCTTGCGAATCGCGGATCGGTACTGGACATGGCCAACCGCGAGTACTCCCGCCAGTCGCGCGAGGGCGGGTCGTTCGGGCTTATCATTATTGACCTCGATCACTTTAAAAGCGTCAACGATACGCACGGGCACCTCTGCGGAGATGAGGTCTTGCACGAAGCGGCTCGCAGGCTCTTGGCGTCTGTCCGCAACTACGACACAGTTGGGCGCTACGGAGGCGAGGAGTTTTTGGTGATTGCGCCAGCCACAGATGGCCCCGGAACGTTGGCTTTGGCGGAGCGAATTCGGCAGGCGATCGATGATCCGGCAATCCCAACGGAAGCCGGTCCGGTCCACATCACAGCGAGCTGCGGCGCCGCAGTAAGTGATTGTGAACATGCGCTCAAGCCGGACGATCTGTTGAGAATCGCCGATGAAGCTCTTTACCGCGCCAAAGGACGGGGACGCAACTGTTCGGAACTCGCCGGTCCCCCGCAGGCAGCTTCCGCTGCCACCAACGTGGAGGAAAGAGTCGCTAAACTTTCGGTGACGAGACGAACGTTCGGGGGGTAAGTTTTAAACGGTTTCCATACGCGGCCGTATGGCGAAACTGCTGCTTTTCGAACGAGATTTTGGTGTAAACTCATTCGTCTCAAATTCGATTTGGTGTACAGTGATAACCGTATGTTGAGTGCGATTGCCGCATCGCATCTTCCGGAAAGGTTCAGCCAATGAGCTCCACGAAATCGGGATCTATTGCCAATAGCGGTGCGCCGGCAGCGGGACACCGAGACACTCTGACGATTATTGATAATCGCAACGGGCGGCAATTCGAGGTCCCCATCAAGAACGACACGATTCGGGCCATCGATCTGCGCCAGATCAAGATCAACGAACCCGATTTCGGCATGATGAGCTACGATCCCGCCTTCACCAACACCGCGTCGTGCATCAGCAAAATTACTTTCATCGATGGTGACAAAGGCATCCTTCGATATCGCGGCTATTCGATCGAGGAGCTGGCGGAAAAGAGCACGTATCTGGAGACGGCTTATCTGATTCTCCATGGCGAACTTCCGAGCGATGCGCAGTTGAAGGAGTGGACGTACCACATCACCCACCACACTTTCATACACGAGAGCATTAAGAAGTTCCTCGACGGCTTTCATTACGACGCCCATCCCATGGGCATGCTGATCTCTACGGTTGCGGCGCTCTCGACGTTTTATCCCGACGCGAAAGACATCTTCAATCCTGATTCGCGGCGCAAACAAATGTACCGCTTGCTTGGGAAAATGCCCACGCTGGCGGCTTTTGCCTATCGCCACAGCTTGGGCATGCCGTTCATCTATCCTGATAACGACCTGAGCTACTGCGGCAATTTTCTGAACATGCTGTTCCGCACTACGGAATTGCAATACCGCCCGAATCCGACTCTGGAGCGCGCGCTGGATATTCTTTTCATCCTGCATGCCGATCACGAGCAGAACTGCTCGTCCACGGCAATGCGAGGGGTTGGTAGCTCGCACGTGGATCCGTATTCGGCTACCGCCGCGGCCACCGCCGCCCTCTATGGCCCGCTGCACGGCGGCGCGAACGAGCAAGTGCTGCGCATGCTGGCCGAAATCGGTTCGGTGAACAATGTGACTGCGTACATCAAGCGGGTGAAGGCCGGCGAAAAGCTGCTGATGGGCTTCGGCCACCGCGTCTACAAGAATTACGATCCGCGTGCGCGCATCGTGAAGCGCATCGCCTACGAAGTGTTCGATATCCTGGGGCGCAATCCGCTGATCGATATCGCGCTGGAATGCGAGCGCATCGCTTTGGAAGACGATTATTTCGTCAGCCGCCGGCTGTATCCCAACGTCGACTTTTACACCGGGCTGATCTATCAGGCCATGGGATTCCCCGTGACAATGTTCCCGGTGCTTTTCGCGATTCCGCGAACTTCGGGCTGGGTGGCGCAGTGGGAAGAAATGCTGCTCGATCCCGAGCAGAAAATTTCGCGTCCCCGCCAGGTTTACCTGGGCCACGATTTGCGCAGCTACATCCCGCTCGATCGCCGCGGATAACAACTTCCTTTCGGTAACAATGGCGGCTGATCCGTCACAGATCAGCCGCCTGCGCTTGACAATCTAGCCAGTCGGCTCAAAATAGGGTCCCTCTTCCAGTCGTTCTGCGGCGCGTGCATGATTTCCGTGAACGTGCAGTCCTGCGCGAAGTCCTCTCCTTCTGCGGCGTGTCGTTGTGCTTGGGCAGCCAGCGGCAAAGCCGCTCGCGGAGGTAGGACATGCCTCATGGCTTCTGTTATTTCTGGAATCCTGGCCTGGTTTGGCTGCACGTAATCTCGGACTCGCTGATTGCCATCTCGTACTACACCATCGCCATCGCGCTGTTTTGGTTCGTTCGCAAGCGGCGCGATGTTCCCTTCAGCTGGATGATCATTTTGTTTGCTGTGTTCATCGTATCCTGCGAATCGACGCATTTGATGGAAGTGTGGAATATCTGGCACGCGAACTACTGGATTGTCGGAGTGCTCAAAGCTATTACGGCGGCGGCGTCGATTTCCACCGCGATTTTGCTAATCGTGTACCTTCCAAAGGCCGTGAAGCTACCCAGCGTCCGTGACGCGGTACAAGCCACGGCGCGCCTGGAAAACGAGGTACAAGAAAGACGCGAAATCGAGCTGGATCTCCGCACCAGCGAAGCCGCCTATCGCCAGCAAGCGGAGCTCCTTGATTTGACGCATGATGCCATGTTCGTTCGCGGGCTGGACCGTGCCATCAGCTATTGGAATCGAGCCGCCGAGCACCTCTATGGCTGGCGAACGGAAGAAGTCCGCGGACGGGTAGGTAACGACCTGCTTCACACTGTATTTCCCAAGCCGCTCGCGGAGATCGAGACCGAAATCTTCGAGAAGGGATACTGGGAAGGCGAGCTTGTGCACCGCCATCGCGATGGAACGGAAATCATCGTGTCCAGCCGCTGGGCGCTGCGGCGGGACTCGGCTGGGAATCCCGAAGCCATTCTGGAAAGCAACCGCGACGTTACGCAGCGCGTGCGCGAGGAGAAGAGATTTCGCGAATTTTTGGAGTCCGCGCCGGACGCGATGGTCATCGTTGATCGCAACGGATGCATACAACTGGTCAACGCGCAGGCGGAAAAGCTATTTGGGTACTCCCGCGAAGAGCTCACCGGCCAGCCAGTCGAAAAGCTGATGCCGCAGCGCTTCCGAGGCGCGCACCTGAAACATCGCGCGGAATACGCGCAATCTCCTCGGACACGCGAGATGGGCGCCGACCTGGAACTTTACGGGCTGCGAAAAGACGGATCGGAATTTCCCATAGAAATCAGCCTCAGTCCGCTCGATGCGCCGGAAGGAGTTCTAATATCCAGCACCATTCGCGACGTGACCGACGGGAAGCGCGCCAACGAAAATATTCGGCGGCTCAACGTGGAACTCAAACAAAAGATCATCGAGATCAGCGCCGTCAACGCGGAGCTGGAAGCATTCAGTTATTCCGTGTCACACGATCTCCGTGCCCCGCTCCGGCACATCGACGGTTTTGCGCGCATTCTGCAAGAAGATCACGCCAAGGAACTATCCGAAGATGGACGCCACCAGCTAGATCGCATTCTGACCGCCGTCACCCATATGGGCCGCCTCGTGGACGACCTCCTGAATCTCGCTCGCATCGGGCGAAAGGAAATCATTCGCCAGCGCGCCAATCTGGATGAAATCGTCCGGCAGGTAATCGAGGAACTAGGTGCGGACGAGCGCGAGATCGAGTGGCGAGTGGAGCCGTTGCCGGAAACTGTGGGCGATCCGGGGCTCTTGAAATTAGTATTCTTTAATCTTTTGGCGAATGCGGCAAAATTTACGCGGCCCCGCCGACCCGCTGTAATCGAAGTAGGTACGAGCGGCACACCCGAGTCGCCCGTTTACTTCGTTCGTGATAATGGAGTGGGCTTCGACCCCAAGTATGCCGATAAGCTCTTCGGAGTGTTTCAACGCCTCCATCGTCAGGAGGAGTTTGAAGGCACGGGCATCGGTTTGGCTACCGTGCAGCGCATCATTCGCCGGCACGGCGGCGAAATTCGGGCTGAAGCTGCTCTCGACCGGGGAGCGACATTTTTTTTTACGCTGCAGTCTTCTCGTATCCAAGACACGTCCAGCGGCGACAACGAGGTGAAAATTGGCTGAGGGTAAACACAGTGAAATCCTATTGGTGGAGGATAATCTCGCCGACGCGGAATTGACTTTGCGCGCGTTACGAAAAAACAATCTCGCGAACCAGATTCATTTGGCACGCGACGGCGAGGAAGCTCTCGATTTTCTATTCTGCCGTGGCGCTTACGCGGCTCGCACCGCCGTGCCCGACTTGATCTTGCTCGATCTGAAGCTGCCTAAGGTGGACGGCCTCGAAGTTTTGCACGAGCTCAAAGCCGACGCGCGCACGCGGCCGATTCCCGTCGTGGTTCTTACTTCCTCCAAGGAAGAGCGCGATCTGGTGAGCAGCTATCGGCTGGGAGTGAATAGCTATATCCAAAAGCCGGTGAACTTTGCTGAATTTCAAGACGTGGTGCGGCAACTCGGAATGTATTGGCTGCTGATGAACAGCAAGCCTCCAGCCGCGGCGTTTACCGCCGTTTAGGTCAGTGACGCATCGCAATGTCCTCATCAACTCCAGGCCACAGCGGATTCCCGGAATCGGCGCCGCTCCGCTTGCTTATTGCGGAAGACGATGCGAACGACCTGGAGCTGTGTCTTCGGGAGCTGAAGAAGTCCGGCATGTCCTTCGATTCGCAAACAGCCTCCACGCGAGACGAGTTCGTCGAGAAGCTTCACGAGGCGCGTTTCGATCTGGTTATTTCCGATTACCGCATGAAGGGCTGGACCGGAATGGACGCGCTGGCCTGCGCGCGTGAAATCGCGCCGGAGCTTCCAGTGATTTTACTCACCGGCACTTTGGGCGACGAATTGGCCGTCGAGTGCCTGAAACTCGGCGTCACCGATTATATTCTCAAGGAGAACCTGGCGCGCCTGCCTTCGGCCATTCGCCGCGCGCAGGAGGAAATCGCGCTGCGCGCGGCCGAAGCTCAAGCGCTTTGGGCTCTGCGCGAAAGCGAGGCGCGCTACCGCGGCTTGGTCAACAACGCCACGTATGGGATCTACTGGGTCACGGCCGATGGCGACCTGCTCTTCGTCAACCCGGCTCTCGTCAATATGCTTGGGTACGATTCCGAGGAGGACCTGCTGGCGATGAAGAATTCGCACGCGCTGTACGCCGACCCTTGTGTGCGCGACCGCGTGCATGCGGAATACTCCCGGGAAAGCCGGGTGGACTCCATCGTGGAATGGCGCCGTAAAGACGGAAAGCTCATTTCCGTCCGCTTGAATGGCCGTCAGGTAACAGATTCGAGTCAGACCGATCCGTGCGTCGAAGTGATCGTGGAAGACGTCACCGAACGTCTGCAGCTTGAAAAACAGCTGATCCAAGCTCAGAAGTTCGAAGCCATCGGCCAACTGGCAGGAGGGATCGCGCACGACTTCAATAATATGATCGGCGCGATCATAGGCTGGGCTGACTTGGGATCCGAGGAAACCGATCCCGCCTCGCGCATTCACCGGCATTTCGAAAAAGTGCGCCAGCAGGCGGACCGCGCCGCGGCGCTCACCAAACAGTTGCTGGCCTTCGCGCGGCGCCAGATCCTGGAACCGCGAACCATCGACTTAAACCACGTGATCGTAGAGACCTTGAGCCTTTTAGAAAACGTGATCGGCAGCAATATCGAAATCAAAGCCACTCTTGCTTCGGATCTGGCCGTGGTTCGCGCCGACCCCGTCCAGATCGAGCAGGTCCTGATGAATCTGTGCATCAACGCGCGCGACGCCATGCCCAACGGCGGATCGCTGGTGGTCGAAACCTCGAACATATCGCTCGATCAGGATTTTTGCTCGCGTCAACCGCAGGCCCATCCCGGCGGCTACGCGATGCTCTCCGTCGCAGACACTGGAACCGGAATGGACAGCGCCACGCTCGACCGCATTTTCGAACCATTTTTCACCACCAAAGAGCTCGGCAAAGGTACGGGGCTCGGCCTCGCCACCGTCTACGGCATCGTGACCCAGCACGGCGGATTCATGCAGGTCCACAGCGCGTATGGCGCCGGCAGCACCTTTCGCGCCTATTTCCCGGTGAG
>DATLSB010000156.1:0-33626 GCA_035534415.1 Candidatus Dormiibacterota bacterium | reverse complement strand
ACCACCTTGGAATCCACGTACTGATACCCAGCAGACAATTGGAACCGGTCCGTAACGTGCTCGACCGCATCGATTTCAAACCCCGGAGCGCTGATGCGTCCCAGATTTTCGCGTTCCGCGGTTGTCGCATTGATGGGGACGTTGGCGATCGGATTGACGATCTGGTTGTAGAAGAAGACGCCGCGGACCTCGAATCGGCGCTGAAAACCAGTCAGATCGACGCCCGTTTCGCCTCCCGTAAGGCGCTCGGCCGTAAGCGCAGAGTTCGGGTTGGTGGTGACATTGCCCACGCGGTAGCCGCGATAGAGCTCATTCAGAGTCGGCGCTCGAAAGGACCGATAGATGGACGCCGACCACGAAACGTGCGAATTGAATTGATGCAGCAGCGTGGCCCGTGGATCGAACACGTCAAAGCTGCGTGTCGGGAAGGTTTGATTCGCTGGACAAGACAAGGTCCCCGGCGTGCACAAATACGACGCATCGAAATTGACCCAGTGATCGTAACGGCCGCTAAGATTCAGCAACCAGCCGGGGCTCAGCTGGATCATATCCTCGCCAAAAACACCGACGCTGCGCTGACGGCCGCCAGCAGAGGTTTCACGGAAGATGGGCGGGTTGGCGCCAATGATTTCGTGGCTGTGGCCGATTTCCTCGTGCATGTCGAACCCGGCGACAAGCGTTTGGCGATGGCCAAGATTCCGTCTCCAAACCGCCGATCCGCCGGTGCCCTGAGCCGGAACGGTCTGAGAGTCGGTAAGCGTCTCAGTATTCTGAGGGAATGGAACGGAGTAAAAATTCTGGAAGTAGGTTTCGGCCTCGAGATAAAAGCGCAAGGTCAGGGTTCCGGCTGATCCGAGGTTCAGATCTGAACCGAGCGCACCTTCACCCATGCGAATATCATTGCGCTGGTCGACCGTCCCATTGTTGCGAGAATCATCGAAATACCATCCACGCGCGAAGACGTCGCTTCCTTCGCCGAATTTGCGCCCGACCGTTAAGTCCACGTCGGCGTGATTGCTGGCGGCGCGTGTGTCCACTGGACCGCGATAGAGAGCCGGAACCAGATAGTAACCATCGCCCTGAAACGCTTCACCCGAAACCATCGAATACCATTTGCCCAGCTGGCCGCCGGCGGAAAGCGACAGATCCTGCGTGTTCATATTACCGTACGAAGCGTCAACCGTGAGTCCGGCGGGTTGCGGCTGGCGCGTCAGGAACTGAACCACACCGCCCATGGCCTCGCTGCCATAAAGGCTGGACGCGCCTTCCTGAGCCACTTCGATGCTCTGCACGGATGCTTCCGGCACTCGATCCCAGTAAACCCAGGAACCGAACGGGTCGTTTAGCGGAATGCCATCTTCCAAAACCAGCGCGCGGCTGGCGCCATTGGCGCCCAAACCTCGCAGCGAGACACCCATCGTCGTCGGATTAGCGGTGGTACTGCTGGATCGCCGAAACAGACTGAAGCCGGGCACTTGGCGAAGTTTATCGGCCAGGGTCAACGCTGGAATTGCATTCACGTTGGCAGCGCTCAACTTGATATCGCTGGCCGGTGTTTCGCCCAGCGGCGTGGCTGTGCGGTTCGCCGTTACCATCACGCTCTGTGAAAGCGCAAGAAGCGGGAGGACGACATCAAGATGCACGGGAGCGCCGGTGGTGCTACTCCACGGACGCGTCACTTGTTTAAAATCTTTTGCGAAGATGACCAGCGTACCGGATGTGGCTGGAACGCTATCGAAATCGAAGGTACCGTTTGGCCCGGTGGAGATGGTGCTGGAAAACGAACTGGTTTTCAGTTGCACTTGGGCGCCGGCAATGGGCGCACCGGAGGCGTCGCGGACAACGCCGCTCACCTCGGTACTTTGACCGCTGGCGCGCGGGGCGGCTGCGGAGATACCGGCGGCCGAAAGGAAAGTGAGTGTGATGATCACTAGAGCCTGGAAGCGGTTCGCGAAAGCGGTCTTCATCCAGAGATTCTCCCGAAGAACTGTAATGTGACGCCGTATCAACGGCTTAGGTTACCTGGATCGTCCGCGCTGCCCAGGAGAGTGCCGACTGGGTTGTTTCCCGTGGAACAAATGACGTGCCCAGTATGCTATCTTGCCTCCAGACAGAAGTCCACGGTCCCGGAGGTCCGATGACGTCGCTCCAGCCGCGCCGCACTGATCGAGTGTCGCTGACGTTATTTCTCGAAATCTCTGGAACAGATAGCCAGGGACAAGCCTTCTCCGAGCCAGGCAAGACGCTGCTGATCAACCGGCATGGCGCGGTGATCGTATTCGAGCGAGTGCTCGCGGCGGGACAGGTAGTCCACCTGCGCAGACGAGCGCCTGCGGAAGCTCATCGCGAAGCGGACGCACGGGTCGTTGGCGAATTCGGCCGGCAGCAGGATGGCTCTCTTTACGGAATCGAACTGGTGGGCGCGGATGTGGACCTTTGGGGCGTTGAATTCCCGCAGCCGTCTGAATCGAATGAGGCTGTGGCGCGCATGCTGCTGCAATGCACGTACTGCCACAATCGAGAAGTGGTGTACTTAAACGAAGTCGAGCTGCGCGGGTTCGAGACCAACCGCGGAATCGCGCGCCACTGCAAAACGTGCGGCGTTCCGAGTATCTGGACGCAAGCTCCGCATGAAGATGAAGACAAACTCGCGGCTCGCGGCACCCGCGGACGCCGAGGCGCCGATACGGAATCCAATGGGCCTCCCGAAGGCGAACAGCGAGAACGCAAACGCATGCGTTTTAAGACGCGACTAACGGCATGCATTCGGCAATCCGGCGCGGACGATGAACTCGCGGTGTGCGAAGACGTCTCTCCGCTCGGAATGTGTTTCCGCAGCAAGCGCCGCTACGAAGCGGACGCGCTGATAGATGTGGCCGTCCCCTATTCGCCGGAGGCCGCGAACATTTTCATGTCGGCCAGAATTGTCTACTCGGAGAAACTGCCGAAGGCCGGGCTTTTCCGCCATGGAACGGAATACCGCAAAGTCGTCCCAATGCGTTTCAGCGAAGAGAAAGCGAGCGAAGAATAATTAGACCGCGGCCATGGGGCTACGCTCGCGGGTTCGGCGAGCGTGATAATGCATCGAGATATTCAGGTGCACGTTGCCGCTAGGCGTTTCAAACCTCAAAATCGTCGCCTCCGAATCCTGTCCCGCCTTCTCGCACTGTTCCTCTGAAAGCACCGATGGCGGATCAACCTTGAATTCGAATCCGCGGTCGTTCAGTTGGGTGACCGCGTTGCCGATCACCATGTTCGCGAGTTCACAGACAGCTTCGCGAACGATCGGTTCTTCCGAATCCACTTCGCCGTCTGCGAGGCATTGAGCAACCCGCAGCGCGGCTTGCGGCTCCATATCTAAAATGATGCGTCCCTCGATCTGTCCGGCGAATTTGACGGTGGCGGCCAGGCCTTTTTTCCGGTAGCCGTTCTCTTCCATCTCCAAATCGACAATCGTCGCCGGCGACTGCATCATTTCCGCCAGCACGGCATCGAGCGAGCCGATGAACGGCTGGATCAGATCCATTCTCATCGCACGTCCTCCCGAACGAGAATCGACGGAGCGGTGACGCCATCCTCATTCAGCACGTAGCGGACGATTTCGTAGAGCGCGTCGGGTTTGACGGGCTTCTGGACGAAATGCCGAGCGCCTTTTTGCAGCGCAGCGAGAATATTGTCCTGATAGCCCACCGACGAAACCATCACCACGCGTGCTTCGGGATGCTGCTGCACGATGTGCTCAACGGCCTCGATGCCTTCCATCTGCGGCATGGTGATGTCCATCAGGACGATATCCGGCTTGGTGCGCGTGTACTCTGTAATGGCCGTTCGGCCGTCACCGGCTTCTCCGGCCAGTTCGCCGCCGAACGACTCAATCATCTTCGCCAGGTTTTTGCGCGCGAAGACGGAGTCGTCCACGATCAGATAGCGGACTGGTTGACTGTCCTTTCGCGTGAGTGCTTCGAACTGTTTCATGACGTTCTCCTTCGCGACGTACTTTCCGCAGGGCCTTGCTGACTGGCACTGGCTTCGACCGGCTCGGGGGGCTGCCGTTCGGACAAACACTTCGCTTGCAAAACACTGGCTAAATCGGCGAGCGATTCCACACGATGGGCGAAGCCGCGTTCGATCGCCGAGCGAGGCATGCTGTCCACCACGCAGGTTTCCGGGCTCTGGGCGATGGTAAATCCGCCAGCGGCGCGAATCGCTCCCAAACCCGCGGCTCCGTCGTCTCCCATACCGGTCATAAGCACCGCCACCGCTTTCGATCCAAGCTCTTTCGCCACCGAGTGAAAGAGCACGTCAACCGATGGCCGGTGCCCATTGACGCGCGGCTGATCCACCAGCATGGCCACGTCCCCATGCTCCATGCGCCGAACTTTGATATGGCGATTGCCCGGACAGATTAGGGCGCGCCCTGCGAGCAGTAAGTCTCCCGATTGCGCTTCTTTTACTTCTATAGGAGTGGATTCATGCAGCCGCTGCGCGAACATTTCCGTAAAACCTTCGGGCATGTGCTGCACCACCACCAGCGCTCCCGGAAAATCTTCAGGAAGCTGCGAGAAAAGGTATTGCAGCGCGGCGGGTCCACCGGTGGAAATGCCGATGGCGACCACGCGCGAGGGCCAGCGGGGCTGATTCGAAAACGGGCGCTTGGCCTTCGGCTTATTTATTGGAACCGTGAGGATGACCTTCGGCGCGCCGGACGCTGCGGCTACCTTAATCTTCAGAGCTAGTTCCGATGCGATTTGCGCGAGCCGGCCCGAAGCTGCATCGGGTGGCTTGGTAACGAAATCGAACGCTCCTAGCCCCAGAGCTTTCAGCGTGAGCGACGCGCCTTCGGCAGTGTGGGCGCTAACCACGATTACCGGCACGCGGTGCTTCCGCGTGATTTGCCTCAGCATTTCGATGCCGTCCATGCGCGGCATTTCCAGATCGAGCGTGACAACATTCGGGCGCAGCTCTTCGATCTTGCGCAAACCAATCAACCCATCCATCGCCGTTCCCACTACTTCGATCGAGGGATCGTTCAGCAGCGTCTGCGGAATCAGCTTCCGCATCAGCGCAGAATCATCCACCACGAGCACTCGGATCTTTTGGCTCACGCCGTCGCTCCCAGAGCGGGGATTCGGGACAGATGCGAAATCACAGCCGGAACATTCAGAATCAGCACCACCGTGCCGTCGCCCAAAATCGATGCGCCGCTCACAAGCGGTGAATTCACCAGCTCATCTTCCAGAGCCTTGATGACCAGTTCTTCCTCGCCAACCAAACTATCCACTGCCAAGCCGAATCGACGGCCTGCAGCGCTGATCACAATCACGAAGACGCGTTTGGACGCCGCGTGCGCCAACGGTACGGCGAATCGCTCCAGACAGCCAAGTCGCACCAGCGTCAGCACCTCATCGCGCAGCTGAAAGACCTCATGGTTATCGACGCAATGGACTTCCTCTTCCGAAATTCGGGTGATCTCTCCCACCGACGCGATGGGAACGGCGTACATGCGTTCGTTCACGCGGAAAAGAAGCGCCTGAATGCTGGCCAGCGTGAGAGGCACTGAAATTCGGAATGTGGTGCCTTGGCCCGGCTTGCTCTGAAGTTCCACCGACCCCTTCAGCGCTTCGACCCCAGACTTCACTACATCGAGCCCGACGCCGCGGCCGGAGATTTCCGTCACTTCGTCAGCGGTACTCAGGCCAGCGGCGAAAATCAGCTGCAGGCATTCCGTTTCGTTCAGTCGGAGAGCTTCCTGGGGAGTGATGATCCCTCGCTCGATGGCGCGGCGCACGATTTTCTCGCGATCGAGGCCATGGCCATCGTCAGCCACTTCGATTACCACTTCATCGCCGTCGTGATACGCGTTCAACCGGATCGTGCCGCGAACGGGCTTTCCGGCTGCGTGCCGCTCGTCGGCGCCTTCGATGCCATGATCGGCGGCGTTGCGGACCAGGTGGGCTAAAGGTTCCGCAAGCGCGTCCAAGATTCCTTTATCGAGATCCGTGGTTTGCCCCGCCATTTCCACGCCGATATCTTTATTGCGCAGCCGCGCAACATCTCGAACGATTCGCGGAAACCTGCGAAAGAGCTGCTCGACCGGAACCATGCGGATCTTCATCACCGATTTTTGCAATTCGCCAAGCACGCGCGACTGAAAGGCCAGAGCGTCTGATAATTTCGCGCGCAACGGATCCTTTGTATGCCTTCGCTCAAATTCTGCGATAGCCCGCTGCAGCATGGATTTGCCGATGATCATTTCCCCAACGAGGTTCATCACCGTGTCGATTCGCGTGGCATCCACGCGCAAGCTGTTTTCCGCGGCGTGTGCAATACCGGCTGATGCGGCAGGTTCGCGGGAATCATCTTCGGCGCTTGGACCAGGTTCCGCGGCGGTCCCTTTGATGCCGCTCGAAATCGCGGCGGCTTCCGATTCGAGCAGAATGTCCAGCAGGTCGCGCGGAACCGCGTTTGGCGCCTCTACGCGCTCGATCAAAAGCTCATCGACACTCGACGGAACCTGGCAGTGCGCGCGAATCCATTCGAGCGTTTGCGCGCTCGAAAGCGCGACTTCGATCCGGTCTGTTTTTTCGGCATACGCGCCGCCTTCGGGCCGCCACGCTAGAACTTTGCCGGCACTTTCTACCGCTTTTCGCGCCAGCTCAAATGCGGCGGCGGGAAGCGGCGCTTGCGGATTGAGGTGAACGGCCAGGTTGTAGAGCGACTCGCCATTTCGGATGGCATCCGCCATTAACAGCCGTTCGTACTCCGTCCAGTCGAATTTGCCGTTAAATTCGGACTCGGCATTTTGCGCTTCTGGTTCGGGCTTTTGCAGCAGGCTTGCAATGCGCTCGCGCAACGCTTCGCCCGACGGCGGTTGCAGGGTGCTGCGATACGCGGCGAGCATTTCATGGAAGGTGTCCGCGGCCGTGAGAATGACCTCCGCGATTGAACCGGCATGCTGCTGCGCAAGTTCAGGCGTGAGCACGTCTTCGAATTCATGCGCGAGTTCGCTGAGCTGCCGGTACCCGCACGCGGCTGAATCGCCCTTTAGAGTGTGCACCGCGCGACGAACATGCCGGAGTTGCTCGGCGTCGCCGGGATGCTCCTCGAGCGCAAGGCCCGCTTCGTTCATGCCCTGGAGAATTTCCTCCGCGCTCTCGAAGAAAAGATCCCGCAGCTCGGAAGAGTGGTCGTCCGACGGGAAACTCACTGCGCCCCCTCGATCCGCTGGTACACCGTGGCGTTGTTCTCGTGAATCATGTGGAACTTGGTGGTCAGTCCGAACAGGCTTTCTGCATGGCCTACGAAGAGATAGCCCTCCGGATTCAAGCACCGATAGAACTTGTCGATCAGCCGCTTCTGCTCAGCTTCATCGAAATAGATCATCACGTTGCGGCAAAAAATGATGTCGTTGCCCTGCGGCAAGAATTCGGCTTTCAAATTGTGAAAGTCAAACTGCACAAGGCCTTTCAGCGCTGGTTTCACCGAATATTTGTCGCCCATCTTATCGAAATATCTCAGCCGGCAGGTGTAATCGACAGCGTCCATCTGCGTCTCGGTGTAGACGCCCTGTTGCGCGGTCAGAAGCGCGGAGTAGTTAATGTCCGACGCAAGAATGTCCACCTTCCACGGCGGCGGAATCAGTGGCTTCGGAGTGGGCACTTCGAACGGCAGTGGGTTGCGCAAGTAGTAGTACGCCAGCGCATCGCAGCTCAGAATCGCCAGCGAATACGGCTCTTGTCCCGTGGAGCAACCCGCGCTCCAAATGCGCAGCGACCAATCGCGCCTTTCCTGCTTGCGCTTGAGCAGCATTTCGAGGATTGTTTTCTGAAACAATTCCAGCTGCGGGCGAATGCGGAAAAAACTGGTTTCGTTGACGGTAAGATTTTCAAGCAGAGCGGTTAATTCTTTTTTCCCTTCGCGGCTGGTGAGTAGCCGGTAGTACGCGTAAAAGGAATCGAGCTGGCACACCTTTAGCCGGCGCTGCAGACGGTCGCGCAAGAAATGGGTGCGGCGCTCGTCGAAATACATACCGCATTCTTGGTAAACCAGCGTTTGCAGAAGCTTTAGCTCCGCGTCCGTGAGTGGAATTTGCGTGGTGGTGAATGTAGTGGACATTCGTTCCTCGATGATGCTCGGTTGAGCCTAGAGAACCCGCGCGAGTTCGCCGACGGCGACCGCCTCCGCCGCATGCGCAACTTCCTCGATGTTGCTCAGCTCTCCACGCTTCAGAATTTTGCTGACATCCAGCAGGATCACCAGGCGCCCGCGAAGCTTGCCCACTCCGGTCACAAAGTCGAGCTCGCCTTCTTGAAACACGTTATTCGGCGCTTCAATTTCCGATGGCGGAATCCGCAGGACCTCCGAGGCCGAATTCACGATCAAGCCAAAAGCCCGCGGCCCAAGTTCGACCACCACGATGCGGTTTTTCTTGTTCGACTCGACGGATTTCTGCCCGAAGCGCTTGCGCAGATCAACCACCGGAATGATCCGCCCGCGCAAGTTGATCACTCCTTCGATGTAGTCCGGCGCGTTCGGCACCGAAGTGATTTCCGGGACGCGAACGATTTCCCGAACGATGGAAATGGGCAAGCCAAACGTCTCCCGCCCGATCCGAAAACCCACAACCTGGAGTTCCTTATCCATGGCCATCCTCGGAAACTCAGGCCCTCACTGGTTCCGCGTATTCCACGGGTGCGTGCCGCTCGTGCGCGGGCGCTGAGCGGAGAGCCGCGGTCCTTTTGTGTTCCGAATACGAATCTTCTAGCGCAAAGCGATCCATCGATTCCAGCAGCTGTCGCGAGAGTTTGGACATTTGCTCGGCCGCTGCGGCCAGTTCCGTTGAGCTGGAAGTGGATTGCTGCACGAGTTCGCGCATGCGCTCCATGGCCCGCACAACAGCCTGAGCCCCGGATGCCTGCTCCTCGACGGACGAATTGATTTCTTGAGTGATTTCGGTCAGGCGATTGGTGGCTTTCGCTATTTGCGACGATCCGTTGGACTGTTCCATCGTCGCCGCGCCGATCTCCTGCGAATATTTGTAAACTTCCGATACCACATCGGAAATCTTGTCCAGCGCCAGGCTCAAGTCTTTATTGAGCACCAGGCCGTCCTGCACCATAGAGGTGCTCTTTTCCATGTTTTCGACGGCTTCGCGCGCTTCCTTTTGAATGCCCTGGATGAGTTCGGAAATTTCCTTGGTGGATTGCGTGGATTTTTCAGCAAGTTTACGCACTTCCTCGGCTACCACGGCGAAACCAAGGCCATGCTCTCCCGCACGAGCCGCTTCGATGGCGGCGTTCAGCGCTAGCAAGTTGGTCTGTTCAGCGAGATCGTCGATCACTTCAATGATCTTGCCGATGCTGTCCGCGCGGCGTCCCAGCACATCAATGATTTCCGCCGACGACTGAATCGCCTGGCTGGCGCGGTTCAGCCCGTTGGTCGCTTTATCCATGGTCTCCATTCCCACGCGCGCCTCTTCCCGCGAGCGATGCGAAATATCTACCAGGAGCTTTGCAGTGTCCGCCACGCGCTGGATCGACGTGACCATCTGATCGATGGACGCCGAAGTCTCCGCCACGCTGGACGCCTGCACTTGCGTGTTTTTCACCACGTTCTGCACGTTAATGCTCATTTCGTGCATCGTGCTGGTCACTTCGTCGATCGCCGACGCAGCCTGCACGCTCACTTTGGCGGATTCGTCCGACGCGCTAGCCATCTGGCCCGCGCCGCTTGCAACTTGAGACGCGCTGTCGCGCACCCGGCGAACCAAATCGCGAAGCCCTTGCGTCATGCGCGCGAACGCTTTCGCCATAGTGTCTTGATTCGAACGCGGATGCACGGTCACGGCGAGCTGGCCCTCGGCGATGGCCGCCGAAACGGAAGCCATCTCCTTCAGGTGTACGATCATCTTGTTGAAGTTTTCAGCGAGTACGCCCACCTCATCGCTGCGATGCACGTCGATCGTCTGATCCAAGTCTCCTGAATCGCCGATTTTCCGCGCCACTTCGATCAGATGATAGAGAGGCTCCTTAATCGATTTAGCGGTGTAAAACGCGACGAATACGCCCAGCACCACCGCGATCAAAGTGCCGACCGTGGTCAGAACCGCGCTCAGCATAGTTGCGCTGGCCGAGGAAGCGTTGGATTCGTCCTGAGCTTTGCGAACTCCCAGGCTGGCTTGATCGAGGATATTGGTGGACTTGTTGATCCACGAAGCCGGGTCATGTTGCAAATAATAAATTTGTAGATCGGAAACGGTGGCGTCGCCGGAGTCGACCTGGTGCCGCTTGGTGATCATGGGTTTCGCGAAACTGTCGGCCCACTGCTGTTCGTTGTCTTGGACCTGCGAAAGCGCGGTGCGAAGATTCTGATCGGTGACTTTTTCTTCGCTGTCCTTCAAGGCTTGATCGAGATCGGTAATGCCCTTGTTGGTTTTATCTTCATCGCGCAGGTCTCCGCTCAGAAGGTAGTTGGCGAGATTCAGGCGATTTTCGCTGATGTCGTACTGAACTTTTTGAATCGTCTGTACGTCATTTAGAGTGGCCGTCACGGCCGAGCGCGCGCTGTATTGGCGCAGCACCGTGAATATATTCACCACCAGCAAACCCAGCATGATCGCCAGAACGGCGCCAAACCCCATGTACAGCTTCTTACCGATCGTCATCTGAAAAACCTCCAGCCCCGGCCCGCCCATCCCGGCGCAATTCTTGCTGATCTAGTTTCCTTGTCCGTTGAATGTGAATTCGACTACTTCCGTGGTCTGCTTGGGCGCCGGCTCAAAGCGCCATTTCTTCAGTGCATCGAGAGCCGCGTTGACAAGCAAAGGACTGCCACCGACGACGTGCGTGGCAGTCACGCGTCCGTCCGGCGCGATGGTCGCCTCGATTTTCACTTTACCGGTCACATTCATTTGTCTGGCAAGGTCGGGATATTCCGGCGTCACTTTCACCCGCACTTTGCGCTTAGCCGTGTCCGTCGCTGGATCCTGCGCATGCGCTTTTGGAGTAACGGCCACCGCCCCGCCCAGTACGGCCATCAGCCACAGCCCTGCGAATACCTGCTTCAGTTTCATCGCATACGCCTCCGTAGCGGATAAATCCGTCAGGAGAAATTGCACGGAGGATGCCACGACGGATGTTTACTATGCTTGCGATAGCAAGCAGCCAACAAGCGCGCCAACTCCTTCGATTCCGTGGGCTTACGACAATCCCCGCGCCAGCCGCCAATCGGCCCTCTGCGGCCGGCCGTCTCAAATCACCCTCCACCCACCCGTGTTCGTCTCACCCTGCGACGAGCGTCCGATTGTTGCTTAGAGCAACGCCCGCGCCGCAATCGTTGACTCAAATTGAGAAAGAACCGTAACTTGGTGTGCGATATAGGCAAGCGCGCGCAAGCCCCCAATCCTCCATGCGTGCACTGAAACAAATTCGGGAAATTCCTGATCGTCTCGACGATTCCGTCGAGGCGCTGCT
Organism: Candidatus Dormiibacterota bacterium; assembly: GCA_035534415.1. Classification (GTDB taxonomy): domain Bacteria; phylum Acidobacteriota; class Terriglobia; order Acidiferrales; family UBA7541; genus Palsa-295. Next base: position 22,155 of record DATLSB010000156.1, on the reverse strand, counting down.
CGCGCAATTCTCCGCCACAACGCTGGAGCTCAATCCCTCGGTGGGAGCGAAGGAGTTCGCCCGCCGTTTGACGTCTCGCGCAGCGGCAATTTTCCGCGCACGCGCCGCCGCCCTGGTTTTCCCCAATGGCGAATCCTGGCAGATTGCAAATCTCCTCGATTGGTCGGGCCCGTGGGATCAACTCATTCAGTCGCGGTTGGCTTCTGCTCTGGGCATGCAGTCAGAAACTGAACGTAGCGACGTTTTCTCTGGATCAGCCGCGGACATTTTGGGTTCCGACCTTTCGCGACTGCTTGGCTGGCGAAAATTACTCCTGATTCGCCTGGCACGAAACGAGGAAGCCGTCTTGGGGGTGTTGTGCCTGGCCGACCTGGAGCGGCCACTCACGCCTGCCGAGCAGCAGGTCCTCGTGGCGCTCGCCGCCCACGCATCAGTGGCCATCGAGAATGTGCGTCTCTTCTCGCGCATTGAGCTGTCCCGAAAACAATGGGTTCAGGATGTCGACGCGATCTCCGACTACATCCTCGTACATGATCGAGCTGGCCGAGTGTTGCGCCTCAACCGCGCTCTCGCGGACTTGTTAGGCACCCGTCCAGTGGAAACAATCGGCTCGGATGTGGGTGAGCTGAACATTCTTGGATTGGCGTCCCGTTCCGGCCATTGCCCGTTCTGCCGCAACGCAGCCTCGTCGCGGGAGGAATTCGTTTTACCGGCTGGCAATCGCACGTACGTAATTTCCAGCTCACGCATTCATTCCGACGGCGAAGGCGAGCCTCGCACGGTACACGTGTTGAAGGACATTACCGACCGGCGCGAAGCAGAACGCCGTTACCGCCATGAACGCGATTTCAATCGCAACATCCTAAACAGCACCCAGAGCATGATCCTGGTGCTTGATACGGCCGGTCTGGTCAGCTACGCGAACCGGCGCTGCTTTGAATGGGGCTACACCGAGCAGAATCTCCTGGGACATCCCATCATGGAAATGATTCCGCCGCCGCGCCGTCCGATACTGGCGCAGGCTGTGGAGCGCGCCCTGGCCGGCGAAACCACCGACCATCTCGAACTTCCCGTTCTTCGCGGCGATCACGCCAACGGTCAGTTTTCGATCAGCCTCAGCCCCATGCGCGACGAGGGCGGAGAAATCAACAGCATGGTCGTGGTGATGACGGATGTAACGGACGCCGCCAGCCTGCAAGCGAAACTGATGCACACCGAGAAAATGGCTGCGCTGGGGCAGCTCGTCTCCGGCGTGGCCCACGAAGTGAACAATCCTCTCGCGGCAATCGTTGGCTTCACCGATCTCTTGCTGGAGAATCCAGCTGTGCCAAACGAATCCAAGCAGGACCTCGCCGTAATTTTGCAGGAGGCGCAGCGCACTCGGCAGATCGTTCAAAACCTGCTCAGCTTCGCGCGCCAAATGCCCGCGCAGCGCGAGCCGGTGCTCCTCAATAGCGTCGTCCAGCAGACGTTGAAGCTCCGCTCGTATGACTTTTTGAGCCACGGAGTGGAAGTGATTGAAAACTATAGCGACCAGCTACCGTTAGCTATTGGCGACCCGAACGAGCTGCAGCAGGTCTTCCTCAATATTATGAATAACGCCTATGACGCTATTCAGGAAGTCCGTCGCCGGGGAAAAATCGAAATTGCCACGTCTTTCAGCAATGGCCTCGTGGATGTCCGCTTTTCCGACAACGGCCCGGGCATTCAGCATCCTGAACGCATTTTCGACCCGTTCTATACCACCAAAGAAGTGGGCAAAGGCACAGGGCTCGGCCTGAGCATTTGCTACGGAATCATCAATGCCCATCGCGGCGAAATCATCGCGCAAAACAATCCCGACGGGATCGGCTGCACTTTTCGCGTCCGTCTGCCCGCAGCCACCGAACCAATTTCCGCCTTGGCCGCCGAAGGGGCGGCTCGATGATTGAGGCGAATCCCGCCGCTGCACAGCAGCCGATCCTGGTGATCGAAGACGAGTCCGCAGTTGCAGATTTTTTGCGCACCGCGCTCGAACGGCACGGATACGCGGTGGTGGTTTCTGCTTCCGCCGCGGACGGCTTGCAGCAGCTTTCATCGGGCGAATTCCGAGGTGTCGTGTCCGACGTCCGCATGCCGGGTGAACTTTCGGGCGTCGATGTAAAAGAGTGGCTGCTGCGGCACCGCCCGGAGTTGGCATCGAGATTCGTTTTCATCACCGGCGACACGGCTAGCGCCGAGACAGTTTCACTGGTCGCAAAAGCAAAAACGCCGTGTATTGAAAAGCCGTTCCGGCTTCAACAGTTCTTAGGAATGATCGAGGAAACCATAGGCAAACCATGAGACAGGAATCCCAGCTCCGGCTCTTGATTGTGGATGATGAACAAAGTATCCGGCGTCTTTGCATCACCGTCGGCCAGGCCCTGAATTTCGCCTGCTCCGAAGCGGAGACCGCCGAGGCGGCGCTCGCTACGCTGGAAACGGCTCCGCCCGATATTGTGGTAACCGATTTGAAAATGCCGGGACAGTCCGGCACCGACCTTCTGCGCAAAATCAAGGACCTGCTGCCGCGCACCGAAATCGCCATCATGACCGGCCACGGTTCCATCGAATCCGCGGTGGAAACCATGCGCGAAGGTGCCTACGACTACATCGAAAAGCCTTTTCGCGTCGAACGCTTGCGGCAACTCTTGCAGCGGATGGCGGAAAAAGTCCGCCTGGTGAATGAAAATCAATTCTTGCGCGATCGTGTCAGCGCCGATACGCAACTCGACGGCATCATCGGTACATCGGCCAAAATTCAGGACGTGCTGCGGGTAGTTTCGCGCCTGAAAGATACGCGCACTCCGGTCTTGATCACTGGTGAAAGCGGCACGGGAAAAGAGCTGGTAGCCCGTGCAATCCATTTCCGCGGCGCGCTCGCGAGAATGCCATTCATCGCCGTGGATTGCGGCTCCCTCGTCCCCACGCTGATGGAAAGCGAGCTCTTCGGGCACGAAAAGGGCGCGTTTACCGGCGCACTTCGCTCGAAACCCGGACTCTTCCAGGCGTCCAATGGCGGCAGCATTTTCCTCGACGAGATCGGCGAACTTCCGCTCGAGATGCAGGCCAAATTGCTGCGCGTGCTGCAGGAGAAGGAAGTCCGGCCGATTGGCAGCAACGACAAAATCTCCGTCGACACGCGCGTGATCGCAGCCACCAACCGCGACCTCGAAGCCGCGTACCGAGCCGGGACTTTCCGCAAGGATCTCTATTTCCGCCTCAACGTCGTCACCGTGCACCTGCCATCACTGCGCGAGCGCCGCTCTGATATTCCACAGCTCGCTCACTATTTTTTGGACCGCTACGCGCCGGGCGAAAACGTCCAGATTTCTCCCGCGGCGATGAAGAGCTTTTTGCAATATGACTGGCCGGGCAACGTCAGGGAACTGGAAAACTGCATCGCGCGCGCTGTAGCGCTTGGCGATCACCAAACCATTGACGTTGCGGATCTTCCGCCCGGCATTGCTGCCGCCGAGAATCCAGATATGTCCGCGCAGGCGGCCGCCGAGCTTTCCACCACCGCTCTCGCCGATCTCGAGCGAATAACCATCCTCCGAGTTTTCGACCAGGCTGGAGGCGACAAAACCATCGCGGGCAAAATGCTGGGGATCAGCCGCGCGACATTGTATCGGCGTCTCAAACGCTACAACATCCCGGTCCGCTCCAGCCAGAAGCAGCTCGTAGAGAGCGTCCGCTAACCGGATCTTCACCCGTAAGCCTCGCTCTCACGGTACGCTGCCAGGGCGGCAACCGTGAGATTTTCGTGTCATCTTGAGACGAGTATCCCTTCAACCGAATTTAAGAGCGGCACAACTCCAATAGGCACAGCAACTTAATCTCGGGCCACACGCCTGGTTTTTGGCGTCCGTCGTGCATTCCACCTACGTCGCGGGAGCTGTCTGTTCGTTCGACCCGCAAGCCTGGTGCGCATCGAAAGCTTTCTCGAACGCCGCGGGCGCGATGACGCGGTGAAAGGATCATGGCTGTGCTAACCGGCGATACGGACGTTTCGGCCGCCCCAACAGAGCAAACCTGCGTGGAAAAACTGGCTCGGCTCTTTCCCAACGCCTTACCAGTGCGGATTCCCGTGCAGGTGAGCCCGCTGCCGGCCGGCCGCCGTCGCTTACAGGAGCAGACGTTGATTGAGTTCGGGACGGCGCGCGAGGTTCTGTTCGCTTCGAGTTTGCCGCTTGAATTCGAAGATCGCGTGCGGGTCGTCAATTCGGACGGATCGCTCGACGCGCGTGCCACGGTCGTCGCCGTTCGCTACAACGACGGAATGAAAGCTGTCGCCGCACGATTCCTGGACAATGTGGAGAACTGGATCATCAAATCATGACCCCAAAAACCACCAGCACTCCCGGCAAAGTTGCCGAAGAACCAAAGCCGAGCGCGTCAGCCGGCCCCTCGCCCGCCGAATTGGCATCGCGGTGGGAAGAAGCGCGGCTCACCTACCCAATCTATTCGGCGCTGGCCACGCAGTTCAATCTCGCGTCTCTGCCTTATGGTGACGGGGAGCTGCCGCCCGCTCGTCCCACGCGCGCCATTTTCGAACGGCACCTGAAGTGGCTGGATGAACTTGACGAAAGAGCTTTGGCCTACCAGCTCCGCCAGATTCCGCCCGCCGTTCTCAACGCCAGCGAAGAGGGCCTACGCTCTATCGTGCATCGCCAGTTGCGTAAGCAAAACAAGACGAATGCGGATCGGGACAAGATCGATCTGCTGCTTGTTCAATATTTCGCCATGCAAGCCACGGAGGAGCTGCTCCACAAAGAAATCACTCTCGCGGACGTGGCTCAAGTCCTGCGTCCGGTGCTTTCCGAAGCGGACGGCACTCCGCTTGAATGGTGTGAACCGCTGGAACAGATTCTCGAAAGAGCACGCAGCTACCATAGCCTCCGCGAACTGATGGAAGACGGCCTGCTCGAGCAAGGGCGCCTGCTGAAAGACTCGGCCGGCGCGATGTTTTACGATCCTGCCGCTCTGGTAGCGTTCTGCCGCTTTAACTTCCTGGTGCGGCGAGCGTTCATTCGCATGCTGCACGCGGATTTGAAAGCGGTGCGCGAAGCGATCGACAGTTTGCAAGCGCGGGGTGTCAAGGCCATCGATTGCCGCCGCGCCGGGTTTTCCGCTGCGGAAACGACCGTTCAACTCCGCCACTTTTGCGATAATTGGCGCCAGCCGTTCCAGAAAGACTACACCCAAAGCTCGGTGACTCGATCGTTCGAGCAATTGCTGGCAGTGCGCGCCGATTTGGAAGAAGCTCTCGGAATCAAGCAGGCTCCGGAGCCAGCTCCAGGCGCACCCTCAAAGAAAGTCCAGCGGACCGGCGCAGTTCCCGCCGGCGCAGTTCCCGCCGGCGCTACGCCTGCTGCGGCGTCGCCACAGGCAAAAGCGAAAGCTTCAGTTCCACCCGCGGCCGTTGCTCAGCAGCCAAAGCCGGCGAGTGCCGCTAAGACAACATCCGAAACTCAATCTGCGCCAACCAAAGTGGCCGTTCAAGCCGCGCCGAATCCGAGTGTGGTTGCGGCCGCCCCGGCGGAAGCTGTAGACGCCGAGAAGTGCATGGAGGCAATCTGGGAACAGCTGATTGCCGTGCCTCCTTCGCGCGGGCGTTCCATGTCCACAGTCGTGTTGCAAGACACAAAAGTTCTTCTCTCTTCCTGGGAAGTTTCCGCGTTCGTAAGCGAAGGCAACCAGGAAGCGGAAGACCTTCGCCGTGCGGTAGTCGCGCGCGCGCTGCTTGCGCTCGCAATGGATCAGAGAAAGCGGTCGGGCGAGGGAGCTTCGCTGACAGCTGCGCTGGAGTTGGCGCGTGGCGAGGTTTCCTACTTTCAGGGACGCATTGAAGACGCCAAGAAATCGAAGAACACCGAAGCTGCCGTCAATCTTGGCATCAGCGCCAAGCGTCTGCTCTCGTCCATCGAAGAAGCCGAAAAGCTTGAGTCATAGGCAACGGTACTGACAGGTGGGGTTTTGAATCACTCGAGTGTCCTGATTTTATCGGATGAGCCGGAATTCGCGCGTTTGCTGGCGAGCCGCTGGCAGGCGGCGCGGCACGTGCCGGAAATTACGGTCGCTACAAGCGACGTGTGGCGTCCTGGCAGCGGTCCGGAATGCGACCTAGTGATCGTCGGTCCGGTTCGCGACGGACAGCTTTCTTCCGTGTTGCGCGCCGCCGGCTTGGCCGCATCGACTCCGGTCATCGTCATCGCTTCCGAGGATGAAGAATTCCTATCGCTCGCTTCGAAATTTCAGAACCTAATTCTGGTGCCGCAGCACGAGAAGTGGATAGCCACGTTGATCTTGATTTCAACGGAGGTCTTGCGGCGCGTCGACGCCGTAGGCCGCGCGCAGCGTGCCGAACATACCGCGCTCGTGTCGCAGCGCTTCGCCACTCTTGGCCGGTACATGTTGGAGATGCGCCCAAGCGTGAACAACGCGCTGACATCCGTACTCGGTAATGCAGATCTGTTGCTGATCGATCCTGGCAAGGTTCCCGCCGAAAGCCGCGAGCAGCTTCGTGCCATCCAGACCATGGCGCTTCGGCTGAACGAGGTCATACAGCGATTCTCGTCTCTCGCCAGTGAGATGTGGGCTGGTGAGACGGATTCTCAGCCTGAGACGCAAGCCACTCCGCGGCAGATGCTGATTCGGCCATGAGAAAGGTCGCAAAACTCGCAACCTATTGAATCCACAGGCTGTGTGCAGATTGGTAGCGGCGCGGAAGCTTCGTGCCACGGTGGTGAGAGAGTTGCATTTCGAATTACGGGGCGTAGGTGTGGAGGTGTGCAGGTGCTGAAGAAAGTCTTAGTGGTCGACGATTCGCAAGCTGAGATTCGACTGCTGCAGTCCGTGCTGCAGCAGGGAGGATTTCAGGCTGTCGGCATTTCCGATCCGATGAAGGTCGAGGAAGCCATCGACGAGGAGCGCCCCAACGTGATTCTGCTCGACGTGGTGATGCCGCAGCGCAATGGTTTTCAGGTTTGCCGTGAGTTGAAGAGCCACGAACCCTATTCGCAGATTCCCGTGATTCTGGTGACCTCAAAATCCGCGCCGAGCGATCGCTACTGGGGAGAACAGCAGGGCGCAAACGGTTACGTAGCAAAGCCTTTTACTCCGGATGAATTGCTAAACGCCGTGAGACGGTGGGCCTAATGGCTGATGAACTGATTCCGCGCGCAGCGATGAATGATACAGGCAGCATCGATTTTATGGAGGCCGAAGCTTCGCCAGAAGATCGCCGTCCGGAACGCCAGTTTTGCGTTTTCCGTGCGGGACGGGAGCGATTTTGCCTGTCGGTCTTGGAAGTCGAGGAAGTGGTGGACTGGCCGCTGGTCACGCGCATTCCTCTGACTCCTTCGTTTCTAACCGGCGTGTTCAATCTGCGCGGAACCATTGTGCCGCTGGTGGATATCGCATTCACCGAAGGGCGCAAAGCCGGCCTCTCTCCGAAGCACGTCGTCGTCGCTGAACTCGAAAGCGATGCAGACGGACAAAAGATCCGCCTTGGAATCTCCGCGGACGAGGTGATCGGCACTTTTTCGGCAACCGAGGATTCGCTGCTCGACCAGGCGCCTCCGGAAGTGCCGCATTGCCGCGGCATGTTGCGCCACGATGACCGCTTGGCGCTGGTAATCGATCTGCCCAGGTTGCTGGAAGCCTTTTCGGTGCCGGTGATTTGAAACGCGCAACGATTTATTTCGACGGTTCGAATGGGGAGTTCTTACGGATTTTTCGGCCCAGTGTTGATTGCGAAAGTGCCGAACAAGAAAACTATCGGCTGCGGGTTCTTGGGAGGAAGTCATGAAAGCTCGTTTGAGTTCGACAATTTGGTTGCTGGTCCTGTGGATCGGCCTGGCGCTTTTCGGGGTCCTGGGGCTGGCTTACCATGCCGGCAAAAACTCGGGCGGGCTGGCGCTATCGGACGCGGGCTCGCTGCCTGCCGCCGCGAGCGAGCCGCTCCTCGCCGCCTTCGTTTTAGCCATGGCTGGGGCGATTGCGGTCATGTTCGTCTTGAGCAAGCGAGTGCTTCGTCCTCTGGGCGAACTAGCCACGTTCTCTGAGCGACTAGCCGCGGGAGATGCCCGCGCGCGTGCCGAGATCTCCAGCACCGACGAGTTCGGGTTCATCGCCGAAAACTGCAATCGCAGCGCCGCCAAGGTGGCGCACGCAATTACGAACCAGCAGGCGCAGGACTCTCTGCAACGCAGCATCACCGACCTGCTGAACACCATCAATCAGGTCGCCCGCGGAGATTTGACGATTCGCGGCAAGGTAACCAACGACGCGCTCGGAAACGTGGTTGATTCGGTGAACTTCATGTTAGACAACTTCACCAAAGTTCTCGAACGTGTTCGCAAAGCTGCCATCGACGTGAGTACCAGCGCCAATCAGATTCTCAATTCCGCGGACGAAATGGCCGCCGGCGCCACGCAGCAGGACCAGGAAATCACCAATACCTCGTCCGCCGTGGAAGAGCTCACCGTTTCGATGAAGCAGGTGTCCAACAACGCGGAAGCCAGCGCCGAAGCGGCGCGCCGCGCGCTGGACGCGGCCGAACAGGGCAACCGCGCCGTGAACGATACGCTCGAAGGCATGCAGCGCATCCGTTCTTCGGTGCAGGCTACCGCAAAGAAAATCAAATCGCTCGGTGACCGCTCGCTGGAAATTTCGGAAATCATCAACGTAATTAACGACATCACCGAGCAGACCAACCTCCTCGCTCTCAATGCCGCCATCGAAGCGGCTCGTGCCGGCGAAGCAGGCCGCGGATTCGCGGTCGTTGCCGACGAAGTCCGCAAGCTAGCCGAACACTCCCGCAGCGCCACGAAAGACATCGCCGCCCTCATTAAAGCGATTCAGGCGGAAACGAACGAGGCAGTCGTCGTCATGGAGGAAGGCACGCGCGAAGTGGAAGTCGGCGCGGGGCTTGCCGATCAAGCGGGCAAAGCTCTGGAAGCGATTTCGAGCGTCGTTCGCCAGTCGGCCGAATTAGTCCAGGAAATCTCGCTCGCTTCCAAGCAACAGGTGCGCGGCACGGAAGGCGTCGCCAACGCAATGCAAATCATTTCCGGCATCACGCGACAGACGACCACCGGCGCGCGCCAGACGGCCACGACCGTCAACAACATGGTGAAGCTCTCGGAACAACTTAACGAAGCACTCGCGCAGTTCCGCTCCGCGCGCGCTGCGGAAGCGGCGGCGCACGAGGCGGCATCGAACGCTCCGGTTCCCGTTGGAGCGCAGCGCTAGCGGAATCTTTCCCGCCGGCTGAGACTTTCGGAGCTAGACGTCGAATATGAAAGCGCATCCAGTGACGCCCGTGAAGCTCACGGAATCCGAGCTCGACGAAATCCGCACGCTCATCGAACAGCGTTCCGCGATTTTGTTCGACGCCTCGCGCGAGCGTTTCTTCTCCACTCGCGTCCGCGAGTTCATGGAAGAGCAGGGCGTGCACGGAGGCGCCGACTTGCTGCGGCAAATTCGCGGATCGAGCACTGAGTACGAATCGCTCGTCGAGCGCTTGCTCACGCAAGAAACTTCGTTTTTCCGCTATCCCGAAGTTTTCCAGGCGCTCGAAACGAAGATTCTGCCCGACGTGCAGGAGCGCAAGTTCTGGGATACCCCGCGCACGCTGCGCATCTGGAGCGCCGGCTGCTCCACGGGAGAAGAGCCGTATTCCATCGCCATCACCCTGTGCGAAGCTTTGAAATTTGCCGAGGCATGGGAGATCGAGATTTTAGCCACCGACATTAGCCGCCGCGCCCTGCGCCACGCCGAGCGCGGCGCGTATGCCAAGCGCAGTCTGGAAAACATGGCGCCTGCGCGCCTCGAAAACTATTTCACGCCCGCCAAGCACGGGTTCCAGGTGAAGCCGCGGATTCGTCGCATGATTTCGTTCGTACATATGAATCTCGTCGAATCCGTTTACGTCGGCAAAATCGACTGTATTTTCTGCATGAACGTGCTGATGTACTTTTCCGAGCCGCGCCGCCTCGCCATTCTGCGCCGTTTTTATGACGCGCTCGAGCCGGGAGGCTATTTCCTTCTCGGCCACTCGGAAACTTTATCGCAAGCGCCGGTGAAATTCGAACCTGTCGTGCTAGGCGGATACCGCTTGTATCGCAAGCCCGGCGCGAAACCCGCGGACCACCGCCGCGCGGCCGTCTTGCTGGAGGGAGCCCAATGAACGGGCCCGATCCCGAAGCGGTCGAACTCTTCCTGCAGGAGGCGTCCGAACACCTCCAGTTTCTACGGGAATATTCCGGCATGCTGCAGGAGCCTCAGACTAGCCACGAGGATCTCGAGAAACTTTATATCGCCGCGCACACGCTTTCCGGAACTTCCGCCAGCTATGGCTTCCCGCAATTTTCCGAAGTAGCCGCCAAAATGGCGCATATCTTTCACTACGCCACGAACGCAACACTCACTCCAGATATGTACGGCCCGCTGACGGAGTTCATCTCCGACGCGATCTCCGTTCTCGAATTCGACCTGCTGCAGATCAGTTCCAACGGAGTCGAAACCTCGGCGGATATTGCGGCGTTCAAGCAACGCTACTCATTTGCGTTTCCGGCAACTCCATCCGCAACTTCGGACGACGAATTTCAAGCCGGGGGTTCCGAGGAACCGTCAGCGCAGAGCGCGCCGCTGGATTCCTCGTTCGCCGAGCAATTGCCACAAGATGGCGAAGTGCCCGAGGACGTCCTCGAATTCTTCGTTCCCGAGGCGGAAGAGCATCTGCAAGCCGTCACCGAATGCCTGCTCGCTCTCGAAGACAATCCTAACGCCGACGATATCAATCGTCTCTTCCGCTCGATGCATACGGTCAAAGGGTCCGCCGCGCAGGTCGGGCTGCACCGTCTCTCCGCCGTATCGCATCGCGTCGAGGACTTGATCGGACGGCTCCGCGACGGGCTTTTGAAGCCCAGCGCCGATATTGTGGATCTGCTGCTTCAATCGGTTGACGTGCTCAAGAATTTCCTTCATCGCCAGTGGCCCAGCGATGAAGAAATGTCCGCTGCCGTCGGCCCGCTGCTCACGCGGATCACCGAACTCGCTCCCGAAGAAGCCGACGACGAAACGCCTCAGCCTGCCGCCGAAACCCAGCCTGCATCCCTTGCAGAAGCCGCGGAATCCGGCGCGCCCGCTGCCGTAAAAACAAAACGGTCTGCAAACCAGGCCATCGGTCAAGCCAAGTCGGTGCGCATTTCACTAGATCGCCTCGACCGCATGATGAACGCTGTCGGCGAACTGGTGATCAACCGTACCCGCATGCTCGGCCGCCTTTCCGAGCTGTCGAAACTTGTCGAGGTGCTGACCTTTTCGAAAGCGCGCCTCTCCACGAAAATTTCCGAGTTCCAGGAAAAGCACGAATTCAGCCGCATCCGCCCCACGCTTGTTCCCGGCGCACAGCCGCCGCAAATGGACACATTCCGCGGCCATCGCGCCCCCGCGCCACCGGTAATGTCCAGCGATCTGCTCGAATTCAGCGAGCTGGAGATGGACCGCTACGATGATTTCAATATCCTGTCGCGCTCGCTCACCGAAATTTCCGCCGACGTGACCGAGGTACTCACCCAGCTCGAAGGCTTCATGGGCCGCGTGGACACCGATATCGACGAGTTCACCAAGCTCGCCCACCATTTGCAGGACGAAATCACCGCGGCGCGCATGGTGCCCATCGGGAATTTGTACACGCGGCTTTCGCGCACCGTCCGCGACGCCTCCAACGCCACTGGCAAATCCGTAGAACTCTCGCTCGAAGGCGCCGAAACCGAACTCGACAACAACATCATCCAGCAGATTTCCGATCCTTTGATTCATCTGGTGCGCAATGCGGTGGCGCACGGGCTTGAGGACCCATCCGTCCGCGGTACTGCCGGAAAGCCCGAAAAAGGGCGCATCTCCGTGCGCGCGTATCACCGCGGGAATCAAATCTATATTGAAGTGGAAGACGACGGCCGCGGCATCGATTACAAAGGTACCCGCCGCCGCCTGATCGAGTCAGGCTCGGTTTCTCCCGTTGCGGCTGCTGAGCTCAGTGAACGCGAGCTCCGCGAATACCTCTTCCGGCCCGGTTTTTCCACGGCATCGTCCACTTCCGAACTGGCTGGCCGCGGCGTGGGCCTCGATGTGGTGCGCGCCAACGTGCACGCGCTGAATGGCGAAATCGAAATTCACTCCGAACCTGGCCGCGGCGCCTGCTTCACCGTAAAGGTTCCGCTCACGCTGATCATTTCTCAGGCGCTGTTCGTCCGCTGCGGATCATCGACATACGCGTTTCCGCTCGCCGTCGTAGAAGAAATTCGCCGTCTACGCCGAGAGGATATTGAAGACGTTGGCGGAAAGCTTCTCACCCGCGTGCGCGACGTGGTCACCGAAGTCGTCCGCCTCGATTCGCACCTGGGATTGCCTCCCATCGAGCCGATCAACGGCTACTTCCATATGGTCATCGTGAAAGTTGCCGGGAAACATTTCGGCGTGGTGGTCGAGGAAGTTCTCGGCAAGGACGAAATCGTCATCAAGAATTTGGGAGACTACCTCCGCCGCGTGAAACTTTTCCCTGGCACTACGATCGCATCCGATGGCAGCTTGATTTTGCTGATCGATTTAAATCGCTTGGTTTCCGCGGAATCGGTCGAGCGCCGCGCGGTCTCCGCAACCTCGTCCGCTGCGCGTGTCTTCGCCCCCGGCGCAGAGGCCATCGCCGCCGGTAGCATTCCAGCCGAAGCCGTCGATCCAATTCAGGACGAGCGCGTGGTGGTGGTCGCCGATGATTCCATCAGCGTGCGCAAATTCGTGGGACGCATGCTCGAAAAAGCCGGATTCCGTGTCAGGCTCGCGTCCGACGGCCTCGAAGCTTCCGAAATTGCCGCGCAGTCCGGTTGCCATCTTCTGATCACCGACCTCGAAATGCCGCGGATGAACGGCTACGAGCTGATGGCTAATTTGCGCCAGAACCCGATGACCCAGCGCGTTCCCGTGCTGGTGGTCACCTCGCGCGCCGGCGCCAAGCACCGCGACCGCGCCATGAAAGAAGGCGCATCGGGTTTCCTCACCAAGCCGGTGCAAGAAGATCAGTTGATTGCCACGGTCGAAGAACTCTTGGACAAGGAAAAATCGCCGGTGCGGCCCGCACTAACCATGCCGCTGCGGCAGGATTGAGATGATGCAGTCGTCCGAAAAAAAGATACGCGTGCTCGTGGTCGATGACTCCGCCTTCATGTGCAAGGTGCTGCAGGAGATCATCAACTCCGATCCGCAGATGGAAGTGATCGGGCAGGGCCGCGATGGGCGCGATGGCGTCGCGCTCGCCGAATCTCTGCGCCCGGACGTCATCACCATGGACATCAACATGCCGCACGTCGACGGCCTGCAGGCTACCGAGTTGATCATGTCCCAGCATCCGCGGCCCATCGTCATCGTCAGCTCCGAATCCCGCGAAGGCGCTGCCAGCACGCTGAAGGCGCTCGAACTCGGCGCCATCGACTTCGTTCCCAAACCTTCCAGTGGCATCGATCTCGACATGAAAACGGTCCGCGAAGAACTCACCCGCAAGCTGAAGCTGGCCGCGAAAGTCCGAGTGGTGCGCACCGCGACGCGCTCGAAAATTGCCGTGCCTCAAATCAGCGCCGCGGGCGCGAACGACTCGTTCAAGAGCGCAGCCCTGGCTGCTCAGAATGGCGGAAAATTTCCGATGGTTGTGGTCGCCGCTTCCACAGGCGGACCAGCCGCCGCCACTCGTGTAATCAGCAGCCTTCCGAAGGATCTCGGCGCCGCGGTCTTTCTCGTCCTGCACATGCCAGCGAGTTTTACCAAACAGTTTGCCGTGCAGCTATCTGAACTCGGGGGTCTGTCGATCAAGGAAGCTGAGCACAACGAAGCCGTGAAACCCGGAACGGTCTACCTGTGTCCAGGATCGCATCACTTGCGGCTTACCTCCGCCGGTAAAATCTCGCTCGATTCCGGCCCACGTATCGACGGCTATCGTCCATCGGCGGACGCCGCTCTCGAAAGCATCGCCGCTTACGCGCGCACATTCACCATTGGCGTAGTGCTTACTGGGATGGGAGGCGATGCCGCCAAGGGCGTGAAAGCTGTGAAATCCGTGGGCGGCACCGTCTACGCACAGGACGAAACCACTTCGATGATCTTCGGCATGCCTGCAGAAGCCATCAAAACTGGCGCCGTGGATGAAGTGCTTCCGCTCGACAGCATTAGCGGAGCAGTCGAAAAGCGAGTGGGCCAGCTCGCGCGCCTCGCGCCTGCGGGAGTGCGATGACCTCCATGGCCCAGCGCGCCACCATCGCGAAAGCATCTTCGAATGCGGCTCCGCGCCAAGCGCATCACCCGGAAACGGTAGTTCTGTTTGCGGTCGCGAATCAAATGTTTGCCGTCGCGGCGGACGCGGTCCAGGAAGTTCGCAGCACCGATAGCCTTGCCGGATCGGCTATGGAAATCGAACAGATTGAAATCGGCAAAGTCCGCCACACCATCGAGCGCGCACGCCGCAGGTATTTCGTCGTCAACGCCGGAATGCATTTCGGTCTGCCGGTCACGCGCCCAACGCTGGTTCTGATTTTGCGCAACCTGCGCATTGCCGTTTTGATTGACCGCATCGAACGAATGGCGGAAATCTCCTCCCTCTACGCCCTGCCTTTGGCTTTCGCTGGCGACGAACGCCGATGGTATCGCGGCCTCGCGAAAGTCGACGACATGATCCTCCCGGTCATTGAGCCCGGCGGCTTTCTTACCGACGAGGAGTTCCGCACGCTTGACCTAGCGCTGCAAGCGGTGAAGTCTGAACCGGAGCCATATGAGGGAGTGGCTCCCGCATGAGCTCAGCGAGCAAATCCGGCCGTCCCTCGTTCGTGATCCTGCAAATCGGCGAACGGCGCTTTGCTCTTCCAGCGGCGATCGTAGCCGAGCTCGCTCCGCCCGTTCGTTTGCACACATTTCCGCATGACACGCCCGCAATTCTTGGCGTGATCGTCCGGCGGGGCCACATCGTGCCCGTGTATGACGCGGCTGCTGCGCTAGGCGTCCGCTCCTCTTCCGCGCAGCGCTTTTATCTGATCACCCGTCGACGAGTAGGCAAAGCCTCTGAGTTCGGCGCGATTCCCGTGAATGGCGATTGCGAACTCGCCGACGGTGAGCTTCAGCCTGCGGCCGCGGATCGTCCCTCGTGTGTTGCCGGCGGGCTTCAGTTCGGCGAAGAGCTGCTGGATGTGTTCGATCTCGATCTACTGATGGCATCCGGCTTGGCTGTGGAATCTTCAGCATCCTTGGAGACCCGCGTATGAACGCCCCCGCCAATCTTCCCCGGCTGCTACTGATCGATAGCAACGTGTACTTCGCGAAAAAACTGGGCGATGCCCTCAAACAGCAAGGCTTCGATGTCGTGCCCTGTACGCAAGCGGCCTACGCGCTGACGATGCTCGAATGGAACACTCCCATGGCCATTCTGTGCGCCACCAATCTTCGCGAAATGGGCGCGCTTGAAATGGCGCCGATCCTGCGCGCTGATCCAAAAACCGCAGCGATTCCGCTGATCGCCATCGGCGCAGGAAACGATCAGGCCCTTCTCGAAGCGTATCGCGCCGGATGTGATGATTACGTCGATCGCCACCGCTCGCACGCCGACATCGCCGCCCACGTCCGGCAATTCCTGGTCAGCCGCCAGGATGGTTTTCAGCCCACGCAGATGCTCTCCACCGCGGACACTTCGCTGAGCGGTAATCTTTCGCATCTCGATCTCCCCGGCGTGATTCAAATGCTTGGCCAATCCCATCAAAGCGGTGCGCTGCACGTGAATGCCGCGGACGCCGACGGAATCATCTTCTTTGAAGGCGGCGAGATCATCCACGCCGAATGCGGCTCACTTTTCGGGGACGAAGCGGTGACGCAAATCGTCAAGAACTGCCAGGTGGCTGGAAAAGGCGTTTATAAGTTTATTTACGGCGCCAGCGCCCCGCAACGTACGGTATTGCGCTCGGCGACGGACCTGCTTCTCGACGCCATGCGCGAATTTGATGAGACCGAACGCGACGCAGCTGAAGAGACTCTGCAGAAGGAGCCCTCATGAGCGAAACTCAACCCCTTGCCTCGGCTAGCGCTCCGATGATTTATTTCATCGACGACAGTGCGACCATGCGCGAAGTCATCAAGATCGCGTTTCGAAAAGAACACATACAGGTCACCGCGTGCCCGAACGCAGCTTCCGCCATCGAGCAATTCGAAACAGCCGCACCGGATATAGTGATTACCGATGTAATCATGCCCGATAAGGATGGCTACGAAGTCTGCCAGTTCGTCAAACAGCACGATCAGTTCGGCCGCACGCCCGTCATTCTCATGTCCGGCGTTGTGAATAAATCGGTCGCCGAAAAAGCCATGGCCGTGAAGGCTGACGAATTGATTCGCAAGCCTTTTCAACCGCAAGAGTTGATTGCGCGCGTGAAAAATCTTCTGAATCCCAGAACCGCGCCTGCTGGGAATGGCCGCACTTCTGAAAGCCCGGCACCGGCCCGCGAATCCGCGCAGGTGCTTTCAACCTTGTTCGGTGCAAATCCAACTCTAGCTACGCCTCGGCAGTCAGTGCTTCAATCCAGCACAACTATGCCTGCGGCTCCCGCCGCTCGCCCAGCCATTGCACGAACCGCAGAAGCGCCGGCAGCTGTTTCGACAGCAGCATCCGCGGAATTGCAAAAACTGCGTGCCGAAATGAACCGGCTCGAATTACTGGTGAAGAAGCTAAGAGCTGAACTCCAGGCCGAACATGAATACTGCGAAGCGCTCGAATCCCAATTGAAAACGATGCAGGAAACCTAGCAGAAGTTCACTCACCAGTCTGTCCCGCTACTCTCATTCTTTTCCCACCCGGTTACTTTTGTGGTATCCCGTCGAGCTCCGCCGCTTGCTTCCCGGCTGCGCAGCCTCTACCCTGTTCTCACCTCTCCGAGTCAGGCGGTTCAGCTGTTCCTAGGCGCAAGTGTGTCTGGAGATTGCATGGGGCGCCGCAGCGAACAGCGCATCGTTATCGCTTTTCCGGTCGTAATCCGCGGCACGGATTCGCGCGGATCTCCGTTCTCAGTTACCACCGAAACGCACGATATCAGTTGCACCGGCGCAGCGCTCAAGGGTCTGCAAGGTGTCGCTGAACCTGGCCGGAAAATCGAAGTCGAGTGCCAAAACCAAAAAGCCTGGTATCGCGTGCAGTGGACGAGCGCGGAGAACCGAAAAAAAGAATGGCGCGTAGGCGTCCGATGCCTTGAACCGGGCAAGTATATCTGGGGGGTTCCGCCAAAAGAATGGCAGCCGGACACCTTCGAGATGATGGCCTCGGACGCGCGGGTTTCTGCTTCCGCCACTGCTCCGGCCACCGCGCTGGCTCCGAATCCGCCAAGGGAACGCCGCCGGTTCGCGCGTCACCCGTGCCGCGTAGAGGTGCAGGTCACCACGCAAGGTGCGTATGGAGAAGTCTTCCTAAAAGGCAAGATCACGGATATTTCGCTGGGCGGATGCTACGTCGAAATGCTTTCTCCACTGCCGGGCGATACACCCGTCGAGCTCGCCTTCACGGCGGACCACACGTCGCTGCACCCGACCGGAACCGTATGCTCTTCGCAGGACGGATTCGGCATGGGTGTCGCTTTCACCGGGATGACTCCGGATGATTTCGAGGCGCTGCGTCAGTTCGCGCCTCCAACCGAGGATCCTCGACGCACCTCCTCATCGCCGGCGCCTCACGAGAGCCGCCCGGCCGCTGCGGCGCCTGATCGGGACGCTGCAGGAAACTCACGCTCGCCATCGCGTGCCGCGATTGAAACAGTGTCACGTTCTTCAACTCCGCAAAAGATCGAGCCGCACTTTGAGATTCGTTCCTCGCCGTCCGCCGCTGAGCTAGGCGCCATGGATATACCGGAGCCCTCGATCGCGATCGAGGCCCTGGTGCGGCTGCTGCTACGCAAAGGCGTCGTTACGCGAGCCGAGCTATTAGAAGAACTCGAACGCCTGAAAGCTACACACACCTGATTCGATCCGCGCTTCGGATCGCAGCCGGAACGCTATCCCGAAAACTTGCTTTTCCGCTGCCTTTGCGCCAGAATCGCGATGTCTTTCCGCCTCGCACCCCTCGAAGGGCCAGGCTCAAAGCTACTGGAGGTTTTACAATGAGACGAAGTACGGTGCTTACCGCACTGGTCAGTGCGGCCATTCTGCTGATGGCAGTATCCCTCGCGAGTTTTTCCGTTGCAGCCCCCGCCGTTCCCACCCGCAGTCTTGAAATGACAACAATCACGCACGTGCCCGCCATGCCTGCTGGTTCGCACAAACTCAGGATTTGGATTCCGCTGCCCTATACCGGGCCGGATGCGTATCAAAAAGTTTCAGATTTGAAAGTTGAAAGCCCCGTGCCGTATCACATCGACCACGAGCCGGTGTTCGGCGACCGTTATGCGTACCTGGTGGTGAAACCGTCGCAAGACACGAAGCCGTTTGACGTCCGAATTTCTTTCCACGTCGAGCGCTTCGAGCACCGCGTCTCGTTGACTCCATCCAGCGCCGCGCCGCCGGTACCGCACATGGAGCTGGCGCGCTACCTTCGCCCGGACAGGATGATTCCGCTCAATGGCGAAATCGGAGAACTCTCGGCCGAGCACACCAAGGGAGCTCACGGTTCCATCCAAAAGGCGCACGACATTTACGACTACATCCTGGCCACCATGCATTACGACCATGCTGGAACGGGATGGGGCCACGGCGACGCGGTGTGGGCCTGCAACTCCAAGCATGGCAATTGCACCGATTTCCATTCGCTGTTCATCGGCATGGCTCGTGCGGCGGGCGTTCCGGCGCGCTTTCAAATCGGACTGGCGTTGCCGGGGAACGCGCATTCGGGAGCGATCACCAGCTACCACTGCTGGGCGGAGTTCTATGCCAAGGGAATCGGCTGGGTTCCGATCGACGCGGCCAAGGCTTCGCAGGAACCCGCCAAAGCGAAGTATTACTTTGGAGCGATCGATACGGATCGCGTGATGTTCAGCATGGGGCGCGATATTCGCCTGGCGCCGCCGCAAAAGGGCGAGCCCCTGAACTATTTCGTGTATCCCTACGCCGAACTGGACGGTAAACCATACGACGCGATCACGCACGAAGCGTCGTTCCGGGACGATTCCGCCGCTACTCAAAGTGGCGAATCGACCGGCAACTAGTTGTACCGCGACAACAAGGACACACACCGCGGCATCAGCCGAGTCCGCTCGCGCGTAGGAATTCGCGGGCCACTTGGCTGATGTCGCGATGTTGTCCAACCACTTCGTAGTTCATCTTCTGCATCTGGGCGTCGGAGATTTTCCCGGCCAGCGCCTCGATTGCCGCGCGCACTTCCGGATGGCGCTCCAGCGTCTGATCTCGAACAATCGGCACCGCCTGGTATGGGGGAAAGTAGTGCTTGTCGTCCGCGAGCATCGTAAGGTCTCGCGCCGAAAGCAATCCGTCGGTGGAGTTTCCCGCCACCAGATCGACTTCGTCGTCCAGCAATGCGCGATAAAGCAGCCCCAAGTCTAGAATCTTCGGCGGACCGGCGAATTTCAGACCGTAGGTTTTGACTAAGCCCGAGTATCCATCGGGCCGTCCCATGAATTCGTATCCAAATCCCGCAGTCCAGTGCGGAGTATATTTCGCGGCTTCGGAAATCGTCTGGAGGTGCAAACGCCTGGCATCGTCGCCGCGAATCACGATAGCGAACGTGTTGTTGAAGCCCAGCGAAGGTAGCACGGTGAAATGGAAGCGTTGCTGGTATTGCTGTTGGACCTTGTCGAACACAGCTTGCGAATTCTGCTCGATGGGATCTTTCAAAATCGCGGTGAGCGCCGTACCCGTGTATTCGACGTAGGTGTCGATGCGTCCGGCGAGCATCGCCTGCTGGCAGATGAACGTGCCCGCTAAATAGAATTTCCTCTCCACGTGCAGATGCGTGCGCGCTTCGATTTCCTGCGCCAGAATTTCACCGAGCAGCGCCTGCTCGGGGAAATTTTTCGAGCCGACGACGATGGTGTCTTTGCCGCCGCTTCCGCATCCGGCCAGGCCCGTGCACGCGAGCATCGCGAGCAGTACGACGGCTGCTGCGGCTCCAGCGCCGATACCGCCGCCGGGCCGGCCCGAGGGTTGCGGCTTCGCCCTTCGACGCTCTGGACGCATGCGCCGCTCCAGCAGCCCGAACAGAATATCCGCGACGATCGCGAGCGCCGCCGCCGGAATCGCGCCCGCCAAAATCACTTCGTTATTGACCATGGCCAGGCCGCGAAAAATGTATTCGCCCAGCCCGCCCGCTCCGATAGCCGCGGCAATGGTGGCGATTCCGATGGTCCAAACGGTGGCCACGCGAATTCCGGCGAGGATGGTTGGGAGCGCCAGCGGCATTTCCACGCGGCGCAGGATTTGGCCCTCGGTCATGCCCATTCCGCGCGCCGCTTCGCGCACCGCCGGATCGACGGAAGCGATTCCCGCAGCGGTGTTGCGAATGATCGGCAGCAGAGCGTAGAGCGTGAGCGCTGCGATGGCGATGCGGTCGCCGCGCGCCCCGAGCCAGGGCAGCGGCAGCAAAAAACCGAAGAGCGCGAGGCTGGGAATTGTCTCGGCGATGTTGGCGGTTCCCAGAATTGGCTTGGAGCTCCACGGACGCCGCGCCACCAGCATTCCCAGCGGCACGCCGATGGCGACGGCAAGCAGCATCGAAATTCCGGTCAACCAGATGTGCTCGCCAGTGGCTTGCAGAATTTGGCTGCTGTTGCGCGCAAAATATCCGGCCAGGTTCACGCGTTCCTCCTCTTGGGTCTTCCGGGGCTTCGTGTCCGGTCGGGCCGGTCGGGCCCGTCGGCCTCCTCGGCCACGGCGGGGCTGTCGGGCGTTTGGGCGGCACTTGCCGGGGCCAGCGCGCGAATCTGCGCGACGTATGCGGCAGCGATCGGCTCATCGGAGCGCAAAAATTGTTTGGCAGGGTGGACGCTTCGCAACTCGCCAGCTTCCATAAGCGCGATGCGCGTGCCTAACTCCACCGCTTCGCCAACGTCATGGGTAACGATCACGACGGTTTTCCCCAACCGTTCCTGCAGCTGCTGAAATTCGCGGCGAACTTCCGTGCGGGTAAGCGGATCGAGCGCGCCGAACGGCTCATCCATCAGCAGAATGGGAGGATCGGCGGCGAGAGCGCGCGCCAGTCCCACGCGCTGGCGCTGACCGCCGGAAAGTTCATGCGGATACCTGCGCAAAAAAAGCCGGGGGTCGAGTCCGACGAGCGCGAGGAGTTCCTCCGCGCGCTGGCGAATGCGCGGGCGCGGCCAGGCTTCCAGGCGCGGGGTGACCGAGACGTTCTGCTCCACGGTATAGTGCGGAAACAGGCCGGTTTCCTGAATCACGTAGCCGATGTGGCGGCGCAGCGCGATAGCGTCCCATTCGGCGGTGGTGCGATGTTCGACGCGCACTTCTCCCGCCGTTGGCTCCAACAGGCGATTGATGAGCTTCAGCGCCGTGGTTTTTCCGGCTCCGCTGCGCCCGAGCAGCACCATGGTTTCGCCGCTTTCGATGCGCAGTTCGAAATTTTTCAGGACGGCGTTGCCGGTGGGCGCGCGGTAGTGAACGCCGCGAAATTCGATCACGGAATTGCCGCTGGATGGGACGCTTGCGCGAGGAAGGGCGTCAGAGGGAGTCATCACGCATCCCGCTGAGGCTACCCCGCGAACGCTCGGCGTGTCAAACGAACGCGTTCGAGCGGTTCTGGCGCTGCGATTTGCGGGCAGTGGCCGTGAGCAGCGAAGCAACGGCGAAAATTTCGATGCGCCGGGACGTTCCGGGTAAGGGCATGTCCCAGCGTATGTTTTCAACGACTTAGATGTGTTTCTACTCGAGTGACTGTTCCGGGTAGAAACCCCGAAACGCAGAGCCTCTTGGGAACAGCGGATGACCAGTCCGGAGGCCCGACGCCGGACTGGGACCCCGGATCGTGTTGCCGCCCGGGAACGGGTGCATGAGGGCGGCGGGCTCGTGACGCGCAGTCGTAGCTTCGAGCTGGCGGGTGACGCGGGACCGAGTTTTTCATCGGCACACATGACGACAGATCGACGGTAGCAA
>DATLSB010000155.1:0-4537 GCA_035534415.1 Candidatus Dormiibacterota bacterium | reverse complement strand
CGCGGGAGAGATCGAGGGCGTCGATGGCGCGAATGGTTTCGCGGATGTACATGGGGCCGCCTTCGGGGTCGAACGGGGCGTCCGAAGAGAACAGCACGTGGCCGATGCCGTAGAAGCTGATGGCGCATTCGAGCGCGGCCTTCGAGCCGAACGTGGCCGTATCGGCGTAGAAAAACTTTTTGAAATATTGCAGGTGCGGCAGCTTCAGTTCCTTCAGCAGCCCGGAGTAATCGGTGTCCGATGTTCGCTTGCCGAGCTGGCTCCAGCCCGCGCCGACGCGTCCTTCGAAGAAGGGAACCATGCCGCCGGCGTGATGGATAATGAATTTCAGGCCGGGCATCTCGTCCAGCATTTTGGAGAAGACGATGCGCGCCTGCGCGGCGCTCGATTCGTAGGGCCAGCCGAAGGTCCACCAGATTTCGTAGAGCGAACTCTGCTCGGTGGAGAAATCGGGAATATTCGCGGTGCGCGAGGGATGAATCCAGATCGGTTTCCCCAGCTTTTCCAGCTCCTGAAATATGGGACGAAACTCGGGAGCGTCGAGCGATTTGCCGGAGACGTTGGCGGGAATCTGAACTCCGCACGCGCCGAGTTGCTGGATGGCCCGTCGCGCTTCCGCCGCGGCGCCCGCGGGATCGCGCATCGGAATGGCGCCGAGGAAGCTGGGAAAGCGCTCAGGATATTTTTGGCACAGCTCGGCCATGCCGTCATTGCCCAGGCGCGCGAGTTCGCGCCAGTCTTCGGGCGCGCCGACGGCGTCCACCGGCGGGGATGCGAGCGAGAGAATTTGCTGGTAGCCGGGGAATTTGTCCATCACCTGGAAGCGCACGTCGAGATTGGTCATCATCGGGACGGCTTCGCTGCGGCGGTGCATGTCGCGCATGTTGCCGGCGACGCTCAGCAGTTTGTCGTGAAACGCTTTCGGCCAGATGTGGGTGAAGATGTCGATTTTGCGGATTTTGTCGGCGCTGTTCTTGCTAGCGCTTCTTCCTGCGATGCGACGAGTCCTCGCGCGATCCTTCGATTGCATTTTCTTCGCTCGTGTTGGCATGTGTGTTCCACCCCCTCCCGTGCGTTCGGAGTTTCTCACTTTTCGCGTGTTTCAGATTGCAGATTTTTCGTGACGCAGAATGGAAAACTTCGCGCGGGCGAAACAGCGCGAAAGGAAACGCGCTTTGGCGCGCATCACTTCCATTCATCGGCGGTTTCGTTGCGACCGATGTATTGACCGTGCCATTCGGGATGCTGGCCGGCGGCGATTGCCACGCAGCGCTCGGCGCATTTTTCGAGCATGGCGTCCGAGCCGGGCTGGGCAGCTGTTTGGGCAACCAGCTTGCGCAGATTGGCGACCATTTCCGGCATCCAGCGTTGCGCGTCCGGTGAGTTGATGGTGGCTTCCGCCATTTGCGTGATGGCGCTGCCGGGATCGACGGCCACGGCGGTGATACCAAAATCGCGCGTCTCGGCGGCGAGCAACTGCATCAGGCGAATCTGCGAAGTTTTGCCCAGGCAGTAAGCGGAAAGATTCGGTGTGACCATTTTCCCGCGCGGCGAGCAGATGGTCATGATGCAGCCATCGCGGCGCTCCTTCATCTGCGGCAGCACGGCGCTGATGAAAAGAAATGGCGCGCGCAAGTGGACGGCTTGCGATGCCCACCATTCGTCGGGATCGATTTCGCCGATGGGGCCGAACGGGCCGGCAAGTCCGGCGTTGCTGACAAGAATTGAGACGGGGCCGTAGCGGCGCTGCGTTTCGTCGACGACGCGCGCCACGTCGGCGCGATTGGTGGCGTCACCGGCGATCGCCAGCGCTTTGCCTCCGCGCGACGCGACCTGCGCCACGGTTTCGTCGAGCTGCGATTGCGTGCGCGAGGTAACCGCGACGGCGGCGCCTTCTTCGGCGAAGCGCACGGCGATGGCGCGGCCGAAGCCGCTGCCCGCGCCCGTGACGATGGCGACTTTACCTGCGAGCAGTTTCGGCATGCTCGCGAGGCGCTGGTGTGTAGTCTAGCTCTTCCGCCGTGACCCAGTTGCCGTGAACCTGATTGCGCAGACGCAGCGGGAGATGCGCGGTCGCGATGGGGCCTTTGTCGACATGCTCGGCTTCGAAGACCAGCAGATCGGAAAGCTGCGTATCGTGCAGATCGGCGACCAGCGCGAGATATCCTTCGTGGCCGGGCGCGCGCGACGGAATGTGCACTTCTTCCTGAACCGTCACGGGGCGATTCGAGTGCCACGATTTCAGCGTGCCGCTTTTTACTTCCAGGCGGCTGAGTGTGTTGAACCCAATTCCGACGGGCCCGGCCATCTGCGGCGGGCCGGCTTCGGGATCGAAACGCTCGTAGTAGCCGATGGAGTAGTCCTTCATGTGAACTTTATTGGCGATGCGCGGGAAATCGCCGGCGGGCGCGAGATTGTACTCCTCGAATTTTTCGCCGGGCTTGGACATGTCGAAGGTCCAGCGCACGACGCGGCCCCAGCGCACGTCCTCCGCGGTGGGATGGATGTGGTTCGTTTCCAGCATGAACGGGAACGGCGCGTATTTGCTGATGCCGAAATCGAGGTGCACGAATTTGCCTTCGGTGTAGGCGTTCATGAAATGAAAGGCGGAGCAGGACGGGTAGCGGAACCAGTGCATGTCTTTCACGCTGCCATCGCGCGGCATGATGCCGATGTGGGTTTCCTCTTTGGGATCGCACGCCCAATGTGCGCCGCCAGCCTTGAGGCGGTCCAGATCGCAGGTGGTGGGAAACACCGGGAAAATGGCGTGCTCCTTGGTGACGGCGAAATCGTGCATCAGCGAAACGTACGGGACCTGGAACCACTCTTCTTTTACGAGCTGGCCTTCTTTGTTGGCGACGCAGTAGGAAACGTCGCGCGTCGCCAGGCCGCTGGCCTCGTAGCCGAAAAAGTAGAGCTCGCCCGAATCTTCGTCGAGGCGGGTGTGCGCGGTCATGGTCTGGCTGCGCATTTTTCCGCCGTAGTTGTAGACGCCGATGGTGTCGAGTGTTTCGGGATGCAACTCGACTGCCAAGCCGTCTTCTTTGAGCGCGAGCAACCGACCGCCATGAAAAATCGGCGTGGTGTTGTTGACGCAGCGATTGACGCCTTTTGCGAGAGGATCGTCGGTGAAAGGATTGCGGTATAGGCCGAAGAGGCCGCGACGCGCCTTGCGGTCGGCTTTGAGGCGGTCGGTCATGATGTAGCGCATGCGGAAATCGACGTGGCCGTCCTCGAATTTGAAGGCGCTGATCATCCCGTCGCCGCTGAGGTAAGTGTCGCGGCCCATGCGCGGAGGATATTGCGGATCGGGAATGGTGCGGTACCACGTGCCGCGAATTTCTTTCGGCAGATTGCCTTCGACGACCAGATCGTAAATGTCGCATTCGACGCGCATCGGCGCGTTGAAGCCGGCGTAATCGAAGCCTTCGGGGAACTTAGTGGTCATGCTTGCTCACCTCTCGCGATTTTGCTGATGATGCCGCGCTGCGCGAATCGGAATGCCTGACAGTTTACTTGAAACAGCGGCCGGTTACAGGATGGGGATAGTGGAACGGCAGCACGTCGGTATCCGGCCACAGGACGGGCTTGGGATTTTCCAGCGCGTCGGGCCCGACTGGATCCGTGGGATACGTTTCGGAAAAAAACGCGACGTACTGCGGACGCGTGTGCGCCCAGCCGGTTTCGTAATCCGCGTGCCATACCGGACGGTAATTCAGAATTTGGATTTTCCAGACGCCGTCCTCGCGCACGTAGGAATTTTCGTACAGGCCGCCTTCCCACCACTGACGCGTGCGTCCCACGGCATTTTCGTGCAGGCCGGCCTGCATGTTGCAGCGGAAGCGCGCTTTGGCGGTATTGCGGTCCGGGGCTACGTCGACGATGTCCTGAAACTGAGGATGATCGAGCAGGAAACCGAAGATCGGGCCGTTCTTTCCATTTGTAAAATTTTTGCGGAAGCGCTCGATGTAGAGGCGGCGAACGCCGGCGCGTCCGCGAAAAATTCCGCCCATGAAATGCACTTCGCCATTTTCGGCGAAGAGGTCGACGGTTTCGTCGTAGAGGCATTTGTCGATGTAATAGCCGTAGGCGTGCTGCAGGCGGCGAATGGCGTGCACGTCTTCCATGATTCCGATGCGATTCTGCAATTCCTCGACTTTGTCTATGAGTTCATCGATCGAATATTTGGGCATGCGAATAATCCCCCCTTTAGTTCGCCAGTCCGCTTCGCCAACTGCACCCGCGCTGGTAAGGTTCGTATCATTTTGGTGCGGCGCGCGTCAACGTGTTAACCGCGATCGCAACGATTCGGAGCGGCGGATTCGCGAAATCGAACGAGGGATTAGTCGGTCGCTTGCTGGACGCGGGCCTTCACGATTTTCTTGATCAGGGCGGTTGGCAGCGGTTTATCGAGAGGGAACTGGATGGTGCCTTTGGAAGTGGAAAAGCTTTTGAGTTCGTCCTTGAACTGTGCGATTGGCGCAGCGGTGGGAAACAAGCTGCAATGGTCGGAGAAGGCGGCATACCAGACGAGCAC
>DATLSB010000154.1:0-71922 GCA_035534415.1 Candidatus Dormiibacterota bacterium | reverse complement strand
TTTTGAGAGATAGAGCCCCGCTAGAATTAGCTTCTCCCGCTGGCTGATTCGCTGCGGATCGAGTTCCATTAGTCGAGGGCGGACGGCACGCGCGGTAACGACCAAGAGCAGCCATGCACGAGAATAGCCTTTCGCTCCGTGGGCAGTACAATATCTGGTTTACCAGGCAGGTTCGCGGGGCAACTCCGGTAACGCGCGCCGAGTTTGCGCACCATTTTGCGGACTGTCTGCTCCGGCGTCGTCCCCGCAGAGCGGACGCGTCGCATGATTTCGCTGCGCTGGTCGGGAGCAAAGGTGTCCATGCTGCTCTGCGCTAATGTAGGACAAATTCCCAAGGAACGCTACCACTTTGGGAACGCGCGAATCTACGCGGTCAAGTACAGGGCGATGTCCAAACCGCCATACACGGCAGAGCGTGTCAGGCGAATGACAGTCCACGGCGAGTTGAGTAGGAATCGAGAGGAATTCGAGACTGCGCCGAGAGCGCGGATGGGGGAGAAATCCGCACGCTTCGCGTGCGCCGCTCAGAGAATGGAACCCGGAAGTTCGCTGGCTAAACGCGCGGGTTAATGCGAGCATCTAAGATTCGCGATGACGCGTGGGCGGGCAATACTAACGAGTCTTGGAATAGCGGCGCTTCTGCTTACGGGTGCGGAACTCCGTACCACGGTCAGGGCGCAGAATGAAGGGCCGCTGCCGCCACCGCCGAAGTTTGAAGTGAAGCGGATTCCGGCGGTGCCGCATCCTGGGCCGCCGCCGGTTCCCGTCGATACAATCATTAAGACATTCGCGGCCAGCGAAGACGCTGAGAAAAAAATCTACGACGGATGGGATTTCGTTCAGGACGTGCGGATCGAGGAGCTGTCAAATGGAGGCGGAAAATTTGAAGTGATTGGCGAGATGTACACAAAGCCAGACGGGAAGCGCTTCTGGCGCGTGCTGCGGCCGATTCAGTCGAACCTGAAATTCACCAGCTTTACGATGGACGACGTCCAAAAGATCGTCAGCGAACCGCTGTTTTTTCTGACCGGCGATCAGGTTGGCGATTACGACTTTCTGTACGCCGGCCAGACGCAGCTCGATCAACTGGCGCCGTACGTTTTCCAGGTGAAGCCGAAGGCGCTCAGCCCGAAGCGGATGTTTTTTAAGGGCGTGGTCTACGTGGACAACGTGGACCTGGCGGTGGTGGAGACGTACGGAAAATTCGTGAGCGAATATTACGAGAATAATTCGGACCTTCCGTTCGATATGTACGACGTCTATTGCCAGAATTTGCAGGGCAAGTATTGGTTTCCCACGTACATCAGCTCGGACGCGTACATTCAGCAAAAGGACGGCTCGGAGCTGCATGTGCGGCTGGTGATTCGTTCGATGGATTTCAAGCCGAGCGCTTCCTCTCAGCAGCCCACGTCCCTTTCCGGCACCGGTTCACCGAGCAAATGAGACAGGCAGCGGTGGATGAGCTAGTGCGCCAACCTTGAGTGCCGTTCCAGATGGTGAATGATGACCCGAGATAGTTTCGTTGTGCCCGGCGGTAGTCGGACAGCCAGTAGCAGCAGGTCGGGAAACTCGAGAGACGCCGGCGGACCCCTGAGAATCGCCACTCCTTTAATCGGACTGTTGCTCTTCCGCACTCGGCCGGTTGTACCAAGTCCTTCAGATTCCGCGGGAGTCTCATACTCAACGACCGACGAGCTTTTGTAAGTCAGTTCGTCTGCCTGGTAGGGACCGAACGGAAACGAACTGGCCGGTTCAATGCCTTCGTTGATTACCTGCTGTGCAAAGCGCCTGTATGCGGGGAAGACACGGGCAATGATGGTGGCTACGTCGTACCTGCCCGATGTGCCACCTTCATATCCGTCGAGCTCGACGATCGGTCCCGCAAAGCCTGCCCAAGTCTTAGAGTACAAATCGGCAAGCACTATTGGCCGAGGGCTTACAAACAGGGCACCGCCGCTCGATCCATAGATCTCAAGACACTGCCAGCCACGCGGCGCGAGTATCCCGAGACCTACGGACGCCTGGTAGAAGGCCAGTTGTTGAGCCGCATCCTCAGGAATGGGCAAAAGTTTCGCGGCGCCGAGCGGCGCCCGCTTTGGCCCCGCCTGGCCTTCGGCCCGGCAGCCTATGAAGGGAATAGAGACGCGCGGTAGCGGGTGTTCCTTCGGGCTTTGCGCTCGTGCGGGAGGCTGCGCGCATGCAATCGATAAGCAGACAAAAATGACGGCGATCATGCGGAGGCACGTGCAAGTCGAGTCACGTCGCATTGGAGTGCCTGCGCGAGAAGGGAAGGCGCACGCGTGGCGCGATCACGTAATTTAATTGCACGAGGATAATGAAGGCGATGCTCCAGTAGGTGTTGAAAATGCAAAGCAGGGCGCCAAATGCATAGAGCGACTGGGCGATGACGATGCGCCGCTTGATAGCTTTGGGAACTTCGGAGGGCATATCGGGTTTCGTCAGCTTAAGCCCGATGGCGCAACTCCAGCTGAAATACACAGCGATACCAATTAGGAGGATATTGCCCCAGTAGATGAGCAGAGCTGTCCTATACGAGAGAAATTCTGCCAAGAGCCGCGTTGAGAAGGGTACGAGTGTGACGGCAAAAAGGAACATGATGTGAATCCACGCCAGGCTGCGATTGCCGCGCTCGAGGTGGTTGAGTTGCGTCTGCTGGCCAATCCAGAAAATGCCCAGCGTGAGGAAACTCATCAGGTAAACCAGAATCTCGGGGCCAAGTTGGCCCAGCGCATGCCAAAGTTGAACATCGGAATGGATCGTCGCGCTCGTTGGCAGGCGCAGGTCTAGAACAAGAATGGTCATCGCGACAGCGAAGATGCCATCGGAGAGCGCGGCTAGACGCTCAACGCTCTGCCCAGCTATGCGGTTATAGGAACTGGCCATTTCCGGGGAAGCGTAACAGTCAGTTAACGGCGTGGCAATCCTGCGGTGCGGGCCGGCTGAGGTTAAGGCGGATCGGTGAGTTGCGCACGGACGTGACTGGACGCAAAGAAACGGGATGCGTCTTGACATCCCACTGGGGATGGAGTGGAATAGGGATGTCGCAGATGCAAACCGTTTACAACTAGAAATTGGTCAACAGAGCGGCCGCGCATGACAGTGGCGCATGACAATAGGAGATCATATCGGGACCCAGTCCAATCCTCCTAGCGATACGGAACGCGGCAAGCCAGTCCGCAGCGGCCACGACTTTCATCCCGCGTTAGCTGCTAGCAATCCCGCCGATCAGCGCCCGTTGCCAGACGACAAGCCCTTTGCTTCCATGAGCGCCGGGAAACGACATCGCAGGCGATTGTGGACCGCGTTGCTCATTTTAGGGGCGCTGCTGGCTTTCGGTCTGCTCGTTTGGCAGGCCATGACGGCGTATGGGAATCCGAATCCACTTGCCTCGGGAACCGATTCTACGGCGGCCATCCTCGACATTAGCGTACTTGTTTTTCGCGAGGGGCTCGAGTGCGTGCTGGTGCTTGCTGCGATTACCGCCGGGACGGCGGGAAGAACGGCGTCCATTCGCAAACCGATTGCGGCGGGGGCTGCGGCGGGCTTTCTGGCGACGTTGGCAACGTGGGTCGTTGTCGTTCGAATATTGACCAGCATTGGGAATAGCGTCTCTGCGCTCGCGCTGCAGGCGGCGACAGGCTTACTCGCCGTAGCTGTACTGCTGGTGGTGATGAACTGGTTTTTTCACAGGCTCTACTGGACGGGATGGATTTCCTACCACACCAATCGCAAGCGCGCAATTTTGGACGGCACGGGCGAACAGGGAACTTCGAGACTGGCGTTCTTATGGGGAATGGGAACTTTGGGGTTCACGTCACTCTATCGCGAAGGCGTGGAGGTGGTTTTGTTTTTGCAGAGCTACCGTCTGCGATTCGGGAACGAAATCGTGCTATGGGGCGCTACGCTTGGGATGCTCCTCACCGGGATCGTGGGTGCGCTAACGTTTGTGGCTCATCGCCGGCTGCCATACAAAAAGATGCTGGTGTTTACGGGCATCCTGCTGGGGGTGGTGCTGATCGTGATGGTCGGCGAGCAGGCTCAGGAAATGCAGCTGGCAGGATGGATTCCTACCACGACGATCTCTTCGCTCGCACACGTGATCCCGGCTTGGATGGGCCTGTGGTTTTCCGTGTTTCCAACTGCGGAGACTTTGATCGCGCAGGCGCTGGCGGCGCTGCTGGTTCTTGGCTCTTACTTCATAGCGAGCCGCAGATCGACGCGCGCTACTGCGGAGCAGGATGACGTCGTCTGACGGCTTCTGTGTTATTGCTTGATTCGTTCGCTGTAAAAGCCAGGATAACATTGCCGGGCATGCCGTTGCCGGTCCCGACGTAGCCTGAGCCGACCAGCAGAATTCCGCCTGCGGCTACCGGCCCGGGAGCGCCAAGCGAGCCGCCGTGCGCTTCAACTCCATTTACGGTCGTGAAGGCGTGCGCGGTGTCGTATTGCCACAGCTCGTGGCCGTCGCTTGTCGATAGCGCGTGAAGCACGCCGTCCCAACCGCCCGCGAAGAGTATGCCGGGAATTACGGTGACGGCAGCTTCGAAGCCGCTGCGTGGACGGTCGCCGGGGCCGGGGTGTGCAGCGGAAGGCTTGATGGGCACGCGCCACATGATTTTTCCGTCCGAGAGGCGCACAGCCGCAACGGCGCCCGCTTGCAGCGGATAGTAAACGTTGTCGTTGTCCGCCGCGCCGCCCCACAGAATCTGCACCTGGATTGGACCGCCCGGCCTGCCAGCAGTGAGATCGGCTTTCCAAAGCAGCTTGCCGCGATCATCGGGATCGAGTGCCACCACCGTCCCGCCTTTGTCCGCGTCGACGAGCACGCGCTTGCCGTCCGGAAGCGTGCGCAAAATTGGGGAGTCGCCGTAATCCCAGTCGGGGCCTTCGACTTTCGGACACTCGGCGCCGCGTGGGCCGCGAGCGAAGCAGCCGCCGGGAGATGCGTCATTGTGTACGCCCTGGTAATGCCAGAGCACTTTGCCGGTTTTTATATCGAATGCGACGACTGAGTCGGACAGCTCCGCAGGAGGGTCGGTGAAGGCGTTTCCAACACCGGCGTAAATGGCATGCTGCTTGGGATCGATGGTCACCGCGTCCCAGATCGAGGCACCGGCCGGAGCCCAGAGCTGCGTGCCGATGGCATTTTTCTTGGTGGGCTGAGGCGCTTCGGGGATGGTGTACGTGCGCCAGATTACTTTTCCGGTGTTGGCGTCGAGCGCCCAAAGGCTGCCGCGGTACGTGCAGCAGGGGTAGTGCGGATCGGATGAGACCAGTTCTTCCGAGCCGGCGAGACCAACGTAGAGGCGTCCGTCATAAAACGCGGGCGCGCCCGTGATGTGGGAGAGAAGGCGCGATGAGAGATTGCGTTTCCAAAGTAGCGCGCCGGTACGTGCGTCGAGGGCGTAGACATTCGCGCGCTTATCGCCGTAGAAAACTGCGTCGACGGCGCGACCCGCTTGATGAATCTGTGCGATCAGCGCGGCTGTGCGGATTTGCGCTTCGGCGTGATACGACCAGTAGACGCAGCCGGTGGCGGCGCTGACGGAATAGGCGAAAGCGTTGTCTTCGGCGAAGAATACGCGCCCATCCACCATCGACGGCTGGCCGGACATCTCGGCTCCGGCTGGAACGCCGAATGCCCATTTCAACTTCAGCAGCGGTAAATATTCGACGGTGAGTCCGGCTGCTTCGGCGGACTGAAAGTGCGTGTTCGCCAGGCCGTTGCCCCAGCCATTCCATGACGGGCTGGCGTTCAGCGCGGCGAGCGCCGGATTCGACGCGCAGCGATTCGTCATATGCGATGCTTCGCCGGCCTCCGCGCTGCCCAGTGGGTGCCCTCCGAAAAATTCCGCGATCATGCGCTTTTGATCATTCGTGAGGCTCTTGCCTTGCTCGACCATCACGCCGGTGGTGAGAGCGGCATAGATTGCTTCGGTGCTCATCTGTCCGAGGACTTCGGTGTTGGGAGCGGTGCGTCCGGCGAGGGAGATGGCTTTCGCGCTGGCTTTGGCGTTTTGATGGCAGCTGGCGCAGTGCTGGTTAAAAAGCGCGTTCGCCGCTATGCGCTCCGGAGGGCCGACGACGGCTGCGCGGGACGGCGCGGGTTTCTGCTGAGTCGGTGCCGCATTAGCTGATTGCGGAGCGCCTTGGCGCGGCGTAGCGGCCAGGGCGGGTGATGCGAGGAACAGTGCCATCGCGCAAATTATCCACGCGCATTGTTTTCGCAGTGTCGCAGCGCGCGCGTTGCGCGTTGCTCCCCCGATCTCGTTTCCTCGACGGTCGTTCGTCATCTCAGATTGCTCCCGTGCCACAATTCGATTTCGGCTCGCTCGCTGAAAGCTATTTCAACTAGCGATTTGCAGCAGCAGTTTGCCGGTGGTTGCGCGCGATTCGAGCAGACGATGGGCTTCGGCGGCTTCTTCCAGAGGCAACGTGCGGAAGATGCGCAGCTTCAGCCAGCCATCGCGCAGGCCAGCGAACACGTCGTTGGCGCGGCGGATTACTTCGTCGTGCGTGTTCATGAAGTTGTAGAGCGAACCGCCGGAAATCGTCAGCGCCTTGAGCATCAGAGAGTTCGGCGCCACCGGCTCGGCCGGGCCGCTAGACATGCCGAAAACAGTAGCCCATCCTCGATTGTGCAGCGCGTCATAGTTTTTCGTGAAGGTGGTTTTGCCGACGCCATCGATGATGTAATCGACGCCCTTGCCGCCGGTGAGCTTCTTTGCTCCGTCTACGAAATCTTGCTGCGTATATAGAATCACGTGATCGGCGCCTGCCTCGCGCGCGACTTTGGCTTTTTCTTCCGTCGAGACGGTGCCGATCGCTGTAGCGCCGAGATGCTTGAGCCATTGAATCAGCAGGCGGCCCATTCCGCCTGCTGCTGCGTGCACCAGAACTATGGAACCAGTACGCACGGGATAAAACTCGTGCACCAGATAGTGCGCCGTCATACCTTGCAGAATGATTGCGGCGGCTTGGTCGAAGCTGAAATCGTCCGGAACGGGCGCCAACTGCGCCGCTTTCACCACGTGGTATTCGGCGTACGATCCCGGGGCGCCGGCATAGGCGACTCGATCGCCGAGCTTCACTTCCGTCACGCCTGCGCCGAGCGATTCGACGACACCCGCGCCTTCAATGCCGGCGGTGAAGGGAAACGGAACCGGGACCCGCGCCGAGCCATTGCGCATGTAGATGTCCGCAAAATTCACGCCTGCCGCATGATTGCGTATCAGCGCTTCGCCGGGTCCCGGCTTGGGTTGCGGCACATCTTCCAGGCGCAGGACGCTCGGATCGCCAGCTTTCGTTACGCGCATCGCTTTCATTGCATTTCCTCCGGAGAGCGCCCGATTATCGTCCCGCACGCGCACGCGTTCAAGCGGATTGCTGCGACTTGCTGAATTTGCGCGAACTGCCCGCGCGAAAGCTCGGCGCAAATTAAGACGCGCGCTACGAATTCGTAGTAACCTGTGGCGGCGAAGTGGAGTGAAATTTCGCTGAGCGCGAATTGAATTCATCGGAGGAATAGATGAAAGTTGGGGCTAGGAATCGAATTATCGGCAAAGTGACCGAGGTTAAGAAGGGCTCGCTGATGTGCCTGGTCAAGGTGGAAATTCCGGCGTCGTCTAAGATGGCGTCGGTGATGACCCTCGAATCGCTGAAAGAACTGGGAGTGAAAAAGGGCGATGAGGTGGAGATCGTCATCAAGGCCGTAAACGTATTGTTGATGAAGTAAGGCGCTCGCCGCAACGAAACGGCGGCGTTATTCTGAACACCGCGGCCGAATTGGCCGACCGTGGCAAAAGCTGCCGGCGACCGGCCAAACCAGTTCTTTCGCGCTGCGAGAGGTTAAACTTCGCCGTCGGTGAGTAGCAGTTCTTTAGCGCGCTGCGCGGCTTTCACCACGGCCTTGATCAGCGTGACGCGCAGGCCGCCCTCTTCGAGTTCGAGGATGCCGTCAATGGTGCAACCGGCGGGCGTGGTGACGGTATCTTTTAGCAGTGCGGGATGGTGGCCGGTGTCGAGCACCATCTTGGCCGCGCCTAGCGCCGTCTGCGCCGCGAGTTGCGTGGCCAGCTCGCGCGGCAGTCCGACTTTCACGCCACCTTCTGCTAGCGATTCGAGAATGATGTAAATGAATGCCGGGCCGCTGGCGGAAAGTCCGGTGATGGCGTCCATGTACTTTTCGTCAGCCACGACGGTTTTGCCCACGGCATCAAAGAGCTTTTGCGCCATTTCCACGTGTTTCGGCCCGGCGTATTTTCCTTTGCAGATGGCGGTGATCCCCGCGCCCACCATCGAAGGAGTATTGGGCATGGCGCGGACCACCGGAATTTGCGCGCCGAGCCGGCGCTCGATGTAGTCGGTGGAAACGGAAGCGGCGATGGAGATCAGCAACTTTTTTTCGTCGAGTTCAGACTTGATTTCGTCGAGAACATGCCCGACAGTCTGCGGCTTCACGCATAAGAGGACGACGTCAGCGCCGTGAACGGCGCCGCAATTGTCGGTGCCCAGCGAGACTGCGAGTTTCGCTCCGTTTTTGCGCTCAATGCCGGGGTGCTGCACGGTGGCGCGAATGTTCTGCGGCGAGACGAGATTCTGCCGGACAAACGCCTCGATCAAAATGCCTCCCATTTTTCCGGCGCCCAGCACTGCCAGCCGCGTCTGATTTCCAAACAGTGACATTCGCTATTTCCCCTTTCGCGCAATTCGGGTTTTCGGGGCGCAGCTCAGCGGTAGCGTGTACGTCCGGAAGCGCCCCCATGCAGAACGAAACGATCATACAGGAGCACGGAATTGGATGCACGGGCGCTCGCCTGGCCCGTGGCGAGAAATCAGTCCTTGGCCACGGCGGCGTGGAGCGGTGACACTTCATTGAGCCGGCCGGTTTTCACGTCAAAGATGAAGCCTCGTACCGAGATCGATTTCGGAATCCAGGGATGCAAGCGCAGCTTCCGTATTTGCGTCCGCACATTTTCTTCCACATCGATGAAGGCGTGAAAGCGCTCGGGCGCGAGCGGATATTCTCCTGTCTGTTCTTGCAAGCGAGATCGCAATTCGTCGTCGCGAAATCCCATCATCCCGCAATCGGTGTGATTGATGATCATGAACTCATTGGTGCCGAGCAGATGATGCGAAATGATCAGCGAACGCAGCGCATCTTCGGTGACGATCCCGCCGGCGTTGCGAATGATGTGCGCGTCACCGGTTTGCAGGCCGAGCATCGGCCCGATGCTCAAGCGCGCATCCATGCAGGCGACGACCGCGAGCTTGCGCGCCGGCGGCTTTTCTAAATCCGGCGAGCGAAAATCCTGCGCGCGTGCGTGGTTGGATTTGAGCACCTCGTCGATTGATCCCACCGGCCTTCCTCCATAGAAAATTAAGGCAAAACGGCCCGCCATGGTAACACAAGGTTGCAGTGGATTCGCTGCGGCTGAAGAGTGCAACGTGATGGCAAGCCGATTATGGAACTTTTCGTCGCGCCGGGCGGAAGCCTTGTCATGTGAGCTGCGCGGTGGCAGACGCGGCGAAGGCGGAGTCAGCGATGCGGAGGAGGGAATACAGCACTTATGAAAGTCACAGAAATTTCGACCGCGCGAACGTTTGGACTTTCGCCTGATGGCAGCCAGCTATAGGATCGCGAAAATCGATAATCCCTTGTTGCAGCAGCCCGTGACCATCCGATTCGTATACGATCGTGCGAAAAGTGATGAGTAACCAGTTGAAGTGCTGCGCCGTCGAAAGACGCAATCGCGATGGTAGGCAGGAGTAACAAATAACTTCATGAACCGCAAATCTCTGGGACGCGGTCGGCCGCTTTTTGAGGCCACTATTCGCGCGGGTGCGCTGCTTGGCGTGCTGCTGATTCTGTGCGTTGCATCGGCTGCGGCGCAGCAAGCGAGCACGGGCGCTGGTTCTATTTCTACGAACGCGCGAGCGACGACTGCGCACGACGGTGACTCCGGCGCGACGACTACGCTTGACGGCACCGTGCGAATGGCAAGTGGCGAAGGGATTCCGGGTGCGGCGGTCCGCGCGACGTTGACGGGCACGACTAAAGCTTGGGTCACGTGGACGGACGACTCCGGCAAGTTTGAATTTCCTTCGATTCCGGCGGGGCGCTACACGCTGGCGGCCGAGCAACTCGGATTCGTCAAGATCGAACGCGCGGTTCAGGTTGCGGCGGGGCTTCCGCCGCCACCCATTCAGTTGACGCTGCGTGTGGCTACGGTTGAGGATCTTGAAGCGCCGCCGGGATCGGCTCGTCCGACGAATCGCTGGGCGGCACGGCCTGGCAGGCCAGGAGGATACCCCGGCGCTGGCGGCGGCCAGGCACCGGCTTCGAATCGCGCGGGCACGGGTACAGAAGCGGGACGGCGCGGGCGCTTTGACGGGTCCGGGCAGCAGCTTCCCGCAGGCGTGGTGAACGCGCTCAACCAGGGCCTCGCCAGCGGTGGATTTCAGCAGACAGAACTTACGGGCGATTCTGCGGCTAACGAGGGCACCGACGAGATAGCGGGCGCCGGAGCCAACTCCGCGCCAGCGATGTCCGCAGCGGGCGCGAGCACCTCTGACGCATTTTTGCTGCAGGGCACAGTGGGTCAAGGACTTTCCGCAACCGGTCCGCGTGGATTTGGCCCTGGTGGTCGGGGCGGTCCGGGCGGCTTTGGGCAGGTTGGACTCACGCCGCCATCACCTGGAGGCCCGGGTGGGCCTGGGGGACAGACGGTGCAAGGCGGTCCGGGCGGTGGCGGGCCTGGCGCGCAAGAAGGTCCGGGTGGCGGACCGCCGGGCGGCGGGAACCGCGCTTTCGTGGCTCGCGGCGTAGGCGGCGGGCGAGGTCCGATGCTTTTCGCCGGACGAGGCGGGATGTTTTTCCGGCAGCAGGTGAACCGCATGCGATTCACGTTCTACGACCGGCTGGACGACTCTGCTTTCGACGCTCGTCCATACGCGATTACGGGCGAGCCATCGCCGAAACTTGGCCATTACGACGACCGCTTCGGCCTCAACCTCGGCGGGCCGCTGAGAATTCCGCACATCTACAACGGCAGTGACAAAACTTACTTTTTCGCGAATTACCAGCACGACATTCAGAGCAGCGCCGTCAACACATTCTCAACGGTGCCGACGCTCGACGAGCGCAGCGGATTTTTCTGCGGCGCAAGTCTTTACGAACCGTTCAGTAATCCGTCCACTCCGTTTCCGACAGTTGCCGATTCCAATTGCACGGGTGGACTGGCACAGCAGGTGTCGATCAACGCCGCGGCAGCAGGGTTACTGGCGTACATTCCCAAGCCGAACCTGGCGGCCAGCGTGCAAGATTTTCTGCTGCAGGCGACTCTGCCGGAGAACACGGACAATTTGAATGTCCACGTTCTGCATACGCTGAATGCGAAGTGGAACTTGAACGGCGGGTATAACTTTGAGTCGATGCGCGGCAATACGCTGAGCAATTTTCCGGGAATTGGCGGAAATCAATCCACGCGCGACCAGAACGTCGATTTGGGCGTCTCGCATAATTGGTCGCCACGCTTGGTTGAGAGCACCTCGATCAACTGGAGCCGCAGCCGCCTGCAATCGCTGAGCGACAATTCCTACGGCACGAATATCGCGGCGAATTTGGGAATTACCGGCGTTTCCGGTCAGCCGATCGATTACGGCATTCCGCAGATTAGTCTGACGAATTTTTCGAGCATCAATGATCCGATCCCGTTGCTGGTGCGCAACCAAACTTTTCGGATCGACGACGGCCTCACCTGGGTTCACGCGGCGCACACCATGCAGTTTGGCGGCGAAATACGGAGGCTGCAATTCAACACGGATTCGAGTCCCAATCCGCGCGGGCAATTTGTCTTCACGGGATTGTTGACGAGCCAGCTGAACGCGAGCGGCGCGCCGGTTACTGGCACGGGGAATGACTTCGCCGATTTTCTGCTGGGATTGCCGTTCAACACGTCCGAGCAGTTCGGCAATCCGAACACCTATTTTCGCAGCTGGGGATTTGCCGGGTACGCGCAGGACGACTGGCGCGTGAACAAAGTTTTTACATTTGAGTACGGGCTTCGATATGACGCGGTGACGCCTCCCGTTGAGCTGTTCAATAACATCGCGAACCTGGATATGAATCCTGCGATCGCGACGATAGCCGCGTCCGGCGCGACGTGCTTGGATTGCGTGCAACTCGTGCAGCCCGGCGGAGGCGGACCGTTCAGCGGCGCATTTCCCACGGCGCTGATTCACGGCGACTATCATAATTTCGCGCCGCGCATCGGTTTCGCGTGGCAGCCGAAATTTATTAAGCCGCGAACGGTGGTTCGCGGCGGCTACTCAATTTTTTACAACGAGTCTGGCTACGACACGCTGGCGCGCGAACTGGCCTACCAGCCGCCGGTTTCGACGGCGCAAACGCTGACCACTTCGCAAGCTGGCACGCTCACGCTCGAAAATGGGTTTCTGCCATCTCAAAGCACCAGCGGGTTAATCACCAACACCGAGGCGGTCGATCCGTTTTACAAGAACGCTTACGCGCAGATCTGGACGCTTGGCACGGAAACTTCCATCTCACAAAACTGGATTTTGGACCTGACCTACACCGGCACGAAGGGAACGAATCTTGACGTGCTGCGCGCGCCGAATCGCGCGCCGCTCGGGACGCAGCAGAACGATATTCAGGCGAACCGCGTAGACCCGAATGCCACCGGCTTCACTTACGATCAGTCGGGAGCCAACTCGATCTACAACGCTCTGCAGGTGCGCGTGATGCATCGCTTCACGCACGGGCTAATGTTGCAAGGGATCTACACTTACGGAAAATCTCTCGACGATGCCAGCTCCATTGGTGGCGGCACCGGCACGGTGGAGCAGATCGATGGCGATTTGGCGGCCGAGCGCGGGCTTTCGACGTTTGACATTCGAAATCAGATGCGGGTCTTCTCGATGTACGAATTACCGTTTGGCCAGCGCAGCCGCTGGGCGAATCACGGGTGGACGGAACGGCTTTTCGGCGACTGGCGGCTGATGAACATCTTCACCTGGCAGACTGGCATGCCATACACCGCGCTTCTGGGCGGGACTGCTTCCGATAACGGCACGGGCGCGAATTTTTCGCTTCGCGCGGAACAGTTCGGAAATCCGAATACGGGAATATGCGGAGGATCGCCGCTGAGTTATTTCAACACGTCGGTGTTTGGGCTTCCGGCAACGGACACGTACGGAAACGAGCGCCGGGGAGCGATTGAGGGGCCGTGTACGCTGAGCTGGAACATGTCGGTGGCAAAAACGTTCCGGTTTGGTCCGGAGCGGCGGCACATGCTGAACGTACAATGGCAGATGCAAAATCTGACTAACACGCCGAGCTTTAACGGCTTGGGCACGGTATACGGCAGCTCGTTTTTCGGGCAGGTGACCAGCGCCTCGTCGATGCGCACCATGAGCTTGATGGCGCGGTTTAATTTTTGAGTATGTCGATCGATAGGATGTTCACATGAGAGCACGTTGCGAAGAAAATGGCGCGGAAGCGCGGTTGGATCGTTGGCTGCATAGCGGGAGCACTCGCTACCGCGCGCTGGTAGGGCTGATCGCCGCGACGGCACTGATCATCGCGCCGAGCTTTCGCGTGCGTGCGCAGCAATCCGGCGCGGATCCGTTGCCGCAATCTCCCGCATCGCTTCCACAACTGCACATGAGCAGCAGCGTGCTGCGCGCGCAATCACAGATCGTACGGATTGATGTGGAAGTGGTCGACGGGAAGGGAAGGCCGATCAAAGGGCTGCGTCCGGATCAATTCACGATTACGGACGACGGCAAAGTCGAGCGCATTTCGACGTTCTCGTACGCCGATATCGAAAGCATGGAAAGCGGTGGGCCGGAGGACTCGAAGCCGGTGGTCGTACCGGTCGATAATGAGGGTCCAGGCGCTGCGCCAGCTAAACAAGAGGCCGTCAGCAACGCGATTCACAACCGGCGCATGATCGTGCTGTTTTTCGACATGACGTCGATGGCAACTGACGATATCATCCGCGCCCACGATGCAGCTGAAAAGTTTCTGAAGACGCAGATGAGCCCCGCCGATCTGGTGGCCATCGTTACGTTCAGCAGCAATTTGTCGATCCTGGCAAACTTCACGAACGATCGCGCCACGCTCGAAAAAGCCGTCGCCTCGCTAATGCCGGGCGCGGCTTCGCAGCTTGGCAATCCGCTCTACGCCGCCGCGCAGAATGGCGAGTCTGACGTGCAGCAGGATACGGGCGCTGCCTATACCGCCGATGAAACGGAATTCAACGTGTTCAACACCGATCAGAAACTCGAGGCCATCGAAAACCTGACGGAAGTGCTGGCCGGAATTCCCGGCCGCAAGGCGCTGGTGGAATTTACCGGCGGGATCACGCAAACGGGCGAGGAAAACCGCGCCGAGCTGCGCTCCGCCACGGATGCCGCGAACCGCGCCGACGTCTCCATCTACTCGATCGACGCGCGCGGCCTGTACGCCACGGTACCGGGCGGCGATGCTACCACCGAGGCGTCCACTGGCAACTCGATGTTTTCCGGCGCTTCCGTATTCCACCAAACGGACCAGCGCGAGGATTCACGCGACACGCTGGCTACGCTCTCGACG
This sequence comes from Candidatus Dormiibacterota bacterium, assembly GCA_035534415.1. Lineage (GTDB taxonomy): Bacteria > Acidobacteriota > Terriglobia > Acidiferrales > UBA7541 > Palsa-295. The sequence goes on along the minus strand of DATLSB010000154.1, from coordinate 57,284 downwards.
GACACTGGAGGGCGGGCTTTCTTCGACCTTGGCGACTTGAGCGACGCGTTTCCTAAAATCGAAAGCGAGAACAGCGGTTACTACCTGATCGGCTACGATTTGCCGCCGGACGTGAAGCGCGACGGCACCTGGCACGCCGTACGGGTGAAGGTGAATGCGCCGGGCGCGCATATTCGCTACCGCAACGGTTACTATGCGCCGCGCGATTTCCAGCATCTGGAAAAAGAAGACCGCGACCAGCAGCTCGCGGATGCGATGAACTCCGAAGATCCGGAAGTCGATCTGCCCATTGCCGTGGAAACGGGAATGTTCCGCATCAACGATCAACAGGCGTATGTGCCGATTGCGGCGAAACTTTCCTCGACCGCTCTGGATTGGGCGAAAAAGCACAGCCGGCGGGAAGCGCAGTTTGATTTCGCGGCGGAAGTGCGCGGCGTGCCTTCTGGCGCGATCGTGGCGCAACTACGCGACACCATCACCGTTCATTTGGATGAGCAGCGGTTTCAGCAGGTGAGCCGCAGCGATCTGGTGTACCAAGGCGGGGTGGTGCTGGCGCCGGGGAATTACCGGTTGAAATTTTTGGCGCGCGAGGACGAGTCCGGCAAAATCGGCACGTTCGAAGAGCCGTTGAGCATTCCCGCGCGTCCCGCGGCGCGTATGACACTGAGTTCCGTGCTTCTGTCTAGCCAGTTGGTACCGGCGGAAAGAACGTCGGAAGTTCGCACGCAAGCGCAGGGATTTCGCGCGCGCATGGAGGCATCGCCGCTGGAAGTGCGGGGCGAGAAAATTATTCCCAGTGTGACGCGCTTCTTCAATCAGGGGCAGACGCTGTACGTTTTCTTCCAGTCCTATTTCCCGGAGAAGGGCGGCAAATCGGCATTTGACGGACGGACGCTGCGCGGAGGCCTGGTATTTTTCCGCAACGGCGTGCAGGTGAACGCGACTCCGCTGCTCCCTCCGGCGCAAATAGACGAGGGTTCGCACACAGCTTCGTTCCGCATCAGTTTGCCGCTGGGAAAATTGCCGAAGGGCCGCTATACAGTGCAGGCTGTCGCTATTGCTGCCGGAACGCAGCAGGCCGCGTTCGGCCGGTCGTATTTTGCGTTGGAGCAAGTGCCCGCAATGCCGGGTTCGCAAGCCGCGCCCGCATCAACTCCAGCCGCGGCATCTGCGCCGGCCACTTCGCAGCCGAACTAGACGCGAAGCGGGGCTGCAGGGCGAACCGAGCCGCTGCCCCCTAAACGCCAATGGCCCGGTTTCCCGAGCCGCTGGTTTTCCTTCTCCAAACTTCTCCAAACCAAGTTGAAAGTTAGTGATGTTGCGATTCGCTCTTCCCGCCGTGGCCGTTGCTTTGCTTCGGGGCCGGCGCGGATTTCTGTGGCCGGGCAGGCGCCTGGGTCCGGTTCTGCCTCTGGTTGAGCGGCGGGTGGACGTCATACATTTTGTCGTTGGCCCTGACTGGTGGAGCGTAGCGAAACTGAGGCTGCCGTTGCTGCGGCTGGTTACGGTTCTCGTTTTGATTTTGACTGCGGGTATTGCCGGGGTTCTGGTTTTCATTCTGGTTTTGGTTCTGGCGCAGGTTCTTGTTTTCGTTCTGCGGCTGATTTTGATTCACGCGGTTGTTGGGTATGTCCGCCGATCGCTGATTCTGCTGCTGCGCGGGCGCTTGCGTGCGATTTCTACCTGCGGGCGGCTCGAATGGATGGAATCCGTCGCGCGAAGGCTGCTGATCGCGATTGGTATTGGTTGTAGGCGCGGGCTGGGGGCGCGGAGCAGCGCCTCGCGGAGCGGTCGGCTGATTGAATTGCCGGCTGTCATTCGTGTACACCGCGCCGGGGCGATTCGGGTTAGAAACAGCGGGCGTCAGCCGCACCACCACAGCGCGCTGCGAGATTGGAACCGCCGGCCGGAATGTGGAAACATGCGCGGACGGCGAACGATAGCTGGAGCGGGTGGGCGCGATCGGTCCGGAGTTGTCCAGCCGCGCCTGCTGGATCTGCTGCGCATTCACGTGCATCATTCCTTGCGAAACCGGGCGGGCATTCACGAACGTATCGCGCCGCACGACGGTGACGGCGCGATCGTTGCGCGCGTAGGTGTAGTTCACGCGCGTGACATCTCGGTTGACGACCACGTTGTTGTAAGCCGTATTCACCTCGGTGACGTTGACCACGCGCGTATTCGTGATATTGACGTTTTGCACGTAGCGCGGGCTGCAGCGATATCCCGGCACATAGACGTCTCGCGGACCAAGCGGGAACCATGCTACTCCGGCCATGCCACCGCCGAAAGCTAGCGAGACGCCGAAGCCGCTGCCGCCCACGAATCCCACCAGCGCCGGAGCGTAAACCGGTCGCACCACGCGCGGTCCGGGAACCCACGCCCAACGGCTGCGCACAAATGCCCAGCGCCCGTAATGAAAAGGCGCAAATCCCCACGGCTCATCGTCGATCCAGGTCCAGCCCCACGGCGCGATGTAGACCCAATGTCCCATGCGGTAAGGCGCCCAGCCAACGGACACTGTGGGCATCCACACCTCGCCGTAATCGGGATCGGATTCCCACTGGCCGTAGCCATCGAGATCGGAATAGCCCTCGACATCGCGCGAGACGTATTGCGCTGAGAGCGAGTCGTTTTCGCGCTGATCGCGATCCTGGCACCATGCTTCGAAATCATCGAATGCGGGCAAAGGTTGCGCGTCATAGGTGAGTTGGTCGGAGCCGGTGAGGATGTACTGCTGCCCCGCCTGCAGATCCCACGAATCGCCTCCGCCGGTCACCTGTCCCTCGCCCTCGCGAAGCGCGATGGTCGTTGTGTTGTTGTCGGGATCCGTGGAGACGAGATATTCGCCCGAGCGGGTCAGCGTAAACGCGAGATTTGGCGTGTCGATCTCGTAGTCATCGCCGGGCGTCAGGTCGCGCAGATGCACTTCAATCGTGCCTTGCGCCAGTTGAATTTGCGCGGTGCGGTCGTCCAGCGTCAAAAAAGAAATTCCCGTCTCGCTGGAAAGTCGAATCGCGGTGCTGCCGATATGCACTTCGCCGCGAGAGTCTTTATCCGCCCAAAGATTGTCGCCAGTGGTCAAGGGACGATTGGGGTCCGCTTGCACCCAATCCTGATCGCCCGAGACCTGATAGGAAATCGAGCCCTGCATATAATTGAGGCGCGCCACGCGGCTGGGCGGGTCTTCATCTTGGGCCGCCACGATCTTGGGTAAAGCCGCCGCCACACCCAGGAGCAACAGAAAGGGCACGGTACGCCAAAAGGCGTTGTTCATCGAAGAGACTCCTTTGTGAAACTGTACCTTAGATAGCACGACAAGCTGGCGAACCCCATTCCGTGCGGCGAGCCATGTGAACCATCCGATAACACGCATCGTGGGCATCGATTTGCGCTCCTGCTTATGCAACACCGGATCGCTTGGCAAGTTTCGACCTTCCGACTGGTGCGGGTCGGTGACCGGGGTCACCTACATTTCGGCCGTATACGGCACGGCCCCGATTGCTCGGGGCCGTCGAAGAATTGCTCCGTTCTAACTGAGGCTAGCGGCCGTGACCGCCTCCATGGCCTCCGCCGCCAGAGTGGCCGCCACCACCTCCGCGAGAGCCTCCGCCTCCGCCGCCACGATAGCCGCCGCCACCTCCGCGAGAGACTCCGCCTCCGCCGCCACGATAGCCGCCGCCACCTCCGCGAGAGACTCCGCCTCCGCCGCCACGATAGCCGCCACCACCTCCGCGAGAGCCTCCGCCTCCGCCGCGATAACCGCTCCCTCCGCGCGGAGCGCTATAGCCGCCGCGAGGTGCGCTGTATCCGCGCGACCTGCCGCCGTACGGCGAACGCCCATATCCGCCATTGCCGCCGCGCGGCTGCACGATTGGCTGATGCATATTGAGAGGCGGTCGGCTCCCACGTCCATTCGAATACCCTCCGCGATAGGGATCGGACTGTCCCTGATATCCGCGTCCTTGATAGCCGCGCTGTTGATTGCCACCGTAGCCAGCGCCGCCGCCGGGGCGATACGCCTGGCGCGCCTGCGGGGTGAAGTGTTGCCAGTTGCCGCCGCGGTTGGCAGTGCCGCCAAACGACGAACCGCCCGAACGGTTGCCAAAGGACCCACGGCCTGAGTTGACCGCTCCGCGATTGCCCTGGAATCCAGAGCGCGAATTGCCCGACGGGGGAGTGAAATTGCGCCATCCGGAGCGAGACGAAGTGATCGCTCCGCGTGATCCAACGCCATTTGAATTCATGGCACGGAACGAACCGCGAGAACCATTCGAAGCGGGCGACCGGCCCCGCGCAAATGAATTGGCGCCGCCGCGGTTGAATCCCGCGTTGCGATTGCCGCCGTTGAAGAAGTGCTGCGAAGCCGGTGGCGCGGAGCGGAACGATCGCGCATCGGCGCCGCGTCCGGTGGGGCTATAGCTTGCGCGTGTGGGAGTGAACGGCATGCGCCCACCGACCATGCGCGCCTGGCTGAACCGCGAAGCGCTAATTCGCTCCTGATTCATCGGGACCGCTCCGCGGCCAAAGTTGCGGCCTTCCATCGAGGAAAATCCCGCGCGCACGCGACCGTTTCGAGCTGCGTCGTTGAAATTCGAGAAGCCATCGCGGCCATGACCGAGTGGCGAAAAGCCATCGTGGAACCCGCGGTCTCCGAAGCCGCGGCGCGCGTCGTAGTAACGATAGTCACCGCCCCAGCGGCCATACCACGGGTGATACCAGTCACCCGGCCCGCACGGTAGCCAGCCGACGGTCCCAAAACCGCCGAAGCCAAAACCTACGCCGACGTCCCAGCCGCCTCCGCCCCAACCGAAAAACGAGACGTACGCCGGCGCCCATACCGGGTAGTAGAACGGATTATAGGCAACTGGACCCGGCCACCAAACCCAATTGCCGCCCGAGACGAACCAGCGTCCGTAATGATAGGGCGCCCAGCCCCACGGCTCGTAGGAAACCCACGTCCAACCGTAATAGGGTTCATACACCCAGCGCCCTGCTCGATACGGGGCCCATCCGGCGGGTTCCGAAGGAATCCATACTTGACCATAATCCGGAACTTCGGACCAGGTGCCGTAGCCGTCCAGGTCGCCCGAACCGGTGTAATAGGGATCAGTATTGTGCCAGCTCTGGGCGTCTTCGATTTTCTGATTGCGATCCTCGTTCCACGAATCCCACTCATCCGACGCGGGCGCGTTGGCGATTTTGTATTGCGGGTTGTCCGTTCCGGCGACCGAGATCATCTGGCCGGAGTTTACATCCGTGCTGCCTTGTGGCGTGGAAACCTGCGCGGAACCGCTGCGAACAGTGATTTCGGTTTCCGCGTCAGAATTTACGAGGATGCGATATTCGCCGGGACCGCTGGGATGGAGCGAGGCGTTGGGGGTGTCAATTTCCGGTGCGGCTTGGCCATCTTTCATTACCGTATACGTAACCAGGCCCTGCCCAACTTGAATCTGGATCGTGTTGCGATTCATCTGCGCAACTTTAGCAGTGGCGCTGCTAGACATGCGCAGAACGTCCGCATAGTCGAGTTGGATTTCCGCGCGGCCCTCCGGGCCTGTTGAAATTCGGTCTCCGACTGCGACCGGCGTATTCACAATTGCCGGAACCCATTCGCCATTGTCGCCGCGCTGAGTGGAAACGCTGCCGTGAATGAAGCTGACGCGCGCCATGCCTGGTGCGTTCGGATCGGCTGAGGTAGGAGCCTGTTGATCGGTGGCGGGGCCGGGTTGGTCGGGCTGAACGGCTTGGTCGGTACTTGGGTTCTGGGCGCGGACGGGAGAGATTCCCATCAGGAAAGCTGCCGCTGCCAGCGCTACGAGGTATTTCGTCATTGCCCTACCTCCCGGTCGAGCCTCAGCCTCTGGAACACCAGCAATCGGTAATGCAGGGCCAGTGCCAAAGCCCACGATTTATCCGCGCGAGCAACTTACCTACATTCAAAGCGTTACAAATTAGCGAATATGCGGCCAACGGCTGCGCGCTTTACGGACTGGTGGTTTTGAAGCGGGGGTGGTGTTTTTCAGCCACCGCGAGGCGCCTCGGGCGCGGTGGCACTTGCGCCTTCGGATGCGTCGTCAGGGTCGGCAACGCCGAGTTTTGAGAGACGGTAACGGAGGGCGTTGCGCGAAAGTCCCAAGGCGCGGGCGGCCTGGCTTTTATTGCCGCTTGCTTGGCGCAGCGCTTCGCGAATTATCTCGTCTTCCCATTTTTCGAGCGTCGTGCCGGGAGGAAGAACCGGTGGGGCTTGCGCCGCCGCGCGGCGCGAGGGAGCTTCGCTATCGACGTGAATGTCTTCTTCGCCAAGGGCATCACCGAGCGCCAAGGTAGCGCCGCGGGCGATAATATTTTCCAGTTCGCGGACGTTGCCCGGCCAGTGGTAATCGATCAGTTTGCGCAGCGCGTCGGGCTTGAGTTTGCGGACGGGCTGATTCGAATCGTGGGCGAATTTTTCGAGGAAGAAATTCGCCAGCGCGGGGATGTCTTCCTTGTGCTCGCGCAGCGGAGGAATGTCGATGGCGACTACGTTGAGCCGATAGTATAGGTCTTCGCGAAAGGCGCCTTCTTCGATGGCGGCGCGCAGATCGCGATTGGTGGCGGCGATCAGGCGGACATCTACCTTTAGAGTTTTCGTGCCACCGAGGCGTTCGAATTCACGGTCCTGCAGGACGCGCAGAAGTTTCACCTGGGTGACGGGGGGAACATCGCCAATTTCATCGAGGAAAAGCGTGCCCTTGTCGGCGAGCTCGAACTTTCCCGGCTTGCTGGTTGTCGCGCCAGAGAACGCACCTTTTTCGTAGCCGAATAGCTCGCTTTCGAGCAGATTTTCCGGGATGGCAGTGCTGTTGATTTTAACGAAGGGGCCGGCGGCGCGCTGGGAATGTTCGTGGATGGCGCGCGCGATCATGTCCTTGCCCACGCCGCTTTCGCCGCCGAGCAAGACAGTGGCGTTGGTGGCGGCTACGCGCTCGACCATGGCCAGAACGGCCTGCATATTGCCGCTTTGCGCGATCACGTTTTTGTATTCGTAGCGCTTGCCGAGCGCTTCGCGCAGGGCGCGATTTTCGATGCGCATCTCATGCGCGGCGAGTTCTTTCCGGATTATCAGGATCAACTCGGCGAGCGCAAACGGCTTCAGCACGTAATCGGAAGCGCCGGCCTTCATCGCTTCCACGGCGGCTTCGACGGTGCCGTAGGCGGTCATGATCACTACGGGAAGATTGGCGTCGACGCTCTTGAGCGCGTGAAGAAATTCCACGCCGGTCATGCCTGGCAGCTTAAAGTCAGTGAGCACCAGGTCGAACGGCTCTTGATTGGCGAGTTTGAATCCCGCCTCAGCGTTGTCCACGGAGCGCGCGCGAAAACCTTCATCGGCGAGCTGCAGTTCCAGCAGGCGGCGCAGCTTGGGCTCGTCTTCGACCACGAGAATGGATGGCTTGGCAACGGTCATGCGCGTTCCGGCTCGCTGGGAAGAAATACGCGGAAGTGGGCGCCGCGCGGAGAATTTTCGAGGCGGATCGAGCCTCCGTGCTGATCCAGGATTTTGGCTACGATCGCCAGGCCCAATCCCACGCCGTCTTTCTTGGAGGTGAAAAACGGATTGAATATTTGCTCGCGCAATTCGGGCGGAACTCCGGGGCCAGAGTCTTGGAAATCTACGGCGACGCCGCCGCGCCCGTTGGAATTTTGCGAAATGGTGCTAATTGTCAAAAGTCGTTCACCTTCCGGTGTAGCGGCTGCCATGGCCTGGAACGCATTTTGAATCAAGTTGATGAACACGCGCTCGCAAAGCTGCTCGTCCACGAGGACGTCGGGCAGGGCGGCCGCGTAATCGCGCATCACACTCACCCCGTCGCGCGGAAACTGATGTTCGACGGATTCGACGGCGCGGTCAAGAAGTTCGGGAAGGTGGTGGGGATGGATTTCGAGCTGCAACGGCCGAGCAAAATCCAGGAAGCGCGCCACCAGCGCGTTCAGGCGATCTACTTCGGAGGAAATGTATCCGGCAAGTTCGGCCGCCAGCGGCTCGGCGCCCGACAATTTTTGCGCCAGCATTTCGGCGGAACCTTTTATTACGCCGAGGGGGTTGCGAATCTCATGCGCCAAACCAGCGGACATCTGGCCAAGCGCAGCGAGGCGCTCGGTACGCCGAGCTTCGGCTTCCACGCGGCGCAGCTGCTTATTGGTTTCTTCGAGGGTGGCGGAGAGCTCCTGATACCGCTTGACCTGCTTGCGATTTTCAACGACGAAGCGATTCACGAGCATAGCGGCCAGAAAGAAAAACAAAATACGAATCGCCAGCGTCGTCTCGGCGTCTTCGGTCAATTCGTAGACTTGAAGCGCCGGAATTAGATAAGAGCAGTAGCAGGCGGCGGCGAGAGCGGTCCAACCCAGAGTTGCGAGCGGACCGAAATAGATCGCCGTGGTCACGATCGGCACGAAGTAGATCGGCCAATAGGTACTGTTGATGCCGCTGATGTCTCCTGTGTGATCGAGCAGAATGGTGGCGAGAGCAATTTTGACGAGGACGGCGATGTAGCGTCCGGCGCGCGGATAGCGAGCTATCAGCGAGCCTTCGATCAGCTGAAAGAGAGCCAAGCCAAAAAGGATCAGCTGTTTGTGAATCTCGTGGATCGGTGGAAGGAAAGCCAGCCCGAGCACGAATAGGACCCAGACAACATCGATCCAATCGACGGCTGCTCGATTGCGGTCCAGAAATTCCCAGGAATGAGTCGCGCGCGCTTTTTCCATGAGCGAAGCTAGCCCGAATTTAGCACGAATTTCGGGCGGTCAACGCGAGGAGGCGAAACACGTTGGGAAGATTGGATCTCCCGAGAAGGCTGCGGCAGACGCGGGCCGATCAGCTTTGATTCGCGGGCTCGGGGTCGGGAAGGCCGCAGGAGCCGTCAGCGCAATCATCCACCGGACGAGCGCGCCATTTGTCGACGGGCACGGTTGTCGTGTGGGCGAAATCGGAAGTTTTCCACAGAGGACTGGTTTTGCCACCCACCACCACGATATTGATGTTCTCAGGTTTGTTATAAGGTGCGATCAGCACGTCTTTCGGCAGCTTTTTCCATGTGGCGTAGGGCTCGACGTTTTCCGCCATCGGACCCATGAGCATGTCGATCAGATCGGTGTCCCAAAACTGGCCGGCGGGAATTTTGTAGTTCTCGGCTAGCCAGCGGGCGAAGTCCTGCTTCTTTTCAAAGCCTTCGTCTCGCTTCAAGTGGCGCGCAACGATGGGATCGAGGATCAGCGTGGCGGTGGAATAGAGCGCAGGCAATGCCTGCAACTGGATCATGATTTCGCGGCCGACGGAACGGTGCGAAGCACCGCCGCCATTGTTGATAAAACTCCAACCGCGAAAAATGCTGATGGCGCTTTCATCGGCGCGAAGACCTTTCTGCACGTGGAACGGTTCCCAGGGACTGCGCTCTTCATTTTCCGCGACGCACATGTTGTTGTAGCCGACTGGATTGCCCTGAGAGCTCCAGAGCGTTTTCTTCAGGCGCATGTGTCCCCAGTTGATGGTTAGCAGGGTCCACGCGCGGCCGATGACGGAGTTGGCAAGATTGCCGGGAGCGAACGCGCCGATTCCGGAGTTCATGCCGAGTTCGTTGCGGATCGGTCCATTGACCATCAACATGCAGGCGAACGGAGTAGTGGAAGGCTGGACGGCCGGCTGGGTGGTGGAAGCAACGGCGAGCAGCACAGGCAAGTGCTCGGGGCGCGCTCCGGCCATGACGGCAACGATGGCGACCATTTCCACGGTGAACTTCAGTCGCTCTTTGGTGTCAAAGAGGAAAACTTCGCCGACGATTTCGTCCGGCGCATGGCTGGTGCCGGTGAGCATGCGCGCAACGCGCTCTTCGGTGGGAAGAATGACCGGCAAACCGTCGGTCCAGCCGCGCTCGTAGAAGAGGCGCTGGAGATTGTCTTCGGTGTCTGGTTCAAGAAGCGCTTGGCGCGTTCCGGTGCGCGAAATGGGAGCGAAAGACTCGGCGCGCTCATCTTGGGCAACCGGTCTGGTGAGCGCGTCGAGAAGTTCTTCGATCACCGTGCGATTGGTAGCCGGATCTTTGCCTTCGATATAGCCGCGGAGCACGGTGGGAGGCATGCCAACCACCGGATGGGGCGTGTAGGCGAAGCGCAGCGGAACGCCGTGGAAGCGCCGATCGTCTTTTACCACGTCGAAAAATTCAAAGGTGGAAATCGGAGCGGTGGGGATTCCGTATTCGAGTTCGAGGGTACGGGAGCAGGCGGCGACCGCCGCGGCGCAACCTGGTCAACCGGCGACGCCAAGGACGGCGGCTTGGCCTTTCTCTTTGATTTCATTCCAGAGTTCTTTGGAATCGTCGCGGAAGATATTGCCGGGCTTACGGCGGCGGACGGTTTTGACGGATGGCATATTTTCGGCGAACCAAGTCTGCACCTGATCCAGAAATTGAGTGCTGCCTCCGAAGCCGGTATCGACCAGGTAGACGGTTTTGCCGTTCAGACTATCGATCCGCCTGGCGAGAGTGGAGAAGCCATGGCCGTTGCCATTTTGCGCGGCGGGTCCTTCGATCGGGCTGACGATTTGCTGGCTTTCGGGATTCAGAACCGCGGAGAGAGTTGCAGTGGCCATGATAAGACTCCTTTCGCCGATATGAGTGCGAGGCTAAATGCGAAATCGTCGCATTACGAGGGGAGTTTACACCCAAGGCGAGAGAGCAGCGCAGGGAAGGAGCAGGAAAACAGCCACGGAGGCGCAGAGGCACGGAGAGAGAATACTGCGGGCAAGGCCGGACGATTGAGGCGCAGGCTGGTGATAGAATCCGCTGACTGGAGCAGACATGGGATCGTTGAGAGTGCTCGGCGCCGCGCGGTCGCTGCGGCAGGACGACTCGGTTTTGAAGTAGACCGTCCGGCCGGGAACGGCGAAGCGCATGCTGAAGTTTTCGCGTCCTTACGTGACGCGAACGCGCGGCGGATTGCAATGCGCCGCACTGGAGTGCGCCGGTCCCGGGGAAGCGAGCTCAGATCGAGCGCCGCATGATGGGGTCGGGTCAGCTTCACGCTTGATGCGGCGGTGGCCTGCCGCCCGTGAAGAATGGCGCTACACGGCCGGCCCTGACCGCGAGTATTGCTTGATGGATGTGCGTTGCGATCGACCGCTTCGGGAGCGGCTTCGGCAAGACAACCGCTAGCTTGCCGTGCTAGCGGGAGGAGAGGATGAGTTCGGCTTCGGCGAGGAGTGACGCGGTATTGGCGGCGAGGTGGCGGCGAACGGCGGCGTCGAGCGACCAGCCGACGAGGAGAATGGACGGCGCGGCGACGCGGGGCAGAGAATTGAGTCCGCCGAGTGTGGCGCATTGAACCGATTGCTCCGCGGAAGCGGCGCGCGAAACTACTGCCGCGGGAATTTCGGGCGGCAGACCGGCGGCGAGCAGTTGTTCGCGCAATTTCTCGAAGTCTTTTCCAGGCATGTAGATGACGAGCGTGGCGTCTTCGTTTGCTAGCGCCTGCCAATCGCGCTGCGTGGGCGCTGCGCTACCCTCTGCGCGGTGATTGGTGATGATCACGACGCGCGCCGATTTGCGACGGTCGGTGAGCGATGCGCCGAGCGCAGAGGCTGCGGCAAGACCAGCGGTAATGCCGGGAACAATTTCCCACGGAATGTTTGCGGCTTCGAGCGCGTCAATTTCTTCGGCGAGGCGGCCGAAGATGGCGGGATCGCCGCCTTTGAGGCGAATGACCGAAAGGCCAGCACGCGCTGCGGTGACCATGCGCTCATTGATTTCGGATTGCGTGGCGCCTTTCGCGCCGCAGCGTTTGCCGACGTTCACGACCTCGGCCCGCGCGTCCGCCAGGGAGAGGATCGCCGCGGGCACGAGATCGTCATGGAGAACCAGGTCGGCTAACACGAGCAGCTTTTGTGCTTTGACGGTGAGCAGGTCCGGATCGCCCGGTCCCGCGCCCACCAGATAGACTTTTCCTCGTTCGATCATCGATTCGCCTGAAGTTCCTCTGAGGAACTCGTCTTAGTCCGCTACCGCATTGGCTGTGTGGCCGCCCGCGGTTTCGCCGATTCCGGCTGGAACGACGCCGGAAAGCTGGGCGCGCAGTTCTTCATCGGAAAAACGCGCAAAATACGAGCGAAGGTTTTCGCCGGGCTCGCGGGTATCGACGTAAGTTTTCAGCAGGCGCGCAATGGCGTCCGGAACCTCGGTAGCCGGACAACGGAAGCCGACGGGCCGCGCGATACGTTGAAACTCGCCGAGCGCGCCGCCGAGCGAAAAATAGAACGCGTCGATGACATCTTTGCCGTGCTTGATCTTTTTGCCTTCGAGGCCAATGTCGGCGATCCAGTGCTGGCCGCAGGAGTTGGGGCAGCCGGTCACATGCAGCTTGAGCTGCTGATCGAATTGCGGGACGCGCTCTTCGAGTTCGTCAATTAGCCAGCGGGTGAAGCCCTTGGTTTCGGTAATGGCGAGCTTGCAGTATTCCGTGCCGGTGCAGGAAATGGCGCCGCGACGGAAAGGCGAGCCGGCGATGGGCAGGCCGGCTGATTCGAGTTCGCGAGCGACGGTTTCGGTTTTGTCCTTCGGGATGTTGACCATCAGCAAGTTCTGCATGATGGTGGCGCGCAGATCTCCGGTGCCGAAGCGTTCAGCAAGATCGGCGGCGAGATGCATCTGTTCGGGCGTTATCCGTCCGCGGACCACGGAAGAGCCGATGTAGCATAGGCCGGACTGCTTCTGCGGATAGATGCCCACGTGGTCGCGGAAGACGTCGACCGGCGGATGCTCTTCGACGGCGGGATCGAGCTCGAAGCCGAGGCGGCGGTTGAGTTCGCTGAGAAAGCTTTCGGGCGTCCAGCCAAAATTCATGAACAAGTATTTCATGCGGGCGCGCTTGCGGTGCTCGCGGAGCACGTCGGAATCGCGGAAAAGCTCGGCAACGCCGCGCACCACGGGCACCACCTGATCGGGCCGGACGAAGGCGTTCAACCGCTCGGCGAGATGCGGCTCGGTGGAGAGGCCCCCTCCGACGCGCAGCGAAAATCCCACTTCGCGTTTTCCGCGTAGGGTGCGTTCGACGGCGGTGAGGCCGATATCGTTGATTTCGGGATACGAGCACCACACCGGGCAGCCGGTAATACAAATCTTGAATTTGCGCGGCAGATCGTAAAACTCGTTGCGAGCGCCAACAGCGGCGCCGGCCTGCAAAACCAGAGACGAAGCGTCGTAGAGTTCGTCAGCGGCGAAACCGGCGAGAGGGCAGCCGGTCACGTTGCGAACTACGTCACCGCAGGCGCCTTTGCAACTGAGGCCAATGGATTCGAGCGTATCGATAATTTCGGGGATCGCTTCGATCGGCAGCCAGTGAAGCTGAATGTTTTGGCGGACGGTGATATCGGCAACTCCGCGGGCGTAGCGCTGCGCGAGATCGGCAATGGTGCGGAGTTGGCGCGACGTGAGCAGGCCGTTGGGCATCCCGATGCGCATCATGAAGTACGGAGTCGCTTTGCCTTCGCCACCCACTCCGCCTACCGCGCCGACGCCGTCACCTTGGGTATAAATGCCCCACCACTTGAAGAAGAAGCTCCACTCCTCGGGAATGGAACTGCGGCCGCTGCGCGCGAAAGCGCGGATTTCTTCGAGCGCCTCCCAGGGATTCTTACTGTGCTTTAGGCGCTCGGCCTTCTGGGCCGCGGTCTCTTTGATGGGCTTACTGTTGCCATTGCCAGTCAATTTGAATCTCCCACTGGTCGGTTCTCCAAGTCGCGCGGACCGCTGGTACGCCTAAAAACAAAAAGCCCGCTTGCCAGATTCTTGAGCTGGCTAGCGGGCTGATAAATCCGGGTTTACTGCTACGGAACTCTTCGGATCACACGCCCGAGCCGGCTATGCCTGTACAACGACAGGCGCAGCAGATCCCGGGATGGAAAGAGTGGTCCACGTCACAGATTGTACCGCCAGCCAAAACAGGGGTCAAGGAGCGAGTCAAAACGCGGCGGCATGGGTTATAACCAGATGGACGATCTGTGGCTGGATTTGCCCGGGACGGAGGGCTTTCCTTTACAGGGGTAGCCGAGATTGGGGAACTTCGGGATCGCCTGCCGGGAATAGATAACGAAGAGCAGGGCAGGCCGTCAAAAGCGGAAAGATGAAACGGTCGAACGAACCGACAGACGAGAGGCTGCTGGGCCAGATGATGGCGGGGGACGAGGACGCGTTTCTGCAGCTGTATCGGCGGAAGCACCCGGCGCTCTACCGGTTCGCGCTGCACATGAGCGGGAATGCAGCAATGGCGGAAGATGTGACCCAAGAGGTGTTCATGGCGCTGATTCGAGATACGGGACGGTTCGATCCGGCGCGCGGGAGCCTGGGAGGGTTTTTGTTCGGCATCGCGCGAAACCATTTGCGGAAGCGCTGGGAACAGGAACAGCGGTTCGTCCCGTTCACGGACGATCGGGACGACGTACGGCCTGCGATTGCAGCCAATGGGAACGGGCGGCACGCAGATCGGTACGATGACGAGGCGACGGCGCGTCTGCGGCGAGCGATTGCCACGCTGCCGGAAAACTACCGCGAGGCGCTGGTGCTTTGTGAACTCGAGGAGATGAGTTACGAAGAAGCGGCCGCGGCGCTGGATTGTCCTGTGGGCACTGTGCGTTCGCGCTTGCACCGCGCGCGGGCTCTGCTGACGGAAAAGGTGCGAGACGAGCGGCGCGTGGACCGCGCTCCGGCGGTGGGCGAGTGACGCCGAGGTGGCTGAGGAGATGATCCGATGATGGATTGTTCTCAATTTCGAGAATTGCTGGCCGATCTGGATCGGCCTGGAGTGCTGGCGGCAGAGCTGCGCGACCAGGCGCTGGTGCACGCGGAACTTTGCGGCGATTGTGGGCAGCTGCTGACCGAGAGTGAATCGCTCGACGCGGATTTGCGGCGGCTGATCGTAAAAGATGGCTATTCGCGGGCTGCTATGCGCGTTGAGGCGAATGTGCTGAAAGCATTTCGCGACAAGAAAGCAGCGGAGCAGCGCCAAAGCATGGGCTGGTTCGCAGCAGCGATCGGGGTTGCGGCGGTGGTGCTGCTTTCATTGGGATTTTGGCTGTACCGGGGCTTGCCGCGGAGCCGCGGGCCGGCGTTCGTCCATGTGACGCACGTGAGTCCGCCAAGTCCAGTGCCGCCGAAAGCTGCAGCCGATAGTGATCGTGAGCCGCAGGTCGCCGTACAAGGTGCAGGGAGTTCCGACGTAGTGCGAGGCGAATCTTCGAAATCGGCAGGAAAACTAGCGGCGGATAGCTCCACGCTGGTTGCCAGTGACGATTCGGCGGCGTTTATTCCGCTGCCGGATGCGGGTTACCCGGCGACGCTCGATGATGGCGCGGTGGTCCGCGTGGAGATGCCGCGGGCGGATCTTGCGGCGTTCGGACTGCCGGTGGAAGCAATGGAAGGCGATGGCACGGTGCGCGCGGATCTGATCGTCAGCGCGGATGGCACGCCGCAGGCGATTCGCCTGGTTTCGCAGGACGATGCAAATGCGACGGCGCAACGGTGAGGATTTTGGAAGTGGCGGAGGCGGGTTTATGAAGACAAGGGTGGTGTCTAGAGCATTTCGGATGGCGGTTTTGCTGGTTGTCCTGGGAACCGCGGGCGGCTTCGCCAACGCGCAGTCTCCGGCGCAAGCGACTGCGCCGCAGGTCCCGCCGCAGGTCCCGCCGCAGGTCCCGCCGCAGGTCCCGCCGCAGGTCCCGCCGCAGGTCCCGCCGCCGGATAAGAATGTGTTGTTCATCCGCACGGGCGGCCCGATGGGACCGGGCGACGCGATGGACTTTGTCGGCTTCGAAGCCGGGCTGGGTGGCAAGACGGTGACGGGCGCCCCGTTTACGGCGACCATCATGGTGCAGAGGACGCAGATGCTCGCGGACGGCAATCAGATCGATCGCTCGACCAGCGGAACGATCGCGCGTGATAGCCAGGGGCGAGTGCGGCGAGAGATGACGCTTCCCGCGATTGGCGCGTATGCCACCAGCAATCAGGGGGCGCCGCACGTGATCTTCATTAATGACGTGGTTAGTGGGATGCAATACATCCTGGACCCCAATCGCAAAATCGCGCATGAGGTGCGGCTGGAGCGGAGGATGCGTTCGAATCGCGGCGGTAGGCGGCAGAAACAGGCCGACATCTCAGCGCCGAATGCTGGAGACGTGACGACCACTTCTCTCGGCACGCAAACCATCAACGGCGTGCAGGCGCAGGGAACGCGCTACACGCGCACGATTCCCGCTGGGCAAATCGGCAACGAGAAGCCGATCATGATCACCACGGAGCGATGGTATTCGCCCGAGCTGCAAATGGTTGTCATGACCAAAACGACCGATCCTGTGCGTGGAGACAGCATCAGGCAGCTGACCAATATTCAGACGGGTGAACCCGACCCGTCTCTATTCCAAGTGCCGCCGGATTACACCCTGCAGAAAGGGCCGGTCGTACGGGTTCGTAGGCGAATGAGGCTCGGCGCAGGTGCGCCGCCTCCTCCGCCGGATAGCGGGCCGGAGTTGGCTCCGGAGCCGTAGAACGGATTACCCCTTGCAGTAAGTGCTTGCGGGTGGGAACTCTCCCCACACGCCCCGCCCGCAAGCACTGCCCCCCAATCGAAAGTTTGTTTTTGCTGGCGCAAGAGGGCCATAGATCGAGTTGCGGAATGGTATGCGCGCCTGGCCGCGGCTTCTTCGGGTGCGCAGCTTAGCGCCCACACATGTCGCGATTGTCATCTTGACATTTGCGGCGGCGCGCGAGATATTCTGCACGCCTCCACTTCGGAGGCCGGCCATCAACAAAAACTACTAACGGCAGTCAGCTCGCAGTACGAGAGCTGCCCAACCCGGGTCGAAGGTCACTTCGCGTCCGGAGGAGGGCCTAAATGAGCAGGCGATTGGTGTCCGTGTGTATTCTGGCGCTGGCCGGAATCACGATTGTTGGCTCCACGTGTGATTGGTCGCGGAACTTCAGGCGTGCCAAATCCTCGACTGAGTTCCGCAAGCCGGGCGAAATTTCCCAAGCACAGATTGCGAATGCAACAGGTGTGCTTGGACATGCGAGGCTGACCCCGCCGAGCGCATTTGCGGCGCGCTGCTCCCCTCAGCAAAGGTGTGTCTCGCCGTTTGCGATCCCGATGACGTTTGAGCCCAACGTTGGGCAGTTTGGCGGCGAGCTTCGACGGAAGTTCGGCGGACAATTCAATAGACAGCTCGATGCGGATGTGGCGTTCATCGGACGCGGCGCAGGCATGACGCTTTTGCTCACGCGCGACGGCATGGACGTGGAGGTCGCGGATCATTCGGCCAGGCGCGGTTACGCGCGGGCTGACCTGGTGCGGATTCGCGTTGGCTGGGCTGCGGACGGTCAGGGAGTACGAGGAGCGGCGCAGTCTCATGTAACGAGAGGCGCAGCCAGGGGCGGGAATGCGAAGTTTGCATGGCACGGCGAGCGACCGCTGCGAACCATCAGCAACTACTTTCTGGGGCGCGATCCGCGCGCGTGGCATACCAACGTGCCCCATTTCGAGCGTGCCGTGGCTACTTCGGATTCAGCGCAGCAAGTCGGACTGGTGGTCCACGGTAGCCGAGACGGAGCTGAATACGATTTAAGTTTACCGGCGGGAAGCGACGCATCGCGAATGCGGCTGCGATTTTCGGGCGCGAACCGCGTCAAAGTGTCCGACGGCGACGTGATTTTGTTTGCAGGCGACCGCCAGCTGAGAATGGCAAAGCCCAAAATTTACGACGTGCTTGCTGGAGGAATTCGAAAAGCCGTTCGCGGATACTACGTGATGGAAGCGGATGGATCGGTGGGACTCCATTTAGGCCATCATGATCCGCGAGCGACTTTGGTGATCGACCCTTCGATATCGGTGGCGTACACCACATTCCTCGGCGGCGCGGGAAATGAAACTGGCGGAAACGTGGCAATCGGCGCGAGCGGGAAGGTTTATGTGGCGGGCACGACGACATCTTCGTCGACATTCCCAGAGGCTGCGGCCTTCGGGATCGGCGGCGCCGTGGGCGGGTCGGCGTTTTACATTGCCAAAATAGACCCGACGGTTACTGGCGCGAATTCGCTGCTTTATCTGACATTTCTGGGCGGCAGCGGGACGCAAGCGGGCGGACTGATCGCAGTGGATGGCGCTGGCGACGTGGCGATCACCGGCACAACCACGTCGACGGATTTTCCAGTGACCGGATCGAGCCAACCGACCACTGGGCTGACTAGCGGCACCGGAAACGATGCGATTGTCAGCGAGGTGAATCCGGTGGGCAATCAGCTCAATTTCTCAATCTTCTTCGGAGGCAGCGGACGGGAATCGACTCGCGGCTCCGGCGGGATTGCGTTGGATCAGAGTGGAGATGTGTACATCGCGTCGGATACGGATGTCGGACCGGTCGATTCGTCTTCGCCGGATTTGCCGGTGACTGCTGGAGCGCTTCAAACGACTTGGGACGGAGAAGAGAGCGATGGATATGTGGCAGTGTTCACGCCGCCAACCCAGCCGGGCGCGGCGCTAACGCTGAAATACTGCAGCTATCTTGGGACGAATGCAGTCGGGCAATTAGGAGTGGGCGGAGTAGCAGTCGATGCCAGCGGCAATGCGTACATTGCCGGAACGGCAACGATCGCCTCCAGCGGATTTCCCGCTCTGAATGCGTTTCAGAGCCAGTACGGCGGAGGCACGTCCGACGGATTCGTGATGAAGATTGCGCCCACCGGACAAGGACCTGGTGATTTGGTGTACGCGACGCTGATCGGCGGAAGCGGCATGGACGAGATTTTGGGAATCGCGCTCGATCCGCCCAGCGCTCTGCCCAACGGCATCCCTCCGCATGCATACGTCACCGGAGCAACGCAATCCGCAGATTTCCCGGTGAATGGCGCGATAGCGCCGTTTCAAAGCCAATTGAGCGGCAACAATCTTTTGGGAACGGCCCGGCAGAACGCGTTTCTGGCGGTGATCGCGCAAGATCCAGTGTCCGCGATGACTTCGCTGAGCTATTCGACATACCTAGGCGGGACAGGCAGCGCTGCAAATCCAGGCGCGGACACCGGGCTATCTGTTACGATCGCGGGACCAAGCGCCGTCTATATTGCGGGACAAACGGACTCGGTCGATTTTCCGTGGCACGACAATCTGCAGCCCTTCAATGGCGCATACGACGCGTTCCTGGCGATGTTCAATCCAACTGCGAAGGGCGCGACTTCGCTGATTTATTCCACGCCGCTCGGCGGAACTTCGCCGCCGGGCGGTGCGGCCAGCGCAGCGGCTAGCGGAGTGGCCGCCGTGGGCGCGGGGCAAGTGTACGTGACCGGCGAGACCACCGCCGCCGATTTTCCAACAGCGATCACGAGTGCTGGTTCATCAAACGGCTTCCAACAAATATGCGCTAGTTGCCAGACAGCATCGCCCACCAGTGATGCTTTCTTAGTCGCTGTCGCGGAAAGCTCGGCGGCGGGCCCGAGCGTGTATTTCAACGTGGGCCGCGACGTATTTCCTCTGGTAACTCTTGGAACGCGCCAAGCGGGAACGCCGATCGCAGTGTTCAACGGCGGAGAACAGTCGCTGACAATCTCCGACATTGAAATTAGCGGACCCAATGCGGCGGATTTTTCAGCCCAGACGGGGGCGTGCATCGGCACGGCTATTTCGCCGGGGCCGTCTGTGCAATGCTCACTGGAACTGACCTTCTCGCCGTCCGTCGGCGGACCGGAGTCCGCTTACCTCTCCATTTCGGACAATGCGCCGGGAAGTCCTCAACTGCTCGAAGTGAGTGGGATTGGCGGGGCTCCGCATGCGCTGATTTCCCCGCCGAGTCTGGCTTTTGGCAACCAGCCTGTCAAAGTCCCCAACGTCCAGACAGTTACGATCGAAAACACTGGGACCGAGGCGATGACGTTGTCGAGCATCGGCAAACCATCGACCTCCGCGTTTAGCTTGCAAGGAGGCAGCTGTTTATTGGGAGCGGAGGGAGAGAGCATCGCGGCTGGCGGCAGTTGCACGCTGAACGTCTACTTTACTCCACCGACCACTGGACCGTTTCAGGATCAGCTACAAATCTCGGATAACTCAGACGATCAATCGGGTGCGGAACAGACGATCGCTTTGTCGGGCACCGGCACTCCCGCAGCGCTCGTGGTGCAGATTGAGCCTGCGAGCATGGCCCTGGCCTTCGGCACCGTACCGGTGGGGACGACCAGCGGGTCACAAACGGTGACACTGACGAATCAGGGGAGTACGGCGCTCAGCGTGGGCAGCATCGCGATTCAAGGCGCCAATAACGCGGACTTCGCAGTGGTCGGCGCGCTTACAACCTGTCCAACAGCCGGGGGCACTGTCGCAATCGGCGCAACGTGCTCGGTTGCGGTCCAATTTGCCCCCCAGTCCGCGGCGACGGCAAAAAGCGCTGCGTTGAGCTTCTCTGATAATGCCGCCGGCAGTCCTCAAACCGTGGCGCTGACGGGTTCTGCTAATAACCCCGCGGTGCTGCAAGTGTCGCCGGCGAGTTTGACGTTTGCGGCGCAGGGCGAAGGAAGTACCAGCGCCGCGCAGACAATTACCCTCACGAATACGGGGGCGTCTCCCGCGACCGTTAGCGGAATTTCGATCAAAGGCGCGAACGCGTCCGACTTTTTGGAGCAGACCGCATGCTCACCAGTGCTCAGCGCGGGAGCAAACTGCCAGGTGTCGATTTCCTTCGCTCCGGCGACGGGCGCAGTGGCGGGGCCGCGCACCGCCACTGTAAACGTCCCTGGAGGTACGCCGAATTCGGTAACAATTTCCGGAACGGCAACGGTAGCCGCGATTTCGTTCACGACGAGCCTTAGTTTCGCGAGTCAACTGGTGGGAACTACCGGTGCTCCGCAGCCGATTACCATTACAAATAGCAGCAGCGGCGCCAACGCCGGCACTTTGACCGTGTCGCAAGTCACCGTGACGGGCACGAACAAAACCGATTTCACGATTACGGCGAATTCGTGCAGCGGCGCGGGCGACTCCATTTCGGCTGGAAAATCCTGCACGGTGCAGGTGGCGTTCGATCCCCAGGAAGCGGCCACTTGCGGCGACGATCCGGGCCGCAGCGCCACGCTTCAGTTGCAGGACAACGCTCCGGGCAGCCCGCAGCTGATTCCACTGACGGGGCCTGCGGCGGATTTCTGCCTCGCAGCGGCGAATGGACAACCCGTGACGGCACCAGTTACCGCCGGACAGCCAGCGATATTTAATCTGGATGTAGCTTCGTCAGGCGGCTTTGCCGGGACGGTGCAGATCTCGTGTTCGGAGCAAACGGGAGTTGACCTCGGAACGTGCTCGGTGAGCCCGGCATCGGTGCAGGCGTCGTCGAGTGGGGTGGCGAGCTTTACGGTCACAGTGCCCACCTATGCGGCATCTTCCACATCGGTGCTCGACCCACGCGGCGGGCCGCTTTCGGGGGCCGATGGCAAATTCGCGGAGGAACGTTGTGTGGTGGCGATTTGTTTGTTGCTGTTCATCGCCGCGGGCGGAGCGGGCGCGATATTTTCCCCGCGCGCGAGCGGTAACTTGCTTCGAATTGCGACCGCGGTTCAGATTGCGGCGCTGGTGCTCGCCTTTTCTGTAGGCATCGCAGCGTGCGGAGGGGGTGGAGGCGACCCGTCGTCCAATGTTTCGACACCGGGTACGCCGCCGGGGAATTACACCGTGACATTGACGGCGGCATCTACGAGCGGCGGAACTTTGGTCACGAAGCCGCCGGTATCACTCTCGTTTAACGTCGAGTAGGTTGCGAGAATCCTGCGGTCACTCGTGCAGCTTCAGAAAGCGTCGATCGCGAGGTCGCGCGGCCGCGAACCAGTGGGAATCAGGGTGATCAGGCTGCCCGTTTCCGCGCGGATTACTGCGAGATCGTCCGATGCCGAGTCCACCACCAGGAGCATATCGCCGCCGGGCGTGAGTTGCGAGACGTTCGGCTGCTGCCCAACGGAAATGGAATGGGCTGCTTGCCGGTTGCCTATGGCCACGGGAATAATGTGACCCGCGCTGGGGTCGGAGACGTAGAGCGTGGCGCCATCCGGTGTAAGCGTTCCGTATGCAGGCGAGCTGCCGAGGAGCATGAAGTCGCCGACCTCGTTCGTCTGGGTATCGACCACCATCAACCCATGCGCGCTTGTGGACGGAATATAAAGCTCCCCTCCATCGGGCTTCAGGATCAGTCCATTCGGAGTGCCGCCGATATCCACATTTGCGAGCAGCACTTTGCGTTTCAAGTCCACCACCGAAATCTGGTCGGTTGTACCTGACGTGATGAACGCTTTCGAACTATCGGGCAAAATCGCGATCTGCTCTGGGTCGGGAACCACGTGGATCACACCGCGCGACGCAAGCGCACGCGGGTCCAAAAGCGAGACGGTGCCGTCCTCGCGATTCGACACCACCAGTACTTTGCCGTCGGGCGAGAGACGCGCGATCCATGGGCGGAGCCCGGCGCGTCCGCGCGCAACAATTTGGCGAGTGGCGCAGTCGATTTCCACCACGGTGTTCGATCCAGAAGCAGCGACATAAGCGCGCGAGTGGTCGCGCGAAAAATCCAGAGCATAGGGCGCCGCGCCGACGGGGATATGCGCGACCACTTTATTGGTGGTGACGTCGAGCACCCACGCATAGCCGCCTGCGGCGCTGAGCCCCCAAATTTCCTTACGCGCTGCATCGGCGCGCAAGCCCGTTGGCTCCGGGCCAACCGGGATGGTGGCGAGCGGCAGAAGTTTCACTAGATCGATCGCCGTCAGCGTGCCATCGGCGGTGTTGCTGACGTAGGCCATCAGGTGCGCACCCGGGCGCAGAAACGATGGGCGCAGCTCCATAACCACTTCACGTGTACCAAGCACGGCCAGGACGACTAACAACGCGATCAGGCGGTAATTTAAACGGACTTTCATGCCAGATGGCTCGGCGCAGAAATCCAAATGGCGTACGCCCGGAAAAACTGGTTGGCCTCAAGGTGAAGCTGGTCCCGCAGAAAGCCCAGGACTGGCGGCAACGCACAAGTGCGCTCGGTGGACATTTTTACTGGGGTTCGCAGAGGCTGCAAGGGGTACGCGCTAGAAATTGAGGACGATCGACCACAGGTTCGGAGGTTGGAGGCGCGGGGCGGAATCGAACCGCCGTTAAAGGTTTTGCAGACCTTTGCCTTACCACTTGGCGACCGCGCCTCACGTCCAACAGTTCGTTATATTAACACTCGACCGGGCGGAGCGCGCCAGGATTTTGTGGCAAATTGCGACGGCGATTTGCAGCGAGCGGCTGGTTTGCGCGTTCGCGCCATTTACTATAAAATTCAATACGCGCTGGATTAGCGGCGGAGAACGGCGAGAGCTGTGAGCGCGTCCCGACGCAACCGACTGCTTCCAAACACACCAAGGGCATGCCAAAAGAACAAGATAGGGATCTCGAATGCGACGCTGGTGACGAGTACCACGAGACGCCTGTTCCGCCGCCTGAAATTCCAGCGTGGAAGGACGGCAGTCTGCGCATCGGGATACATACCTCGATCGCCGGGGGCGTCGTCCGCTCACTCGAAATTGCGCATGATTTACGCGCCAACGCACTGCAGATTTTTTCAGCGAGTCCGCGGATGTGGACGCGCGGAATTGGGCGGATCCCTCCCGCAGATGCGGCTCGATTTCGCGCCCGGCGCGGAGAATTGCAACTCGGGCCGCTGGTGATCCACGGAAATTACCTGATCAATTTGGCTTCGCCGAATCCGGTGCTTCGAGCACGGTCGGTCCAGGCATTTCACCAAGAGTTGGTTCGCGCGATCGACTTGGGCGCGGATTATTTGGTGGTGCATCCGGGCAGCTTTTGCGACAGCGCTGTGGACGCGGGAATCGCCGCGATCGCGCAAGGGCTGCGGCAGGCTGCGCGCGGATTGAAACTAGGCGAATTGAAAATCCTGCTCGAAAATACGGCCGGGCACGGAAGCTGCGTGGGTTCGAAATTCGAGGAACTGAAAGCGATTATCGACGCATGTCCCGAACTCGGGCTCGGCGTGTGCATTGATACGGCGCATACGTTCGCGGCGGGCTGGGATATTCGGACGGCCGACGGTTTGGAATTGGCGCTGCGCGATATCGACCGTACTGTGGGGCTGGCGCGAGTGGCCGTGGTCCACGTGAACGATTCGAAGACCGAGCTTGGCTCGCGCGTGGACCGGCACGAGCACATCGGCAAAGGCCAAATCGGGGCGCAGGCGTTCGCTAGAATTTTGGCGCACCCGCTGCTGAGCGGGCGAGCGTTTATTTTGGAGACGCCGATCGACCAGCCTGGAGACGACCGCAAGAACCTGGCGTCCCTTTGGAAACTAGCGCGGCGACCAATTACTGCCGCAGCAAATCCCAAGAAGGCGCCAAAAGCGGCAAAGCCCGGAAAAGCCCGGAAAAGCGCCGAGGCGCGCGGCGGCGAAGCGCGAGGCAGTGCCCGCTTAGGCCCCGTAACCAAAATCCAATCGGGAAAAGGACGCGGAAAATAGTGGCGGAATACGACCCGCAGAAGATCGAGCCAAAGTGGCAGAAGGTTTGGGAAGAGCAGGGCGTTTTCCACGCCATTGACGGCGACACGTCCCGGCAAAAATATTACGTCCTCGAAATGCTGCCGTACCCGTCCGGCACCCTGCACATGGGCCACATGCGCAACTACACCATCGGGGACGCAGTGGCGCGCTATAAGCGGATGCGCGGCTACAACGTGCTGCACCCGATGGGTTGGGACGCATTTGGACTTCCGGCTGAGAATGCAGCGATCAAGGCAGGCATCCACCCAAGCGAATGGACCAACGCGAACATCCGCGAGTTCCGGCGCGTCCTGCGGCGGTTCGGCTTTAGCTACGACTGGGATCGCGAGATCTCCACGTGTGAGCCGGAGTACTACCACTGGAACCAGTGGTTTTTCCTACGAATGCTTGAGAAGGGCATCGCATTTCGTAGAAAGAGCAAAGTGAACTGGTGCCTGGACTGCGCCACGGTGCTGGCCAACGAGCAGGTGATCGACGGCTTTTGCTGGCGTCACGAAACCACGCGGGTGGAAGTGAAGGAACTCGAACAGTGGTTCCTGCGAATCACGCAATATTCGGACGAACTTCTGGCTGGCATGGAGCAATTGCGGAGCGGCTGGCCGGAACGCGTCCTGCTGATGCAGCAGAACTGGATCGGCAAATCGCGCGGCACACGCGTGAAGTTTCCTATCGAAGGAATGGATTTGGATCTCGAAGTTTTCACCACGCGCGTGGACACCATTTATGGCGTCTCGGCGGTGCTGATCGCCGCCGGGCACCCCAAGCTTGGCCGGCTGCTCGAAGGCGTTCATGGCCGCGCGGCGATTGATGCGCGTATAAAGTCCATGCTGCAGCAGAGCACCAAAGCCGCGGATATCGCCACCGCCGAAAAAGACGGCTTCTTTACTGGAAAATTCGCCGTGAATCCCTTCTCCGGCGAGAAAGTGCCGGTCTGGGTCGGGAACTTTGTCTTGGCTGAGTATGGGACGGGCGCGGTGATGTGCGTCCCCGCGCACGACCAGCGGGACTTTGAGTTCGCGGAAAAATACCATCTACCGGTAAACGTCGTGGTTCAGCCGGTTACTGGCGAACCTCTGCGCGTTGAGCGCATGCGAGAGGCGTTTACCGAATATGGGCGGCTGGTTGATTCCGGGCCATATGTGGGGCTTACGTCCGAGCAGGCAATCGACAAGATGACTTCAGACGCGACGTCGAAAAACTTCGGAAACGGGGAAACTACATATCGACTGAAGGACTGGGGAATTTCGCGTCAGCGCTACTGGGGCACGCCCATTCCGGTAGTCTATTGCGACCGTGACGGGATCGTGCCCCTTCGTGACGATCAACTGCCGGTGCGGCTGCCGGACAACGTTGCGCTAACCGGACAGGGCCAATCACCTCTAGCAGGCGTTCCTGAATGGCTCAACACCACATGCCCGAAATGCGGCGGGCCAGCGCGGCGCGAGACGGACACTATGGACACCTTCGTAGACTCGTCCTGGTATTTCTACCGCTACACCGATCCGCACAATAGCAGCGCGCCATTCGATAAATCGAAAGTCGCGTACTGGTTTCAGATCGACCAGTATGTGGGAGGCATCACGCACGCCATTCTGCACCTGCTGTATTCGCGGTTTTTCTGCAAAGTGATGCGGGACATGGGAATCGTCAATCATGACGAGCCGATTGCGCGGCTTTTCACGCAGGGAATGGTGCAGAAGGGCGGCGTGGCCATGTCGAAATCGCGCGGCAACGTGGTGGGCGCGATCGAAATGGCCGATAAATACGGCTGCGATACAGGGCGAATGTACACGCTGTTTGCGGCTCCGCCGGAAAAAGACCTCGAGTGGAGCGAACAGGGCACCGAAGGTTCGGCACGATTCCTGAACCGCGTTTTTCGGTTGGTCGATAAGCACGGGCCGAGGCTGAAAGGCGTTTCGTCGGCGGCCGTGGACGAGGCGGGTTCCACAGCAAAGGAAAAGCTCCTGGTGCGCCGTCTGCAGCAGACCCTCAAGCGCGTTACAGACGATTTTGAGACACGCTGGCATTTCAATACGTCGATCGCGTTGATTATGGAGCTGGTGAACGATTTAGTGGCCCAAGAGCCTCTAGAACAGGAAGTTGCGCCGGCCACGCTGAAGCATGTGTTCGATGGCCTGGTTCTAATGCTTTCGCCCATGGCTCCTCACATTGCCGAGGAACTTTGGGAAATACTGGGCCATTCCGACGGCGTTTACTCCCAGAAATGGCCGGCATACCGCGAAGATCTGGCGCGCGAAGAGCAGGTGGAGATCGTGATTCAGATCAACGGGCGCGTGCGCGGCAAGTTGATGGTGGACCAAGGGCTCGATCAGGAGCAGTTGCGCGAGCGAGCGCTGAGCGATCCGCGCATCGTTCCACTGATTGCCGATGGGCATCTGGTGAAAGTCGTGGTGGTGCCCAATAAGCTCGTGAACATCGTGTTGAGGTAACTCTCCGGCTTGCGTTTTGCGGCCAATTATCATGCTGCGTTCGTGTTATTCTCTTGGCAGATATTCGTCCGACTCGGAAATTTCCAACCGATGGAGCAGCGCTAAGTGGGTCAGCGCAAAACTATGACTGAAAGCGGAGCGGCCTTGCGGAAGGCATCCGAAGCTTCGGCGGGCACGCGCGGCGGGATTGTGGTGCTCGATTTTGGCGGGCAATACACGCAGCTGATTGCGCGCCGCATTCGCGAGCAGGAAGTTTTCTCGGCGGTGCTGCCTTGCACCGCTTCGATTGAGGAAGTGCGCGCCTACGAACCTGTGGGGCTGGTGCTTTCCGGCGGGCCGAGTTCCGTCTACGAGAAAGACGCGCCGGTGTGCGATCCGCACATGCTGGAGCTCGGCATCCCCGTATTGGGCATCTGCTACGGCATGCAGTGGCTCACCTACAATCTTGGAGGTCGCGTGGAGCGCGCCGATCGTCGCGAATATGGGCGCGCGCAGCTGGAAATCGAGCGGTCGTCGTCGCTGTTCACTGGCTTGCCCGGAACGCTGAAAATTTGGAACAGCCATGGCGATCATGTGGTCGGATTACCGGAGGGCTTCCACGTCACCGGGCGCACCGATAACGCGGTGGCCGCTGTCGAGAATCTGGAAAAGAAGATTTTCGGCGTGGAGTTTCATCCCGAAGTGCAGCACACCGACCGCGGAACCGAGATTTTGGGCAACTTCGTTTTCGAGATTTGCGGCGCCAAGCGAAATTGGAACCGCGCAGGCTTTATTGCCGGCGCTATCGACGCGATCCGCAAACAAGCGGAAGGCTCGCGAGCGATCTGCGCGCTGAGCGGCGGAGTGGATTCGGCGGTAGCCGCGGCGCTGGTAGCGCGGGCGATTGGCGACCGGCTCACGAACGTGTTCGTCGACACCGGACTCCTGCGCTGGAACGAATTCGAGGATACGCTCGACCTGTTGCGCGACCGGCTAGGGCTGCTAGTGATCGGCGTGGACGCCTCGGAGCGCTTTTTGGGCAAATTGAAGGGCATTACCGACCCGGAGCAGAAGCGCAAGATTATCGGCAACGAGTTCATTCATGTGTTTGCCGAGGAAGCGAAGAAACTGGCGGACTCGTCGTCCGGCGGGCTGCCGGTGCAATTTCTGGTACAGGGAACGCTGTACCCCGACGTAATCGAATCGATTTCCGTGAAAGGTCCATCGGCGGTGATCAAATCGCACCATAACGTAGGCGGATTGCCGGCGAACATGCCGTTCAGCCTGATCGAGCCGCTGCGCGATCTATTTAAAGATGAAGTTCGCGGCATCGGCAGGAAACTCGGTCTGCCGAATGAAATTCTGGTCAAGCATCCCTTTCCTGGGCCGGGGTTGGCTGTGCGGGTTCTTGGCGAGGCCAGCCGCGACCGCCTCGATACGTTACGAATTGCCGATGCCGTGGTGATCGAGGAAATCCGTCGGGCAGGAATTTACGAAAAGGTATGGCAGGCTTTTGCGGTGTTGCTGCCGATTCGCAGCGTGGGCGTGATGGGCGACGGGCGCACCTATGGTGATACCATTGCGGTGAGGGTGGTCGAGTCCCTGGACGCAATGACCGCCGATTGGTACCGGCTGCCTATGGATGTGCTGGAGCGAATCTCAACGCGTATCGTGAATGAAGTGCCTGGTGTTAACCGAGTGGTTTACGACATCAGTTCGAAGCCGCCGAGCACAATTGAGTGGGAGTAGTCGGGGAATCAGCCAGAGGGTAGTAAATCCGGCGCCCCGGGGGACACCTACCCCTGAACGCCGAGGCGCCATGAAACGGCCAATTAGTTCGATTGGAGTGGAACGGTGAAACCGTCTACCGGTTGGCCATTTTCTGGGCCATGTACAACAGCAACCGGCGGTCGCCCTCTTCGATACGCCCCAGCAACCGGCGGAAACGGCCCAAAAAGCGGGCTTCTTTGCCGGTGCTCCCCCAGGCGATATCGTCGGCGCTCTTCCGTTTCGGAAGATTGGGCAGTTCAGGCGGTTCCTCGCCGTCGTAGAATAGTTGATAGAGCGGCACTTCCATGGCGCGGGCTAGCTTCTCTAGCGTCTCGATCGCCGGAACGGTGTGGCCGTTCTCGACGCGCGAAATGTAGCAGCGGAGCAGGCCGGTGCGCTTTTCAATGTCGCCCTGAGAAAGTTTTTTTGTTTCGCGTAGCAGGCGAATACGCTCTCCGATTATCATGGAGGATATTGTTACATGGCGCTAGTAATGCCTGCAAGAACAAACTGTATACATCCAGGCGCGCACCGGCAGTAACCTAACAGCGATGGCGAACGTCATTAAAGATATGGTATCCAGCGCTCCGGCAATGGCCCTGCCGCTGAATCGAGCGGGGAAGCAGGAGGACGACCGGACACTCGTGCGCGAGTGCCAGAGCGGCGTTCAGAGCGCGTTCGAAGAGTTGGTGCGGCGCCATCAACAGCGTGTGTTCGCTTTGGTGGGCGGCATCCTGCGCAGGCCCGAGGATGTGGAGGATGTGGCCCAGCAGGTGTTTCTGAAAGCGTACCTGGGAATTAAGAGGTTCGATCAGCGGGCGGCGTTTTCGACTTGGCTCTATAAGATTGCGGTGAACGAGTGCTGGGACTATTTGCGCAAGAAAAAAGTCCGGCCGCTGGTGTACGAGTCGGATCTATCGGAAGAGCAGGTTTCACGGCTGGACGGGATCGTGTCGTTGACCCATCCGCCCGAGGGTCCGGACGCGCGCGCCGAAGCGCGAGAAATGGTGGAGCGTATGCTGGACACGCTGCCGGAGCAGGACCGCCAACTGCTGGTGCTCAAAGAAATGTCGGGCTTCTCAGTGCAAGAGCTCGCGGAGATTTTGAAATTGAACGTGAACACGGTGAAAGTACGGTTGTTCCGGGCGCGCGGCCGAATTATGGACATGTACCGCCGCCGCCTGGATTCGTCTCACAAGGCAGGGTCCGCTTCCGCTCTGCGGAGGAAGGGGTGAAGCATGGCCGATGATATGACATTGGCAAGCACGGCATGTTCTCAATTTGAGGCGCTTCTGGAGGATTACGTCGAGTCCGGCTTGGACACTGCGGATGCGAAGCGCTCCGAAGTTCACATGCGAGAGTGCGGTGCGTGCCGCGAGGCATTTGAAGGTGCGCGAATGAGCGCGCAATTGTTTCGCGCGGCCGCGCCCGCGGGCATGGCTCCCGATCCTGGCTTCTCACGGATGGTGATGGCCCGTATTCGCGTGGTGGAATCGGAGTTGTCTGCGGAAAGCGCCGGGTTCTGGCAGTCGTTGGTGACGCTGGGATGGCGCTTTGCAGCCACGGCCGCACTGGCTCTGGTCGCGCTGGTGGCGTACGACGCCGGGAGCGCTCGCCATGCGCAACCGAATCAAGTGGCAATACGTCCTATGCAAGCGACGGACTTTCTGTTCGCTTCGGACCCGGCGCAGCCGCCGGCGAACCGAGATGAAGTGTTGATTATGGTAGCGGAAACTGGCCATGGAACCAACTAAGGCGCGCCGCGAGGCGGCGATTCTATTCGTAGCTGTTTTCGTGCTCGGCGTGATATTCGGCGGCGTCGGAAATCACCTGTGGAACCAGCATGTTTCAGGCCAGCCGATTACGGTTGTGACTACGGCGCATCCCACGCGGGACCAGTTAATCGATAATTTTTGCCAGGCGGTGAAGATTACGCCGGCGCAGCGCAAGCAAATTCTTTTGATCATGGACGATACGTCCGCAAAATGGAAAACGCTGTACGCGCCGTTGGATGCGCAAAAGGAATCCATTCGGCAGGAGGGGCGCGCGCAAATTCGTGCCATCTTGACGCCTTCGCAGCGGCCGAAATTCGACGAGTATATGAAGCACGTGGATGAACAACGAAAAGCGCAGGCCGCTGCAGCAGCCGCAGCTAACTCTGGGCACTAGCGCGGCAGTAGCGAGGTGCTGCGGTTGAAATTTATCGGGCAGCGTGCGCCCGACCGAAGGGAATCTTTCCGGCCAATCTCATGAGTGAAAAGTCAGCCGCCGCACAAGCGACTCCGCAGGAAGTATCACCATCCGCAGAGAGTAGTACCGCGACCATACGTCTGGAAGGCATCCATAAGACGTACGACCTGGGCGAGATTCAAGTCCATGCGCTGCGCGGCGTCTCGCTGGATATATTTCGGGGAGAGTTCGTCGCCATCATGGGCGCTTCAGGCTCCGGCAAATCAACGCTGATGAATATCATCGGCTGCCTCGATAAGCCGACGAAGGGTCACTATTACCTTGACGGCAAGGACGTTTCCGGTCTGACGCGCCACGAGTTGGCGCGGATCCGCAGTCACAAGATCGGATTCGTCTTTCAGCAGTTCAACCTGCTATCGCGCACCTCCGCGCTTGAAAACGTGGAACTGCCAACCATCTATGCGGGGGTTCCACCGGCCGAGCGCGAGCGGCGTGGCCGAGAGGCGCTTGAGCGGGTCGGTCTTGGGGAGCGAATGGGCCATTATCCCTCGCAGCTCTCGGGCGGACAACAGCAACGCGTTGCGATCGCACGTGCGTTGGTGAATAGCCCGTCATTGCTACTGGCGGACGAGCCAACGGGCAATTTGGACAGCCGGACGAGCGTCGAGATTATGGATATCTTTCAGCGGCTCAACACCGAGCATGGCCTGACGGTCGTGATTGTCACTCACGAGTCGGATATCGCGCAGTACGCCAAACGCGCCATCGAATTTCGCGACGGTCGCACGAAGAAAGACGTGCTCATTCAGAATCGCTCGATTGCGGCCGAAGTTTTGCCGACATTGCCTTCGGCGGACGAGGATTTGGTCCAGGGTGTCGAGAATCCGCAGTCCAACGGCAACGGCACCGCGCACTAGCTCCAATCACATCACCAGCGCGACATCCGGCTTCGAAGCATGTCCGTGAAAAACTACCCGCAGATTTAGAAGGGGATGTCTTCGTCCGAGATTTCCGGACCGGCAGCGGGTTCGTCGGATGGCATCACGCCTTCCATATCCGCATCCGGCGAGCGGCTGGCGGCTGGAGCCATTCCTGCGCCCTCGTTTCGCGACGTGAGCATGCGCATCACGTTGCCGACGATCTCAGTGGTCTGGCGCTTCTGTCCGTCGCGCTTATCTTCCCACTGGCGCGTTTGGATGCGGCCCTCCACATAGACCAGCATTCCCTTTTTCAGATATTGCTGGGCGATCTCAGCGAGCTTGCCCCACAGGACCACGCGGTGCCATTCGGTGCGTTTCTGACGCTCTCCGGAACGGTCCTTGAACGTTTCGTCCGTCGCCAAAGTGAAATTCGCGACGGCCTGGCCGCCGGAGGTATAGCGCGTCTCAGGATCGCGTCCCAGACGCCCAACTAGAATCGCTTTATTGACTGACATGCGCAGGAGTATAGCGGAAAACACATCGGAGTAGAAACTGAAGCTTCCGCAAAGTTGGCGCGATCGCGACAAAACAAAGCCGAGGATCTGTTGTCCAAAGGCATTTCAGCTTCCGATCAGATTACCCAACCCCGTTAGCAGCTCCTTCGATGCGATGGCCCGGTTGAGTTCTGAAGCGGCAAACGGTGTATATCCGATCGGAGTTAGCGATGCGTCGTGTGAGCGGGAGCCTCGAGTTCGCGAAGTTTAGCTTCCGCGCGATGCGCTTCGTCGGAGCCGGGAAACCGCTGGACCACAGCACGAAGGTCGCGCCTGGCGCTAACTCGCATCCCAATCTCGATTTCCGCCATGCCTTTTTTCAGCAGGGAAGCTCCCAGCTTGAAGCTCTGTGGATAGTGTTGCAGCACGGTCTCATAGGCGGCGATAGCAGCTTTGTAGTCGCCCTGCGAGTAAGCGATTTCGCCGAGGTAAAACTGCGCGTTAGACGCCAGATCGTTCTGTGGAAAGTTCTTGATGTAGTCCGAGAACTCCTGGCGCGAAAGCGCGTAGTTGCCGCTGGTGTAATCGCGCAGAGCGTTCTGGTAGAGAGTGTCCGCGGAGATCGGCGCCGTGGCGGCTGGGCCAGCCGGAACTGCCGCAGTTCCCGGCGGTGGTGCGTCAGGCGTAGTGGCACCCGGCGCGCCGGTAGGACTGGCCGTGCCCGGAGCGGCTGAGCCAGGAGCAGTCGCGCCGCTCATGCCGTTATTGGAAACTTTAGAGTCGATGCTCTGCAGAGTGCTTTGAACGTCGTTCAACTGTTGTGACAATTTGGCAACGCGCGCCTGCAAATCTTGCACGTTGTCGGAAATGCCTTGCGTCTGCTGGGTCATCGAGCTTACCGCTGACCCCGTATTCGCCTGCGTGTCCTGGAAGGTTTTCTGGAGCTGTCCCATCTGGTTGTGCAACTGGCTCGATGAATCGAGCGATTGCTGCACCAATGTGCGGATTGTCGCGGTGTCCGAGGCCAGAGCGGTAGTCAAATCCTGCTGGCCCTGAATCAACTGCGAAACCTGCTGTTGCAGCTCAATGATTTCCCGTGACACAGCGTCGGCTGGCTGAGGAGCGAGAATCGCTCCACCGAGCGCTCCACAGAACATAGCTGCAATTGCGAGCGCTATCCATCGTATGCGCAATGGGTGCCTCCTAACCTAAATGTGACTGGGCTTCGCCTTCGCGGGCGAGTTGCCCGGCGAATATTCCGCGTCTATTCTCGCACGTCTGGCCGTCTCAGGAGCCGCACGCGAGCAAAAAAACGCCGGCGGCGGATTTGACCGGCCGCCGGCGACTTGATTTGGGTTACTGCCCGGCTCCGCTCTGGACTAGAACCAGGTGCGCGCGGCGGTTCTGTGCCCAGCACTGTTCGGAGTGCTCGGTGCAGAACGGACGCTCTTTGCCCCAACTGACTGTGGTCATGCGATCCGAAGAAATTCCCAGCGAGATGAGGAAATTCTTGGCGGCTTCGGCGCGGCGCTGTCCGAGACCCAGGTTGTACTCGGTCGAACCGCGTTCGTCGCAATGTCCCTCGATGGAAATCCGCGCTTGCGGATAGGAGCGCAGGAACTCCGCGTCCTTGGTCAAGGCATCGCGTGCATCTTGCTTGAGTTCGGACTTGTCGAAATCGAAGTACGCATCTTTGATGTTTTGCGAGAAAAGATCGCTCAGATTCGGCTGCGCCGGCGCTGGAGTTTCGGCCGCAGCTGGAGCGGAGACATCCACACGCGCGCTGGCTGTGGCGCTGCCGCCCGAACCCGTGGCTGTGATCGTGTAGGTAGTCGATGTGTTCGGAGTCACGGGCGTCGAACCCTGGGGCGATACTTTCCCGACCCCTGGCTCGATGTCCAGATCCGTGGCATTCGTGGAAGACCACGAGAGCGTGGATGTCTGCCCGGTTTGCACCGACGTGGGCGTGGCGTTGAGAGTCACCGTAGGCGATGGTGCTGGCGCAGGCGCGGGCGCTGGGGTCGTCGCCGCGACCTGCTTTTTGCACCCGCCAACGGCCGCGGCTAATGCAAGCAAGCTAAACACGAGTACACACTTCGAAGTAGTACGGAGCTGCATTCTAGTTCTCTCCTTCGGACTTCCGCGAGGGCTTAGCGAAAGCGCGAAATTGGTTTTTAATAGTCGAATCCTACCCAGGATCACCGAATGCTTCTAAAACACACACCCTGCAACTGCTTCCTCCCCTACCACGTGCGAGGAACCTGAATGCGCTATTGCGCGCGCCACCCCGCGGGGAAAGCGCTGCCGCCGCTAATGGTTGTTCGGCGACCAATTCGGCGATTCGTTCTCGCCTCGAAACGTCAACTCGCGCGGCTGGCTGCCATCGGCCAGCATGGTCCAGATCTCGTTGGTTCCGGTTCGCGTAGACTCGAACCCAATGTGCCGTCCGTCCGGCGCCCAAGTGGGACGTTCGTTGCGTCCTTCATCCTTGGTCAGTTCCACCAGTTGATGGCTCACGATGTCCATAATGTAAATATCGTAGTTTCCGGTCGGTCTGCGCCAACTAAATGCGAGCAATTGTCCATTTGGTGACCACGCCGGGTCGACCACGTAACCCATGTCCGGTAGGTCGATTTTTTGCACGCTGGACCCGTCGACGTTGGCCATGTAAAGCACCGGATCGCCGGCGCGATCGCTGACGAAAACAATTTGCTGCCCGGTCTTCGGATTGAAGACGGGAGACGTGTTCACTCCCGCCGCGTAGGTGACCTGCTGCATATGGGTTCCGTCTGCGTTGGCAACATAGATTTGCGTGCCACCGCTGCGGCTAGACATAAATGCGACGTGCGATCCATCGGGCGACCACGCAGGGGAGCTATTCGTACCAGGAAAATGGGGGAAGGCGATCAGCCGGTTGGAAATGGTGGAATACATGCAGATCTGCGCTGATGGTGCGCCGCGGTACGGAACGTAGCAAGTGAACGCGATGCGCGAGCCGTCCGGAGACCACCGCGGCGTGAGCGCGATGGAATGAAGGTGCGTCAACTGGTGCTGATTCGCGCCATCGTAATCCATTTCCCATATTTCTTTGTCGCCGTTTCGTGCGCTCACGTACGCGAGTTTCGTTTGCGCGATTCCCGGTTGGCCGCCGCTGAGCAGCGCGACGATATCGTCGGCGAACTGATGCGCCAATTGCCGCGCTCCTTCGTCCGTTGCGGGCTGCTGATAAATTTTCTGCAGGGCGGTTGTTGCGATTTGGCTGTGCACGTCCGAGAGGTATCCAGCGAACGAGAGGCCCGATCCGCTCATGCTCAGATTTCCGTACGCGACCATATACGCATTGGACGGAGCCGCGGACCATTGCTGAGCGTTCAACTCGCTCGGCTGGCTCGGTATCGACGTGGGATAAAAACTGTCACTGACCATGTCGACGATTCCGGAGTAGTTCAAGTCAGCCCACAGGACGTCGTGAAAAGTCTTGGCGAAGTTCTGCGCCGCTGGCGTGCGCACGGGAGTGGCTGGGACAGCCAGCCGCACCTTTGATACGCCGAGCCCCGTGCCGGTCGAAAACCAGTCCTGCGCTGAAGCGCTAGGAGCAGTAAAAAGCATCATTGCTACTGCGAGTGCCACTACCGTGAGAACCGCTAGTTTTAGCTTCATCTATCGGGACCTTGGATGCACCAACATTAAAAACCGGCGAATCATCTGTGAAAATCAAACCAAAATTCTACGTTTACCGACGAACCGGAATACGCTGGCGGCAACTGTTGCACGGGACTGGAATTCTGAACGGCCCGATACGCCGAGCTATCGACCGAACTGATGTTGCTGGAACGCTGAATTTGAATGTTCGTGATGGTTCCATCGCGCAAGATGGTGAAGGTGACGATCACACGCGGCGCGTATGAGACGCTGGGATCTACTGTCGATTGCAGCCAGTTGGTGCTAACCCTGCGCTGAACCGCTTGCACGTACCACGGAAAGCGCGAGCCGAAGTCGCCGCCGTGCGAGCCGCCAAAAGCCATTCCCGCTGCCGTGGCGCCGGTGTTGCCCATGGTGAAAGACGTGACTGGAACTTGCGGAGCACCACCCGCTCCGTAGGGAATAGCATTTGGGGGAGGAGGAGCCTTGTTCTCGAGAATCTTCGAGGGCCGCGTCACGTACTTCGGCTCGGGCGGCGTCAGGCTTTGCACTTCATGTTTGGGCTTGACGTACTTTGGCGGCTTGTTCTTCTGAAATTTCGGGATCGGTACGGCATCCGGCGCGGGCTTCGGCAGCGGTTCCGGTTTGGCTTTAAAGAGTCCCTTGGTGTTGTCTACTACCCGGTTGGGACTCTCGACTTCTGGTCGAGGCAGCGGGATGGCTGGAACGTTTCCAACCAATCCGACCGACACCGATCCGCCAGGGCCGCCCCAGTTTTCACCCGGCTTCGAAAAATAGACTGAGAAAACCACCAGCACTCCCAAGGCGCAATGCAAAAAAACGGAATACGTTACAAAACGCTTCAGCCTGTCGTCCCGCCGAATTGCCAGCGCGGAAGCCATGTCATCGCTCGTTCAGCGGCCGAGTAACCACGCTGATGTTTTGAATTCCGGCCTGCCGCAATGCGTCCACCACGGTCGCCCAGCTTCCGAACGGCACCGTCTGGTCGCATCGGATGTAGACTGACTGTGTTTTGACGTTGTGAGATTTCGCCGCTATCTGCTGCCCTAGTTGATGAATGTTGATCGGCTTGTCGTCCAAATAGACGCGCTGCCCGCGGTCAATGGTCACCACCATGCGGACCTGCGTCAGTTCTTTCACCGTTTTGGTTTTGGGCACGTCCACGTCGATGCCCGACTGCAGCACCGGCGCGGTGATCATAAAAATGATCAGAAGCACCAAAACCACGTCGATGAACGGCACCATGTTAATTTCGGAAAGTGAGGTGCCGGTTTCGCGTTGAATTTGAGGCATCGCGGATTCCTAGGACGTGTACAACGTCTCAATCTTCGCTACGAATTCAGCGGCAAAATCACTCATCCGCGTGGCCATGCTGCGGATACCGTGCAGGAAGTGGTTATAGGCGATCAGGGCGGGGATCGCCGCAAATAGTCCTGCGGCAGTGGTGATCAGAGCCTCCGAAATTCCGGGAGCGACCGCTCGCAAGCTCGCTCCGCCAGCCTCGCCGAGTCCCGCGAAGGCATCCATTACGCCCCAAACGGTGCCGAAAAGACCGATAAAGGGCGAAACCGAGGCGATGGTAGCGAGCGTAGACATTCCTTTTTCCAGGCGCCGGACCTCTTCGCCCGCAGCGACCTGCATTTCCACGCCGACAGCGCTCGCGTTGCGGAGCTTCGTTGCAGTTGCCGTGGACGCTCCGGCATGCGCGTGAGCGATGCCGAGCTGCGCCTCGAACTCGCGGTAGCCAGCCGCATAGATAGATACGAGCGGAGTAGTGCCCGCCCCAGCACGCAGCGTATTGGGGTCAGCTAGGCCGCGTCCGGAGCGAAACATCTGCAGGAATCGCGCCGTCTTTTGGTCGAGGCCGCTGAGTTGAGCGAATTTCTGGAGAATCAACGCCCAGGAAAAAATCGAGAAAAACAGCAGAATGCCCAGAATTACTCGCGCAACTCCGGTGGTCTGCTCCAGCAGCGTCACCGGGCTGGCAAACAGAAGAAGCGCCAAGCCTGAAATTTTGAATGCTCCTCAGAAAAATGTCTGAATCGGGCCTGATCTAACCTATAGCATAGGCCCTATCGCGGGTCAAAGGCCTCAGATGCAACGCGCGAAAATTGTGCTGCCTCAATCACGTAAATTCTACTACTCAGGCCCACGAGAGAGAAATAGGCCATAGCGCTGATGAGTGCTTTTCTTCTGTGGCTGCGTGCCTTGCTTGCTGCGCGGCGCACACGGAGGCTCCTCATCTTCCGCCTCTCCGTCGGCGCTTGTGATTTGCGGGTTTGGGCAGTTCGATCTGCAGGGATTTAACCGTCTCGTCCAACACGCTGCGGAGCTTGGCATCGACTTCTTGCGCCGCCTCCTCGGAGATTCTGCGCGCTGCTTCCACCAGCGCGGCGGTGCGTTCGGAGACATCCTCTAGCAGGTCCCGGACGGCCGCTTCTGCTGCGCGCTCGATCATGGAGCGCAATGTTTTGCCGATCGCCTCGTGGATTTGTCCGTCAAGGTGCTCGCGCGTGAAGGTGAATTCTTCGATCGCAGGCCCGATATCTTCCGCGTCGTCGCCGATCGGTTGGGTTTCGATTTCCACCGCTTCTGCGTCGTTGGAACTGGAGAGTGCTTCCAACGCCGCCTCCGTTCCAGCATTTGCCTGCTGCTCGGTGTCGGCTGGGGCGAAGTTCGATGCGTCGATCGGCCCTGGGTCGGAAACTTCAATCGGAGCAGGCGCGTGATCGTCCGGGTGCGCAAACCAGTCCGCTGGAGGGGGAGATACACCCCAGACGTTTCCCGGCACTTCCAGCGCGATCGCGATCTGGTAATTTTCTCTGTGGGTGCGCGGCCGCTGCACCCATACCACTCTGCCTTGCACCACGCGGCGGTCCCACCCGGGCGCGTGGAAGATTTCCACCATCACCGTGGAGTGTTTCGGGGCGTAATTGCGGGATTGGAATTTACATCCGTAGCAATCCACCATCATGGTGCTGGTGGACTCGCGGAAAGGCTGGCCCAGCGCGTCCGTGCCAACTACGATGATCGGTACAGCGCGCACCAATCGAGTGCTGCGGCGCTTTTCCGCGCCCCCGCCGCTGGGCGTTTCAATTGACGAGGTGGCCGTCTCGCTCACTCCGGACTCCTATCGGGATAGCTAGGATAGCATTATCACAGTCCGTGCGGACGAACTGGAGGCTTATCGCTGCGAAACAGTAAAGTTGAGGCGTCGCGGTTCTGGCATCACACACTGCCCCGTAACCCCTTGATCCCATTGACAGCAAACCATGCGCAGGGTACGTTGTGAGTCAGTTCGCATGGTCAACGATATTCTCGATCTCGCAGCTTTTCGAGCCGCGCCGCTGGTGCGCGATCCTTACGAGCATCTAATCCTTCCGCGCTTCGTGAAACCGGAGGCGCTGCGCCGCCTGAATTCCGATTACCCACAGATCGAACAGACCGGCAGCTTTCCGCTCGATTCGCTGAAGTTCGGCCGCGGATTTGGCGACCTGGTTGATGCTTTGGAATCGGGCGAGTTTCGTAAAGCGTTCGAGGAAAAATTCAGAGTCGAGATCTCGAACCGGCCGACGACCATCACCGCCCGCGGACGGTGCGGTGCGCGCGACGGAAACATCCATTGCGATTCGGCCAGCAAAATAATCACCGTGTTACTGTACGTCAATCCCGAATGGGATGATTCCGGCGGGCGACTACGCCTGCTGCGTTCACGGGATGATATTGAGAATTTTGCTGCCGAAGTTCCGCCCTCGGGCGGCACGCTGGTGGCTTTTCTGCGCTCCGATCATTCGTGGCACGGCCATTTGCCGTTTCATGGGGAACGTCGCGTGGTCCAATTTAATTGGGTGAACGACACCAGCAATCAACGCCTGGCAATCTTCCGCCATCGCCTGTCGGCATCGGTGAAGCATCTTTTCGGCGGCGCCCGTCCTTCGCGCGATCCGCGGCCGAAAGATCCCGCGCAAATGTGAATGGGCGCCGGGCCCACTCGGTTTGGGATGAACGAAGGGCTTGGCGTAGCCGCAGATCGCGAAATTCCGTACCATAGCTCGCGACGTCCTCGATGAATTCATCCGAGCAAAAGTTTTTAGTGGTTCGCCTGAGCTCGCTGGGCGATTTGGTGCACACAGTTCCGGCCGTCGCCGCGCTGCGAGCTGCTTTCCCCACGGCGCAAATCGATTGGGTGGTCGACCGCCGCTGGTCCCCGCTGATCGAGCTGGTGACCTGCATCGACCACACCATTTCGCTGGACCGCTCGCCCCGCGACGTGCTCGCACTAATCGCCCGCCTAAGACGAGAGCGTTACACCTGCGCGCTTGACCTGCAGGGACGTTATCGCTCGGCCGTGCTCGGTTGGCTTTCCGGCGCGCCACGCCGCATCGGACGCGCCGCCGTTGCCACGCGCGAGCCCGGTGCGGCGCTGTTTTACACGGATCGCGTGGTACCAACTGGGCGTCACATCGTCGATATGACGGTCGATCTGGCTGTTCGTGCCGGCGCCAAGCCGCAGCCCGAGCCGCAATTTCCGCTTCGCGTTCCGCCGGACGCGCTGGGTGCGGTACGCGAAAAGCTAGCGAGAGAAGGCATTGCGGGTCCATACGTCGTTATCAGCCCGGGCGGCGGCTGGAAATCGAAATGTTGGCCGCCGGAACGCTTTGGCGCGCTCGCCGCCACTATTTTTCGCAACCAACATTTGCCTTCGGTCGTAAACATCGCGCCAAGCGAAGAGGGCATGGCGCGAGAAATTGCTCGCGCTGCTGGCTCGGTGAAGACGCCCGCACTCTTGTTCGATATTCCCGAACTTGCCGCGCTTCTTGCGTACGCTCGTCTGGTGGTCGCTGGAGACACGGGTCCTCTGCACCTTGCAGCAGCCTTCGGCACGCGCGTGGTCGGGCTTTTCGGCACCACCGACCCGGAACGCAACGGCCCACTGCCGCGCGGGGTGGTGGTGCAAGCCGCGTCCGATTCATCGCAGCTTCCTGATTACGTTCGCGGCGATTACATCCGGCAGGATTCCTACTCGCCGGCGATGCTGGCGCTCTCCGTGGAACGCGTGCTCGCCGCCGTCGAGCAGGAAATTGGGACAACCGCGTAGCGGCGCTCCCGGCGATTCACACGCGATATATCGGCGCAGCCGTACTAGCTGATATCGCGTTGGGTCGCGTTAGCTGTTGCTCGGCGGATCGGGGATGTCCGCCAATTTTTCCAGCGCTGTCCGGTTGCGAATGATGAAATCGGAGCGCTTCCAATCCAGCACTCCTTTGCGCCGCAGACGCGAGAGCAGCCGGCTCACCGTTTCCCGCGATAGGCCAACCATTTGGGCAATTATTTCCTGACTCACGTTTGATTTTACGTTCGCTCGGTTGCCCCGCGAGTTGTTATTGAACAGGCCCAGCAGGCAGCGCGCGAGCTTCTGTTCCGCGCCCTCGGATAGCTCCACCTGTGCAATTTTGGCCATCAGGAAATAATTGTGCTCGCTGACGAGCTGCGCGACGTGCAACGCCGCCAACGGCTGCGTGCGCAATTCTTCCAGCAGCTTTTTCCGCGGCACAAACACGGCGCTCGTCCGTTGGATGATTTCAGCCGTCGATACATGGGTATTGCCCAAAATTGCCGCTGCCAAGCCCAGAACCGTTCCCGAGCCGAAGAAGCCAAGCACCATGGCCCTGCCCTGGGCTGAGTTGATCGAGAGCTTTACAAGTCCCTCGACGATGACGTACACGCCATCCGGTGTCGCGCCTTCCTCGAACAGGAGCGTGCCTATCATATGGTGCCTGGCCGCATTGGAGGAGCCGAAACGCCTGACGTGGTGTTCGTTTAGCCGCGCCGGAAACGGATATTGCCCTCTCAGATGCGACAGCGGCTCGGCGATCGGCAGCCCAAAAAGCGAGCCCGCAGTTTGGGAAATGGGAATCACTTCCGCATTCGATTTCTTTTCCGCGATTTTGGCGTCCTTTTTTCCCTTTTCGAATTGTTTTTTCATCGCCTTCAGTCCTACGCCGAAATTACGCCCACAGGACGACGGGGAAGTGTGACGTGGCTCACGGTTCGGCGTGAGCGTGCTTACTCGTTGTTTACTAGGATCCGCGTCGCTAAACTCTGAACTCGGAGCACTCTGTGGCGCGTCGCCGTACGAGATGTCTCGCTTCGACGGCGCCGTTGCGCCGCCCTCGACGTAGGCATCGAGATTTTCCCTGAAGGCATTGCGTGGATTGCTCGGATGTATTCAGCGCCCTGTCGGCGTGAATGTTTAGGAGAACCGGGAAGCGCCTGCTGAAATTCGTCGCGCTCCTAAGGAAGTTCTTGAGTGACAGCGTATCCACAATGGCTACACATTCTGAGCTGGGCGTATCTCATCCTTTCGTTTGCCTGCACGGCGTTCATTTTCCTCGACGAGATTCGCCGCCCGCAAAAGATGATGATTATGAATTTCGTCTGGCCGATTACCGCGCTGTATTTCGGACCTTTGGCGGTCTGGGGCTACCTGAAATCTGGGCTAAAGATGACTTCGAGACGCATGGAGCAAATGCACGAACAGGTCAAGAAGGAACTTGATAGCGAAAAGCGCGACGGAATTGCGGCGGTCAACCGAAAAGCCACGGCGCGCTACGAAAATCCCTCACTCGAACAGATAGCCGTCGGTGTTTCGCACTGTGGCGCCAGCTGCACTCTCGACGATATTGCAGCCGAGTGGTGGGTGTTTCTGATGGGGCTGACGTTGGCGGGCGGCGTATTTGAGACGCGCATTCTGATGGACTTTTTCCTCGCCTGGGCGTTCGGCGTCGCATTTCAGTACTTCACAATCGTTCCCATGCGCGGACTGTCAATTGGCAAGGGGTTGTGGCAGGCGATTCGCGCGGACACGCTGTCCATCGTCGCGTTTGAAATCGGCTTGTTCGCCTGGATGGCGCTGGCTTATTACGTGATCTTTCCGCGCCCCATCTGCAGCCCAACGAAGCAGTGTTCTGGTTGATGATGCAAATAGGGATGATGATCGGGTACTTCACGGCGTATCCCGGCCAATCGCATCCTACTGAAAAGGCGGCGGAAAGAAGGGATGCCGCAGTACAAGCCAGAGATGAAACAGAAGATGCGCGCTAAGCAGTCGCAATCACGCGCGGCGTAAGGTCTCGAGTGCGATCGAACGTGGACGGTGATTAGCCACTCGCTCACCGCACGCTCGCGGAAATCTATTAGGCCAGCCCGGCGCGTTCCGACAAGTTGGCGTCTCCGGCTGGCTCTTCAGCCCGTTCCTGCGAGCTGCTGGCGATTGCGGGAAGCTTGGCGCGAACCAACGTGCCAGATTTATCGGACCGAATCTCGAGCGTGCCGCCAAGTTGCCGCAGACG
The DNA here is from genome assembly GCA_035534415.1 of Candidatus Dormiibacterota bacterium. Lineage (GTDB taxonomy): Bacteria > Acidobacteriota > Terriglobia > Acidiferrales > UBA7541 > Palsa-295. The sequence continues at coordinate 13,877 of DATLSB010000154.1, read as the reverse complement.
CTCGCGCATTCCGCCGATACCAACTCCCAGCGTCCCCTTCGCGCCGCCATCAAGCGCCTCGCTGGCGAATCCCTTGCCATAGTCTTGCACTTCCAGCGTGATTGTCCCATCCCGCGAGGCGAGCGAAATTCTCGCTGACGGGCTGCCAGAGTGCCGCTGGATGTTCCCGAGACATTCCTGCGCAACCCGGAACAACGCCAATTCCGTGTCCGCGCTTGCGCGCGACCAACTGTCGGGAGCTTCCAGTTTCACGGAAATGCCGCTGCGCTTCGAAAATCCCTCTGCGAGCGCGCGTAACGCGCTGGCGAGTCCGGCATCATCGAGCAGAGGCGGATGCAATACATACGAAATAGTGCGAATTTCGCGGCTGGTTTCGTCAACAAGTTCCAAGCATTCCCGCAGCGCCTGTTGCGCCGCATCGCTCAATCGAGAGGATTCCTGCTGGGCGATGGCAACGTTGATGCCGATTGCCACAACTTTTTGCGCGGTACTGTCGTGAAATTCGCGAGCCAACCGGCGCCGCTCTTCATCCTGCAGGCGGAGCAATCGCCCGGAAAGTTCGCTGAGTTGTTTGGTGCGATAGCTGACGGTCTCTTCGAGCATGTCGAGCGTGTTGGTGAGCGCAGCTGCCGCGCTGCGCCGCTCGCTGATGGCGGCCGCCACTACCAGCGCCGTAACGCCCATCGACGCGATGAAAATTTGCAGCATCAGAAACGAAACGTTCAGCGATACCTCGGGAACGAATCGCCGCCCCGGAACACTGCCCAGCACCGCCAGGAACGACAACACCAGCACCGAACTGGCAGCCTCGCGCTGCCCGAAGCGAATCGCAGGCCATAACAGGAAGGGAAAGCACAGAAACAAAAGCGGAAGCATGTCCGGAAGAGACCGGTTACTCCCGAATACCACCACTTCGCAGGCAGCCAACAGGCAAACGACCAGAACAAACGCCTCAACCAGGCGCGATGTCCTCCACACGACGCGCGAAGGCACGCTCCAGAGCAGTATCGCCGGAGCGACGATCAACGCGCCGGTGGCGTCGCCTAGCCACCATGTAGTCCAAACGCGGAGAAGGGCTGCGCCGTGCACGTATCCGCCGATCGCCAGCACCGCCGTTCCGATGCTCGCGCTCAGCATCGAGCTGGCTAATCCGCCCAAAGCCGCAAATCGAAGGGCATCTTCGGATTTCTCGAAGGCGCGCCGCCCATTCGCAAAGCGAGCGACCAGATACGTGGCCAGCAGGCCCTCCGACGTGTTGCCCGTGGCAATCGCCAACGATTCCATGATGGCGCGGACGGATAGCGGATGCAGGTGGTACGAAAGCGAAAATTGAACCAGGTTGACGAAAAACGCGCCTGCAAACACCCCCGGCCACGTCTGATATCCCCAAATCAGGAAAACGGCCAGAGCCACGCCGGTCGGCGGCCAAACGGGGCTGGCGATCGGGTTGATGATTGCCAGAGCCAGTCCGATTCGGCCACAGATGAAATACGCGGCGCAAACGACCAGGATCATCGGCAGATCGGCACGCCCCGGCGCCAATCGGGCCAATCGCGATGTCCCGCCGCCTAATTCGGTGCGTGTTCGCATCGTTGAGGAGATAAACCTAATTATTCAGACGCATTCGTTCTAGTTCTCTGTTCGCGGAGCGCACTGGATTCGAGGCACACACTTGATGCGAAGCTCCGCGGGGCTGGCAGGCCGCGTTCAGGCGGTTCAACTTTCGATTTCTACTGTGTAGCATAGGTATTCGCGGGAAAGCAACGTTACTGCGAACGCACTGACGGCGCTGCATTCGCCGTCGCGTGGCGTGCGCGCACGCGCAGCACTTTGCGCTGGTTCGCTTCCAGCACTTCAAATCGCACGCCGTCGAATTCCAGAATTTCGCCTACGTGCGGCACGTGTCCGGCGATTCCGTTCAACAATCCGGCGACCGTGGTGGCGTTGGCGTGCTCCGCCGCCACATCGAGCTGCATATTGAAAAGCTCCGCGAGCTTATCGAGCGGAACGCTGCCGCGGAGCACCAGCGCACCGCTAACCTCGCGGATTACGTCCGGCGCGGGTCGGCGGTCTTCCTCGCCGATTTCCCCCACGATTTCTTCCACCAGGTCCTCGACCGTGACCACGCCGGCAACCAGACCGTACTCGTCGATCACCACCGCGATCTGCTGATTTTTCCGCTGCATTTCTTTCAATAGCTGAGAGCCCAGCTTCGTTTCCGGAACGAATAGAGCCGGACGCATCAGTTCGCGAACCAAGCGCCGCGATGCGTCCTTTTCGGAAATCTCCAGCATGTCGCGCGCGATGGCGATACCGACGATATCGTCCAGCGATTTTTCATAGACTGGCAGGCGCGAGTACTTTGTCTCCACCATTCGCTCACGCAATTCTTCCAGCGTGGCATTGGCGGGAATCGCGACGATGTCGGGTCGCGGCGTCATTACTTCGCTCACGCGCTTGTCGCCGAACTCGATCACCTGCTCGATCAATCGGGCGTCGTCCTGCTGGATCAGTCCTTCTTCGGTGGCGGCATCGACGAGCGCCTCGATTCCTTGCTGTTCCGTTTGCGGCTCGCTAGCCTCCTCATCGGAAAGCCGAAGCACGGAAGCAACCATGTCCAATCCAGCGTGGATCGGCCAAGTGATCCAAATCAACAGCCGCACTAAGGGCACAAGTGGCTTCATCCAGTTGCCGCTCGTTCCGGCCACCAACAGCGACGGCAGAAACTGCATGGCGACCACTACTTCCGCGCCAAGAAAGAGAATGCCCTCGAGCGTCTCTTCCCAGACGGCCGGGACGAAGGTGACCACGCCGCCCGCGGTCAGCACCGCGAGCATGGCGAGCCAAAGGCGAGTAAGCAAGCTGAACACGATGGCGCCGCGCCGCCGGTCGAGCTTGAAAAGCGGTTCAATCTGCTCTTCGAAATTCGTCAAGTTGCGATGGATTCGCCTGCCGGAAACGCGTCCCAGCTCGCGGTATACACGGTCGAGGTACGAAACGACTACTAGTCCGGCGGTCAAAAGCAGGATCCCGAGCGTGTAGAGCGATATCCTCATCATTTAGCCGAGACCCAACCGCTGTCGCAAACAGCGTTCGCGGCGCTCCATCTGTCCCGTATCGGTCTCGTGGTCGTATCCCATCAGGTGCAGCATGCCATGGAGGATCAGGATGCACATTTCCTGGGAAAAAGTGCGGCCGAATCGGTGCGCGTTGCGACTGGCCACTGCAGGAGCGATGGCGATATCGCCGAGGTAAACCGGCATTTTGAAATGAGCGATATCTGGGTTCTGCGGGCTCTTTGCCATGGAGCCGCGGGAGGTAGAGGGCCGGGCTGGGCTGCGAGAAGATTTATCTGCGGCGTCAGCGGGGAAGGAGAGAATGTCCGTCGGACCGTCCTTGTGACGGTACGCACGATTCCACCTCGCGATTTCCGTATTGGTCACCAAAGCGATCGTCAGCGATCCCGGCGAAAGGCGTAGCGCTTGCCGCGCGCGAGCAACAAAATCCTCCAGCTGGCGCCTTGGTATCCGAACGGTGCGCTGCCGATTCAAGATCACGTCCCGTGCATCAGATTCCCGTCCAAAGCTGCTGCCGGTGCGTGCTTTTCCGATTCCGCCGCTCACTTGCCGCGCGGTTTTTTCGCCGCCTTCGACTTCGGGAGCAGGGCCGGCTTGGCCGCTCTGTGGACTTTTGCGTCCGCGCCCCCGGAAGGTGCTGCAGCCGATTTCGAGGCTTTCCCGCCAGTGGGCGCAGGCGCCACATAGCCCTTCGACGCTGGTTTTGCGCCACTCTTGGCGGTGGATTCGGGAACAGCCTCAGGCGCGCCGTCTTTGCCCTTGCGCTTTTTTTCCGGCTTTTTGGCGGGCTCGTCCTTGATGCCCGCCAAATCGCGGAGTAATTTAGTCCGCTCCTCGGGCAAGCGGGCCTTTCCTCGTAGCTGCTTTTCGAAAAGCTGTTCCAGAACTCCGTCGAACTTCGGCCCGCGCGGAACGCCGAGCGCGTCCAATTCCGCGACCGGAAGTGCCAGACGCAATGGACGCCACTTCTGCAGATAGTTTCGGATCTTCGAGATCGCGCGCGAGTCCGGGATCTCCGCTTCGATAAACGCCAGCATTTCCGGCGGCCGCGACGCCAGATAAAAATACGCGTCTCGCGGCGTCTCCGTCTTGCGGCCCTTCAGAACCTTCACAATTTCACGGGCCTCGTCCGGCAAGTCGGCGATTTTGTCGATTTCCGCCTGACTGTAATTGAGATCGCGAAGGATCGAGGTCATCTCTTTCGGTTTTAGGCGGCGAAGTATGTACAGAGTAGTGGCGTCGCGCAGCCGTGGACGGACGCCGGCCTCCAGAAAAGTCATCTTCACGCGCGAAAGTTTGTTCAACGCGTCGTAATCGGGCTTGCGCTTCTGCAGCTGCTCGTCAATCACCGCGAGCAATTCTCGCGCTTCCCACTGCTTCAGCGCCGGAGTTGCATTTTCCTCGCGCGATACAGATCGGAGTTCCTGCCCGACGTCGCTCCGGTCGATATGCTGGCGCAGTCCACGCTCCATCGCCAGATCGAACCATTCCTGGGTACGCGACTCCATGGTAAAGGTCATTCGCGCGCAGTAGCGAAGAATCCGCAGCAAACGCACCGGCTGGTTCGTGAACGCGTGAATCGAAAGAGCGCGCACTTCCTGGCGTTCGAGATCGGCCAGGCCGTTGGTGGGATCGAGCAGCAGGCCGCGCGACTGAGCGTTGAGCGAAATCGCGATGGAGTTGATGGAAAAATCGCGGCGCCGCAGATCTTCCATGATTCCGGCGAAGCGGTATTCGGGTTTCGCGCCCGGGCGTTCGTACACGTCGTCGCGCGCCGCGGAAATGGAGCCGTCTGCGTCTCCCGCGAAGATCATCTCAAAGTGGCGCGTCTTCTCGTTTTCAACGAGCACGCGCGCGCCGCCTTTTTCAAGCTCCCGCACCATGCGCACCGGGTTGCCCTCGACTGTGAAATCGAGATCGCGAATGGGCTGTCCGGAAATCAGATCGCGGACGGCCCCCCCGGTGAGATAGAGATTCAGCTCCTGCGATCGAGCCAGTTCCTGCACGCGCTCAAGCGCCGCCCGCTGTTCGGGAGAAAGCCTGCTTTCCAGCAAGTACATGTAATCGGGCATGAGGTCTTACGCCTCCAGGGCCTGCCGCCAACGCGGGCAGGGTATCCGCTGCGCTCCTAGGCGCGCGGGTGATGCGCTTTATAGACTTGTTTCAACCGCTCCTCGACGACGTGCGTATAAATCTGCGTCGTCGAAATATCCGAATGCCCCAGCATCATCTGCACCGCTCTTAAGTCCGCGCCGCGATCGAGCAAATGCGTGGCGAAGCTGTGACGCAGCATGTGCGGCTTTAAATGCTTGCGGAGTCCCGCCTTGCGCCCGTAGCTGGCCAGCGTTTTCCAGTACGCGATACGATCCATCTTTCCGCCGCGCTGATTTAGAAACAAATACGGCGAATTTCCACCGCGTAAAAGTTCGGGGCGTCCCTGGCGGTAATAGGCCTGCACCGTTTCGAGCGCTCGCCGCCCCACCGGAACGATTCGCTCCTTGTCTCCTTTGCCCACGCATCGCAAGCATCCCGCGTCCAGATGCAGATCGGCAACGCGCACGCCGCACAGCTCTGAAACGCGCAGCCCGCAGGAATACATCAGCTCGATCATGGCTTTATCGCGCAAACCGACCACCGTGGATGTGTCCGGCTGCCGCAGCACGCACTCCACTTCGTCAAGGCTCAGAAATTGCGGCAAACTGCGACGGAACTTTGGCGATTCCACCGTGGCCGCGGGGTCCTCGGCCACGTAGCCCTCCATCAGCGCGAAGCGAAAAAAATTGCGAATCGTCACCAAGTGCCGCGCGACGGAACGGCTATCGAGTTTGCTGTTGTAAAGCGACGCCAGAAAATCAACGATATCGGCGCGTTGAACGTCCCCCGTTGAAAGCCGGCGCTTCTTTGCGAACGCGCAGAACTTTTCGATGTCGCGCCGATAGGCCTGAATGGTGTTGTCCGAAAGGCCCTTCTCAACTTTCAAACAGTTCAGAAATGTCCGAATATCCGCTTCCAAAGAGCATCTCTCGATTCAGGCGCCGCCCGGCCGGAAAATGCTTACACCTTGGGCCGCAGCTAAACGCCGCTTTCAACCGCAGAAGCCGTCGCCGGCTCCTTCCACCGCAGTAAAACGAAAACTTCCTGCAACTCCTCGCACCGCAGCAGCCATGCCAGCGCAAAATACGCGGCCACCGCAGCGCAAATAATCCCGGCGAGCAGTCCCACCTGCAGGAGCAGGTGACGTGCTTGCGCGAAATGCGAAATTCGCAGTGCGCCGTACGCCGCAAAACCCATCCCCGCCGCGCAAGCCGCGATTTTGCAGAACGATTGCACTAAAGCGCGCGCTCCTAGCTGTCCGTAGCGCTTGCGAAACAAGAAAAACAGCGCGCCAAAGTTGAAATACGCTGCGATCGAGCTGGCCAGCGCCGGGCCGCCATTCGAGAGCGTTCGGAAAAAGAACAGCAGGAAGAACGTATTCAGCGCGACATTCAGTCCTAATGCGTACGCGCCCGTGCGCGCCGGAGTGGCCGTGTCCTGAGTCGAGTAATACAGCGGAGCGATCAGCTTGACGCCCGCGAAAGCCGGCAACCCCAGCGAATAGTAAAAAAGTGCGTGCGTAGTGAGCGCCGTCGACGCGGCCGTGAAACGGCCATGCTGAAATAGCACCTGAATGATCGGTTGTCGCAGCAGAATCAGCCCCACCGCTGCCGGAACGGTGATGAACGACACGACGCGCAGCGAAAAGCCGAACGTGCGCCTCATTTCGCTCCATTGCCCGGCGGCCCACTGATGCGACATCGTAGGCAAAAGCGCCGTGGACATGGCGATCGCATAGCTGCCCAGCACCAATTGCATCACGCGATCCGCCACATAGAGCGACATAATGCTGCCTTGCGGCATGCGCGATGACGCCGCGAAAATCGTGTCCACGAACATGTTGATCTGGTAGACGCCCATGCCGAAAAATGCGGGCGCCGCCAGACGTCCCACCTTGCGCACTCCCGGATCGGAGATGGAAAAGCGCGGCCGCAGATTCATGCCGCGTCGAACCAGGGCCGGAATTTGCATTCCCAGCTGAATCACGCCGCCAATTAAGATTCCGACGGCCAGCGCCACGGCTGGCGAGCGATACGCCACCGGAGCCCAGCGCAGGATTGGCCGGCGCACGATGGCGAACGAACATGCGATCAGCGCCAGGTTGAAAAAAATCGGAGTCGCGGCGGGTAGAGCGAACACGTGAAAGCTGTTCAGAATCGACGCGGCCACAGCCGCCAGTCCTATGAATAGAATGGCAGGGAAGATGATGCGATTTAGAAAGACGGCCAATTGCCATTGGCCGTGATGGGCGCCAAAAATTGTCAGCAACCCGATAACTTGCCGCGAGAACAGCGTGCCAAGCAGCGCGAGCGCCGCAAGCGTAAGCGCCACATCCCAAAACACTTTTTGCGCGAACGCCCAGGCCTGCGGACGCGACTCGTTGTGTAGGTAGCCAGTGAATACGGGAATGAAAGATGCGCCGAGCGAGCCTTCTCCTGCCATTCGCCGTATCAAACCGGGAATTCGGAAGGCTAGAATGAATGAGTCGGCAGTCGGCGAGGTGCCGAGGAGGAGAGCTATCCGCTGATCGCGTAAGTATCCGCAAATGCGGCTGATAACCGTTACAAGGGCTACCACCGAGGCCGATTTGAGCAGCTGTCCCTTGGTGGTCAATCGGCTTGCGCTCCGATGCTAACCCTTTAAGCACCAATAAGTTGACATCAGCAGCCAACTGCACGATAACATAACCTGCGTGGCCATAGCAACATTCCAAACAGGAACTTACGTGAAAAGCCGTTCAACCGCCTCCACTCACAAAAAAGTAGCCGTCTTTCTGCTGGATGGCAGCTCCGAGCCTGGCTATCTAGACCCGGCGGCCATCGAGAGCACCGATACGGTTGACCTGCTCACCCCCGGCGGGGAGCACCGGTCTATTCCTTTGCGGGACGTGAAGGCAGTCTGCTTCGTGCGCGAGTTCACCGGGCCATTCGAACCCGAGCGCAAAAGCTTTCTGAGCCGGCCAAAGGTCGATGGACTCTGGGTGCGGCTCCGGTACCGCGATCAAGACGAAATGGAAGGTGTTGTGCCCAACGATCTCCTCGCCATGCTTGGGGCTGGCGTGCAGCTTACGCCGCCCGACCTGCACGGCAACGTGGTCCGTATGTTCATCCCGCGAACCGCGCTGCTCGAAATGAAAGTTCTGGGGGTGGTCGGCGCAGCTCGCCGTCCGCAGCCGAAGCCTGGTCAGCCTGGCGTCCAGATCCCCGAACAGCCGAAACTCTTCCGCGAGTAGCTTCGCCGTCCAACTCTCGTTTGTGGAATCGGGCTATTCCGTCCGCGCAAAGAAACCTCATGAAAGAGACAATTTGGCGCTTCACGGCACATTTTTCTGCGCTATATTGGACTGCAGGCCAAGACAATGCTGCAAGTTCATTTACTGCCCGAAAGCCACATTCCGCTCTACGTTCAGCTGCGCGACCAGGTGCGCGCGCTGGTCTTCTCCGGAGATTTGCGCTCCGGCGACCGCATTCCCGCCAGCCGCGAATTGGCAAGCCATCTCGGCGTGCATCGCACTACCGTTGCCAATGCATACTCGGAGTTGGAATCGGAAGGACTGATCCAGGGCCACGTCGGCCGCGGCACGTTCATCTGTGCACCTCCGGTGAAACAGTTTTCTCCGCTGCCGCGCTCCAACGGACATAGCGGCGCGATGCGTTGGGAAACGCTGTTCGCCGATGAGCTCGGTGTGGAAGGCTTAAGCCGAGTCATGCCGGAAATTCCACCCGGCGCTGTTGCCTTCACGGCCGCGCGGCCCTCCGACGAGTTGTTTCCTCTCGAGGAATTTCGCCGCTGCGTCAACACCGTCCTGCGCAGGGAAGGCAGGAAAATTCTGCAGCTCGGATCCACGGACGGCTACGGCCCGCTCAAGGCCGCTGTCACCGTACTTCTGCACGCGGAAGGCATGAACATCGAGCCGGGCCAGCTGCTGATCACCGATGGCTGCCAGCAGGCGATTGATCTGATTTGCAAGGCGTTCCTCCGTCCCGGCGATTCCGTGGCACTGGAAAATCCCGCGTATCCCGGCGCGATTGCGATTTTTGCGGGTGCACGTGTTCGCATGCTTCCGGTCGGCGTGGAAACGGCCGCCGAGCGCACCGGCCATCCGGGACTCGATATTGACGCGCTCGGATCCGTACTCTTGCAGAATCGCATCAAGCTGATTTTCGTCACGCCGGACTTCCACAACCCCACTGGTACAGCTCTGCCGCTGGCCGAACGCCGCCGATTGCTGGAACTGGCCGTGCGTTATCAGGTGCCGGTGGTGGAGGACTCCATCTACGCGCGCCTGCGCCTGCACGGCAAGTCGATCCCGTCGCTCAAGTCGCTGGATACCACCGGCAACGTGATTCAGATCGACAGCTTTTCGAAAATTGCTTTTCCTGGGCTGCGCATCGGCTGGTGCATCGGCGCGGAAAGCGCCATCGAACGGCTGCGCCTCGTAAAGCAATCGACGGACCTGCACAGCGATCAACTCTCGCAAGCGGCAATGGCCGAGTTCGTCCGGCGCGGCTATCTCGTCCGGCATATTGCGCGAATGAAGAAGGTTTATCGCGGCCGCCTGGAAACAATGGAACGGGCGCTCGAAACCAACATGCCTCATGGAGTCACCTGGACGCGGGCGGAAGGGGGCATGACGCTGTGGGTGACGCTTCCCGCCGGATTTGACGCAGGCGAGTTGCTGATCCATGCGCGCGAGCGCGGCATCATTTTTCTGCCCGGGCGATATTTCTACGCGCAGCATCCGCAGCCGAACACGTTGCGGCTGGCATTCGCAAGTGTGGACGAAAAGCGCATCGCACGCGGCATCGAGACATTCGGCGATCTATTGAAACAGGAGCTTCGCAAGCGGCAGCGCGGAGCGCGCGAGGAATATCACGCGCGGGTGGCGCTGATTTAGCTACGCCATGCTGCTCGAACCCAAGCCGGATAATTCTTGCTTCGTTTGCGGTGGCGCGAATTCGCGCGGGATGCATCTCACTTTTGAGCAGGATGACGAAGCCCAGCGCATCCGCGGAAACTTTCGGCTGCCGGATGAATTTCAGGGCGGCGCGGGATTCGTCCACGGCGGAATCATTGCCACACTGCTGGATGAGGTTATGGCGAAAGTGAGTCGATTCGCGAGTGACCACGCGGTCACTGCGAAGCTGAACATCGAGTATCTGCGGCCGGTGCCCGTGAATGCGGATCTGATTGTGGAGGGTTGGGAATTGGAGCGCAACGGGCGCGACCGCTTTCGCCAGGGCGAAATCCGTAACGCGTCGGGAGTGGTTCTAGCCCGCGGCCGCGGCCATTTCGTCGAAATCGGACGCGAGCGGTTTCGGGAGAGCATCCGCAGCGCGAACGCTGCGCCTGCGGACGCCGATCACGGAAAATTTTGAGGAGAAATTCAAATCACGAGGAGCAGGTCATGGACTTGATAAACGATAATTTGTGGCGCGTGAAAGTCGGCTTGGCGGAAATGCTGAAGGGCGGCGTGATCATGGACGTGACCAACGCCGAACAAGCGAAAATCGCCGAAGATGCAGGCGCGTGCGCGGTAATGGCGCTGGAGCGCGTACCTTCCGATATTCGCAAGGAGGGCGGCGTGGCACGCATGGCTGCTCCGCGCGTGATCCGCGAAATCATGAATGTTGTTTCCATTCCGGTAATGGCCAAGGTGCGTATCGGCCACTTTGCCGAAGCGCAAGTCTTGGAAGCTCTCGAAGTCGACTACATCGACGAGAGCGAAGTGCTTACGCCGGCGGACGAAGAGCACCATGTGTGGAAGCACCAATTCAAAGTCCCGTTCGTTTGCGGCGCGCGCAATCTGGGCGAAGCGCTGCGGCGCATCGCCGAAGGCGCGGCCATGATCCGTACCAAGGGCGAGGCTGGTTCCGGAAATATCGTCGAGGCGGTTCGGCACATGCGCGCGATCGTCGGGCAGATGAAGAAACTCACCACGCTCGGCCAAGAGGAACTGGTGCACGAATCGAAAGAGCTCGGCGCGCCGCTCGAATTGGTCACCTGGGTTGCGAAAAACGGCAAGCTACCGGTACCGAACTTCTCCGCGGGCGGCGTGGCCACCCCGGCGGACGCCGCGCTGGTGATGCAGCTCGGCGCCGAAGCGGTATTCGTTGGCTCGGGAATTTTCAAGTCCAGCGATCCGGCGCAGCGCGCCCGGGCGGTCGTCAAGGCCACCACGCACTACAAGGACGCGAAAATCGTCCTCGAAGCGTCCGAAGAGCTGGGCGAAGCTATGAAGGGAATAGACGTTCGCCAGCTCGAAGAAAAAGATTTGCTGCAAACCCGCGGCTGGTGACGATTTGACCAGGATCGTCGTCCTGAGCGAACGCAGTGAGCGAGGGATTTTCCGCACGCAAGGTATCTGAAATATCTGGCATTCGGCGACACATGGCGAATGAAGTAAAAATCGGGATCGTCGCGATTCAGGGCGACTACGAAGCGCACGCCAAGATGCTCGACCGGCTGGGCGTGAAGTGGACGTACGTTCGCCGTCCGGCTGATATCGACGGAGTCGCGGGAATCATTTTGCCCGGCGGGGAAAGCACCACGCACGTGAAAGTGCTGCGCGAGGAGGGCTTGTGGGACGCGCTGCAGCAATTCTACTCCCGCGGTGGCGCATTTTTTGGCACCTGCGCGGGAGCAATCCTTCTCGCCCACGAAGTGCGCAATCCGACGCAAGCATCGCTGGGTTTGCTGAACGTCTCGATTTTGCGCAACGGCTACGGACGCCAACTCGCAAGCGATGTGCACGAGGGGAAGACCAAGTTGAGCGACGAACCAATGGAAATGGTCTTCATCCGCGCGCCGATTATCGAATCCGTCGGCGAAGGTGTGGAAGTGCTCGCGAAAGATGCGGCACACCCGGTACTCGTACAGCAGGGACGCATTCTCGCCGCGACATTTCATCCCGAGCTGACCAGCGACCTCACCATTCACCGGCATTTCGTTGAGATGCTCAGGCATAAGGGCCACAAGCCTGCCAACGAAGAAATTTCCCGCAGCGCGGCCAACTCCGCGGAAATGATCAACTGATCGAAACCCGACGCGTACAAGCGAACGACCTTAGGGAATCAGGACGATTTTGCCGTGGGTGTGGCCCTGTTCCACCAGCTTGAACGCGGCGCGAACCTCGCTCAACGGGAACGTCGCCGCTATAGGCACTTCCATCTCGCCGGAAGCGATCAGTCCGGCGAGTTCGGCGAGCACCGATGCATTCTTCGCGGCCTGGCCGCCTTCGGTCTTCGCTTCGTACACTTTTGCCGCAGCGAAATCGATGATCGTATTGATGCGCTCGCGTGGCACGCCGAGTTCGACAGCCATTTTCACGTATCCGGATCCGTGCGTGTCGATGAACGCGTTGATTGCAAGCTTACGAAGCTGGTCAGCAAGCGCCGGGCCGTACGCCAATGGCTGCACGCCGTGCTTGGTGAGCCACTCGTGATTTACTGAACTGGCGATACCGATCACTTCAGCGCCGGTCCCTCTAGCGAGCTGAACGGCGATCGATCCAACGCCGCCCGCGGCGCCGGACACGGCGACTTTGTCCCGCGGCTTCAGCGAAACCGCTCGCACGCAAGCGTACGCCGTGGTTCCAGCGACGCCGAGCGATCCGGCAGCTTCCCATGGCGTCTGCGGCGGTTTCGGAGCTAGATTCTGCGCCTCTACTACCACATATTCGGCGTGACTGGCGCGCCGGTCGGTGAACCCGAGCACCTCGTCACCAGCCTTGAACTTCGTTACACCCGCGCCGAGTTTCGTCACGATTCCGGCAAGGTCGCTGCCTTCGCCGGAGGGAAACGTGGCTGGCCATGTCGAGTGGAAAAGGCCTTCGCGGATTTTTGCTTCGCCGGGATTGATGGCCGCGGCTTTTACTTCAACCAAAACTTCACCAGCGGCTGGTTCCGGTGTTGGAACCTCAGCGACGTGCAGCACGTCGATTCCGCCGTACTTATCGAAGCGAACTGCTTTCATGGCCTTCGATTTCCAGTACCGCCCGGTTGAAAAAGGTTTGAATCGAACTGGTAATCCGGAATTCTGATTGACGTGCCCGGAATAGGTCTGTCGTGATACCTGAACCAGCCTTCGATTCTGTCTTTGACCCAGCTTTCGCCCTGGAGCATTGCAGTGCGCGAAACGCGTACCTCACAATACGCGCGTTCCGTGAAAGGGTACGGGAAACGCACCTCATCATCGTCTAGCGAATTGGGTCTTCCGTCTGACATGGTCATCCTCCGCGGCGTATTATAGCTGCTTGTTTTAGGAAGGGGACTAACTGTGCCCGCGGCCAGAGTGGGGGCTGGGCGCTAGCGACACTAACTGCCATGACGACAAATCGCGAGGTGATCTTTAACTTGTGGTATGTCTACGACCAGACGGAAACAATCTACTTTCTGTTGGGCCGAAGCTACGCGGGTTTCGCATCTGAGGCCGAAAGTCGAGAGTTCCTCAGGAAATGGGCGTCTACGGATCATAGGGTCGCACAGTATTTTCCCGTGCCCTCCCGCTTCCAGACCTCAGTTATATGCGACGACGGCACTACTCAAGCACTGGCAGTCATTCACACTAGAAGCTGTTGCACAACCGTGGACAAGCCATTGAAATGATGGTGGTTGAGTTTTTGAAAATGAGAGATAAGCAGAGTCAGCAGCGCCGAAGGAGGGCCGATGGCGCGATCCGGTCCATTGCTGACCGAAGCGCAGTGGA
>DATLSB010000153.1:0-2747 GCA_035534415.1 Candidatus Dormiibacterota bacterium | reverse complement strand
TGAAGAAGACAACTGCGTTTTGGGATGCCAGCGCCTTAGTTCCCCTGTGTATTCACGAAGTGGCAAGCCATCAAGCTCGGTCCTGTCTTCGGAAATTTGCGCCAGTGGTTTGGTGGGGCAGCCTAGTCGAGGTTCACAGCGATATTTGTCGGCTCCATCGTGAGAAACAGATAACGGACCTTGATAAACAGGGCGCGCTCGCTCGTTTGCGATTGCTCAGCAATGGCTGGAAGGAAATACTTCCTATCGACCAAGTTCGCGAATCGGCAACGCAGTTGCTGGACAATTATGTCTTGCGGGCCGCTGATAGCCTGCAACTTGCTGCATCCTTGATCTGGTGCGGGCGTCATCCGGCAAAGAGGATGTTCATTTGCGGAGATGAACGCCTGTCTCAGGCCGCGAGCGCGGTGGGCTTCTCAGTCGTCAAACTAGTTTAGGACCATTTCCCAAGGGCTACGACGCTAAGAGGATATGCATCGGCTTGCTCGGCCCATATTCGACATCCACGATCTCTCGCTTCCTCACGCCCACGCGTTCGGGAACTGGCCGCCCCTAGGGGCATAGCAAAAGCGAGGATGCTGTAGCGTGGGTAGCAGTTACTCGTGACGTGAATGACGCGGAGTCTGCTCTGGTGAAAAACCTCGTCGTCTGAGGCGCAGGACGGACGTCCGATGCGCCAGAAACAGAGCCACATCGGAATACCCGATTCAAACTTGGACGCACCGAAACGCTGTCTCGCTCGCGCATCGACGACATACGGAATCACCTGGGAACTTCGAAGCAGCCGGAAATCAACTGGGGAATCATCGGCAGCGGGTGGGCTTGCGGGGAGTTCGCTGAAGTCCTGAAGTTCATTCCGGGCGCGCGTGTTTCAGGAGTGTGCTCCCGTTCCAGCGCCAATGCCGAAGCTTTCGCACAACGCTCCGGCGCCACCACGGTATACGCCGGAGTTTCGCAGTTGGTCGCCGAATCGGGCATCGGCGCGGTCTACATCGGCGCGGTCTACATCGGCACGCCGAACTCGCTCCCCGCGGATCATTGCTGCGCCGGGTTGTCCCCTGCGTTAGGCCAGTTGCGGCTTCGCTTATCCTTTCAGCTCCCGGGTTTAGGATGCATGCCGAATATGCTGACGCAAAGGATTCGCTGTTCGGTCGGTGCGAGAGTCATGCGTGCCGTGCAGTTTCATCCGGCGCGGAGGTCGGCGATTGCGGTCCAAGTCAGGAACCGATGCGAGTAGGGCGGGGGGCCAAGTATGGCTACCAATCGATCCGTCGGATCCCGGAGACTGCGTCGAAATGACGGTCGCGACTGAGAAGCGGCAACGAATGCTGGCGACAAAGGGCCGCAATCCACACGTCGTTCGACGGAATTGGTGTTCCAGCCTTTTTCAGCTCGGTGCGAACTGCGGCGTACTGCAAACTCGTTCGCTCGTCCACATCGAGGATCAACAATGTCGGCAGATACTCGGCGAGCCAGTCTTCGTAGCGCCTGTGGTGTCGAGATCGCCCGATTCCGTAGCGGTACTCGCCCAAAACGATAACCGGGACGGCCACCTGAGCGGCTTTCCTCAGTATGGATCCGAGCGATGCTTCACCCTCCGCTAGAGCCGAAAGGCCATTCGTATCGAGAATCACAGATGATCTTCGGGTTCGATCTTCTCGAACTCCTCTTCGATGAGGCGGTTGATTCTAGCGGTTTCTTTAGGCAGATTCCGAAGCTTGCCGAAAGCGGACATCCAAGGCTTCTCCTTGGCTTCCACGCGCGCAACGAGCTTGTCCTTCACCGCTTGGGTAATGAATTCCCGCAGCGGAATGCCCCGTTCTGCGGCTGTCGCTTTCGCCCGACGGAAAATGGAGTCGGGAATTTCGAGAGTCGTTTTCATAACCCTATACTCCCATATTTATGGGTAAATCGCAATTAACGGAAGTCCGGTAAAAAACACCCGCGCGCTGAAGCAATGGACCCCTTCCAGAGACCGGCGACATGGATCGTCACGAAACGCTCGAACGACGCAGCGACCAGGAAGAGCATGAGAACCGACTACAGATGCTTACGAGATTGTGTACCGTGAAGGCTGCCAGAAAGGTCTTCATGTTGCGGCAGGTTAACAATGTAGCTTTGCGGAGCTACAGTGATGTGCTAAAGAGCTGCGGCATTCGAGACTTGAAACGGCGCTTGAGCGAATACGTCCGCGAAGTCCTGTCCGGTGAAGCCGTGCAGGTGACCGACTGCGGAGAAGTGGTCGCAGAACTGATTCGGCCAGGACCGCGCGGCGCCCCCTGGAGTTTCTAGCAACCATGGGAACCAGCTTTACGCCGGGTCGCAATGCCCGTACTTGAGAAGTACAGCGGGCCACCCGAGCGGCACGCTCGGATCGGCAAGAGCAACGCACAACTGATGAGTTCTATTCTCCGACTGCATTTCCTTTGACGCTGGCACCAAATTTGCGGAAGAGCCCAAATCAGAGCATCGAAATCAGGCGCAGCGGCGGAACGTTCACGTCATATTTCCAGTGTTCGCGCACAATCGATTCATAATTTCTGCTCACGCACGTGAGTACTATCGCGCCCGTCGGGCTATTCTTCGGTGCCTCGCGGACCATCCGATCTAGAGCATTTCTAATTTAAGTGTACACATTTATGCGATAATGCTCCTGCCTTTCGAAGGGGGGAGCGGATGCAAGCCTATTCGCAGGATTTGCGAGAACGCGTGTTGCGGGCGCTGGAGCGTGGGGATGGCCCAGTGGA
>DATLSB010000152.1:0-18132 GCA_035534415.1 Candidatus Dormiibacterota bacterium | reverse complement strand
CAGATCGAGTCGCAATCGTCACAGGAGCGGGGCGAGGGATCGGGCGCGCGATCGCGAAGAAGTTCGCGGCGGAAGGCGCATCGGTGGCGCTGGCGGCGCGAAGCGCTAATGAGGTCGAGGCTGCCGCCAAAGAGATTCGCGACGCGGGCGGTAAGGCGATCGCGGTGGCCGCAGACGTGGCGCAGGCCGGCGACTGCGAGCGAATCGTCAGCGTAGCGCAGAAGGCATTTGGCGCGATTCACATCCTGGTAAACAACGCGGGTATTTACGGCCCGGTGGGCCCCGTTGAAAAAATTAAACCGGCGGAATGGGATGAAGTGATGGCGGTAAATCTGCGCGGCGCGTTTCTGCTTTCCGCGCTTGTGCTGCCGCGGATGTATGCGCAAAAGTCGGGCGTGATTCTGAACGTCACCAGCGTGGCAGCAAAGGCGGCGTACGCGTGGAGCGGCGCCTACGCGGCTTCCAAGGCTGGACTGATTGGACTGACGCACACGCTCGCCGCTGAAGGCGCGCGGAAGGGAGTGCGCGTGAACGCGATCAGCCCCGGACCGGTGCTGGAGACGAAAATGTCAGAAGAGCTGCGAAGCGGGCTGGCGAAAGCCCGCCAGAGCGAGAGTGGAAAGATCGGCGAGCAGATGGCCCAGGGAACTTTGCAAGGACGGCCGCAGACGCCGGATGAAATCGCGTCCGCGGCGCTTTTCCTCGCGTCGGATCTGGCCAGCGCGATTACGGGGCAGACTCTGAATGTCGATGGCGGAATTGTTTTTTACTAAAATCCTCGATCGCGCTGAAACTCCAACGCGCCGAACGGGCCACGACTCGAATTCCCGTCTCCGCTAAATCCAAGCCCCGCTCCCCCACTGCCCCGACCACATAAAAAACTCCGCAAAGAGCCAGCAGCATCACAAATCCAATGCCGAACAGCACCTCCGCCGCGAGCATTTCGCGCACGAAGTAAAGTTGCAGAACAAAGAGAACCACCAAGAGTGAGATTAGCCATTTGCGAAATTGCTTTTTCCGGAACACGCTTGCCACGAACGCCCCAACCCGGTCCCCAACGCTGTTCATCGAAGTGACCCCACCTCCTGCAGGATTCGATGCACGAGTCGCACCAAAAGCTACAAGAGAGAAGTGGCCATTTTTCTGCGGCTTGCAATTTCGGGATAAGGTGAATAAAGGAAAATTGTTTCCCGGATTAACCAATCCGTTCAAGTAGTTCCAGTACGTTGGTGGGGTAACTACCTCATCCAAAGCGGGACACGCCGAAAATTTCGTAGCGCCGTAAAACAATCTCGTGGCAGCCGCGGACTCGTTGAAGTTTAGCGCTTAGCGCCCTTCGAATGGATAGCGATCCTGCGCGAGGACGGCGTCCGCGACGCGGCGGCGAAGCGCAATCGTGTCCATCGGCCCATGTTTCGCAAAGCGGCGGAGCGCTGCGAGCAACGTGGAGAGCGTGTCTCCGCTTTCGGTGCCGGCGAGCGCGGTGCGGGCATCCTTTTCGACGTCGTCCATCGCGTCGTAGATGAAGGCGCGCGTGGCATCGGCCATCACACCGGCTACCGCGGAGCGCGCGGCAGCAGCTTTCTGTGCACGGCGCAGAGCAGACTCCATCGCATACACGCTCATCACGATGTTCGCAAGTGACGCGACCACCTCCTGGTGATCGGCAAGCTTGTCGCGGAATTTTTCGACCGCGGTTCCGGCGGCGAGCAGAAAGATTTTCTTGGCTTGCGCCAGCGAGCGCTCCTCTTCCGCAAACTCGCCTGCCGGAGCTTCTTCGAACGATGGCCCGGCCAGCAATTCCTCGCGCAGCTTCATGGCCGCGGGAATCAGCGGCAGCGTGCCGGCCGTGGCGCGCTTCATCAGCATTTGGATGATGACCAGCCGGTTGATCTCGTTGGTGCCTTCGAAGATGCGGTTGATGCGGCTGTCGCGGTACATGCGCGCCACGGGATAATCCTCGTGAAAACCGTAGCCGCCAAATATCTGCACGCCTTCGTCGACGCAATAATCGAGCGTCTCGCTGCCCATCACCTTGCTGATCGAGCTCTCGATGGCGTATTCCTCGAGCACCTGCATGGCCTGCTTGATTTTGTCTTCGCCCGGAGCCGACATCGCCGCTTCGATTGTCCCCGCGGTGCGGTAGATCATCGATTCGAGGGCGTACTCGCGAATGGTCATTTCGCCGAGCTTCGCCTTAATCAGCCCAAATTCGGCCAACTGCTTGCCGAACGCAGTGCGCTCCTTGGCGTATTTCGATGAAAGGGCAATCACTTGCTTGGCCGAGCCGGAGCAGCTGCCGCCGAGCGAAAATCGTCCCGCATTCAAGGTGTTGAACGCGACGATGTGGCCCCGGCCGATCTCGTAGAGCAGGTTTTCTTTCGGCACCACGGCATTTTCGAAAAACAGCGGCACGGTGGAGCTACCGCGGATGCCCATCTTGTTTTCTTCCGCGCCGATGGAAAATCCAGGCGTGCCGCGATCAACAATGAACGCTGAGAATTTGTCACCTTCCACTTTCGCGAACACGGTGTAGACATCCGAATACGAGCCGCTGGTGATCCACATTTTCTGGCCGTTGAGGATCCAGCTCTTGCCATCGGACGAAAGCACCGCGCGAGTGCGCGTAGCTAGCGCGTCCGATCCGGCCTGCGGTTCGGACAGCGCGTAGCACGCCAGCAATTCGCCAGTAGCCATGCGCGGCAGATATTTTTTCTTCTGTGCTTCCGTGCCAAAATAGACGATGGGAATCGTTCCGATGCCGGTATGCGCGCCGAAGGCCACTCCGTACGAAGCATAAATGCCCAGCTTTTCGGAAAGCACTGCAGCGGAAACTTTATCGAGCGCCGCTCCGCCGTATTCTTCCGGAATGCCCACGCCGAGCAAGCCGATTTCAGCGGCCTTTTTGATCAGGTCGCGCATCAGCCCTTCTTTGTGTTTTTCCAGCTCGGGAATATGTGGAACGACTTCCTTGGCGATGAACTCTTCGGCAGTGCGGCCAATCAGCCGCTGATCGTCATTCAAATCGGCGGGAGTGAAAATCTCCTCGGGCGCGGTGGACGCGACCAGGAACGATCCGCCGCGCTTCAAGTCTTGCGACACAGGTGTTGTGGCCATGTCTCCTCCGACGAAACGGACGCGATCGACGCCCGATTCTCTCGCGACGCACCGAGTTGCGCAAGGGTACGGCACGGGGTTTTCATGAAAGGAACACATTTAATCGCACTTCGACCATTCGCGGAAACACCCATGGTATGCTGCGGTCAATGTGGTGGAGAAAACCGAGAACTGTTACGTTCTGGACCGACTTAAGCCCTGATACTTGTTTGCGGCAACTGCGCGAGCAAACAGACCAGGCCGAACTCACAATTTTCTCGTTTTCCGGCTGCAAGGGCAGCAAAGCCGTACTTTCAACGTCCGACGGCCACGAATTCAAACTCTGGAAGCGCCGCTATTATCACAACAGCTTTGCTCCGATCCTCTTCGGCATTTTAGAGGCGCAATCTCGTGGCACTTTGATCCGCGGCCATTTCGATATGCATCGGCCGGTCAAGCTGTTCATGATGATTTGGCTTGGCTTTGCGACTCTGATAGGTACGCCTTTGATCCTTCAAACACTGGCCGGAGATATGCATGGCGACAACTGGGTCGGATTGATCGTCCCGCCCGCACTGGTTTTGTGGGGGATCCTCTTGCCGGAATTCGGGCGGTGGATGGGGAGAAGTGAGGAGAGGTATCTGCTCGAATTCCTCGAAACCACGCTTGTCGCGCGCCCCTACCTCGACGCACTCCCTGTTGAAGCACAAGAACTCGATAATCGCCCTCTTGGCTAAGCCACGCGTTCGAAAATTCCAGCTGCGCCCATGCCCCCGCCGATGCACATGGTGACCATGCCGTAGCGCGCGTTGCGGCGCTCCATTTCGCGCAGAATTGTGGCGGTGAGCTTCGCGCCGGTACAGCCAAGCGGATGGCCGAGCGCGATCGCGCCGCCATTCGGATTCACGCGCGCGGGATCGAGTCCCGCCACGCGAATCACCGAAAGCGACTGCGCGGCGAACGCCTCGTTCAGCTCGATCACGTCAATTTGGTCGAGTTTCAATCCGGCAATCTTTAGCGCCTTGGGAATCGCGTACACGGGGCCAATGCCCATTTCTTCCGGCGGGCATCCAGCGGTCGCAAACGATACGAAGCGCGCCATCGGCTTCAGACCGTACGCGCGGGCGCGTTCGGCACTCATCAAAATTGACGCGGCAGCGCCATCGCTCATCTGCGAGCTGTTCCCGGCCGTCACTGTGCCATGGGCGTGAAAAGCGGGCTTGAGCTTCGCCAGCGCTTCGAGCGATGTGTCGGCGCGAGGGCCTTCGTCCGTGTCAAAGCTGAACTGGACTTTTTTCGGGCGGGCTGGATTTGCACCACCATTCGCGCTGGCTTCCAAAACGTTGTACTCCACCTCGACGGGAACGATTTCGTCCTTAAATCTGCCAGCGGCAATCGCGGCGAGCGCTTTTTTGTGGCTCTCGAGCGAGAAGGCGTCCGCTTGTTCGCGCGTGATCGAATATTTGCGCGCCAGATTTTCGGCGGTCAGGCCCATGTTGATGTACGTGTCCGGGTGGTGGTCCATCAGCCAGGGATTGGGCGAAACTTTGTGGCCGCCCATCGGCACCATGCTCATCGAATCTACGCCGCCGGCGAGAATGATCTCCGCCTGTCCGGCCATGATTTGCTGCGCTGCGATGGCGATCGCCTGCAAGCCGGAAGAACAGAAGCGATTGATGGTCATCGCTGAAGTGGTCACCGGCACTCCAGCGCGCAGTGACGCGATTCGCGCCACGTTCATGCCCTGCTCCGCTTCGGGCATGGCGCAGCCGATCACCACGTCGTCGATATCTTTCGCGTCCAGGCCCTTGGCGCGCGCAATGGATTCCTTGATGACCAGCGCGCACAAATCATCGGGACGCGTGACGCGCAACGCTCCCTTGGGCGCTTTCCCCACAGCCGTGCGCACGGAACTTACGATCACCGCTTCTGCCATGTTGCACTCCCCTGCCCCAGCGCAACAGGTCGCGCGCCGAGTACCCGAATGAGACGCGGCGCACACCGCACCGCGAATGCCCCATTGGATGCCACCGCGCAAAAAAAAGCAACCGACGCGGCGAAAGAGGTTCCGTCCCATTCGCCCCTTGGCCCCACCCCTAAGTTACGAGGCTACGGCAGGAGCGACGAGTTCGAGTGAGGATGTAAGTTGGATCGCGCTATGCAATGTCCGGTAGAGCGGACAGTGCATGGCGTAGACGCCATGTACGCGCTCGGCGGTCTCGCGGCTATCTTCTGATGCGACCAGGCGCATCGCCACGTTGATACGGCGAATGACCAAAACGCCGTCTTCGGTTTCGACTTCGCCAGTCACATCGGCGGTCAATTTGCCGTTACTGGCGTCGATATGGCGCGCTTCCAGCGCACCTCCAAAAGTGCCCACCATTCAACCGGCAGTCGCGGCGATCACGTAATCGATGGTGGTGGCATGCGACTCAGGCAATTTCGACGGGTCGATTTTGTAATGCTTGGCAATCGCGCCATGCACGCTGAAAAGCACCGGTTGAGGTTCGCCGGGCAAATGAGCAATACGCAGAGGCCCCTGACGGCGTTCGATTGTGGACTTTGACACGTAAACTACATCGCTCATGCTTTGCTCCCTCCAAAACGATGGACCGTGAACCATCCCTCGACCGGTGCAACCAGTGAGTATAGCGCGCGAGGGTGGCCCATGCTTTCACGGGCCGGACACGCGCATCGACGCACGGTGCCATCGAGATCTGCCAAGGTGGAGGATTGTTTGTGGGCGCCCCATGCTCGTGTGGGAGCGTGGGGCTTTTCAGTCCTGCACGGCGATGCCCGAGCACGCGCATTCGCCCAACTTCGACCCAGCGGGCGATTACCGGAACTGGATCGCGACGACCATTTGCACGGCTACAGGCTCGCCGTTAAGCTGCGATGGCTCGTACTTCCATTTACGCAGCGCGCTGAGGGCCGCATTGCGCAGAAGCGATGGGCCGGACACCACCCTCATATTCGAGACGTGGCCGTCTTTGTCCACCGTCGTTTCGATCACCACGGTTCCGGTGACGCCCGCCTGCTGGGCGATTTGCGGGTATACCGGAAGAACGGAGGAGATGAGCCGTGGCTGCTGAACTTTCCCGCCCACGCGCACGGGCGCGTTTGAAGCGGGTTTCGGCGGCGCAGCCAGACTCGGTGGCGGCGCGATGCTGGAAAGCGCGCTGCCGACGGGCGCCGGACTCCCGCCCGGCTCCAAAGCAGGCGCCACGCCGACGGAGTTCGAGGCAGTCTGCGCGTTTACCACCGGACGCGTATTCAACGCCCCGAATGTGCTGGGAATCGCCACGCTCTCCTCAGACGGAGTCGCGGCTTTTTCGTGACGCACGACGGCTGAAGGAGTTTTCTGGCGGCGCTCGGGCAACGCGTCGGCCGGGCGAGGCCTAACGGGCGGTGCGGTTGCTCCCGTATCCGATTCGGGTGAGGACGCGCTTAGCGCGCTATTCACCGGTGCGGTCGCAGCTGGCTGCGCTCCTGTGCTCGACTGGTCCGGAATCTGCTGTGGCGCTACGTTCGCGTTTGAAGTCGGCACCGGCGCAATGGAATTTTGCGCGATTGCCGGTTTCGACGCGGAAGCCGAAGCGGTAACTGGCCCAGCCGACGTGCTCGCGGCGGCTCGCAAGTGGAATGCGTTGAAATCGTACGCACCACCGGCAACCACAGCTAGCAATGCCGCGACGCCGATGAACATGATTGCTTTGCTGCCGCTGCCCTGCGCTGATCTCGCCGCGACTGGCGGCGCCGAATCCAACTCCACCCCAAAGAGCTGCTTCGGCAGCGGCAAGGCATGCTCCGCGGCCGTTTTAGGAGCCATCGTGGTAACTGGACGCGCTGCGGGCGCATTCGCTGCTATCGGTGGCACAGAGTTTTCGAGTTCAGCCATCTCAACTTTGGGCAACGTGCGCGCGGCGGGAAGCGATGGCGCGACCAGCGCATCGATGGCATCGCTGATGTCACTATCCATTCCCGGTGAGGTCCTCCCGGTGGTCGTGGTATTCACAAACGAGCTCGCGCGCGGCACCTTGGCGACGGACGCGGATGGAAGTGCGTCTTCCTTCGTGCCGATCGCGGCGAACGCCGATTCCGGCATCTTCGGCTTGATGGCCGAGGGCGCGATGGCGCGGGGCGGCGCGGGCGCTTCCGCTTGAACTACCGGATTGGGTTGGCTGGCCGGCAACGAGCTCACCGGCGGCGGCGCGGGCGCAACGGAATCAGACGCGCGAATCTCAGCGGGAGGCTCGGGCGTCACCATGGCGGCGGGCTCTGAAATTGCGGTCTGCTCCGGAGGCGCCATGCGCGCCACTTCCGGCCCGTCGGTTGGGAAGTAAACGCCCCAATATGCCGGCTGCAGATTGGTGAACTCGACTTCCACGTAACTTTGGGTTTTGCCGTACGCGCGAACTTTTATCACCCGGCAAATCGCGTCCTGCCGCGATTTCAAATTCGTAAGCACCATCATTTGCCCCGCGGTCACGCTGGCGGTCATCTTCAAAACACCGCCCTGCGGGAACACGATCATGGTGGTGGTCTGCTCTTCGAAAGGCTGCGCTTGCGATGGCGCGCCCGGCGCGAGATTTGGCACCAGCGATCCGTGCACTTTTATGGGGACTTCCAGCGACACTGCGTCTGCGCGCAGATGTGGAGAATCCGGCTTGGTCCGGTTTTTGGCTTGCGAAAGCTGGGATTCCGAGGATCTTCCGGTTTCGAGCGCGTCCTTTGTTGGCGTCATTGTGCAAACGGCGTGAAGCCGCTCCCCCCATCGAGGTTAGTCGATTTGTACTATTCGATTTTTGAGGGGGGAAGTACCGGCGGCAATAGTACCTTCGTACTCAGGTGGAACATTCTGTGCAAATCAGCGGCAACGACGCGACGCTTCGGCTAGTATTGGCGCGAAAGCACACCGGTCATCGTGCGCGATCCGTCGGATTCGAGCAGGAGCACGGTGTTGCCGTCGATCGTGTAGTAGACCACCGGATAAGTTGCCAGGTGCGAAGCGATCGACGCCGTTCCCCGGCCGGTCGAGCCCACCGCCCCAACGCTACTGGCAGAACCGAGCGGAGTTCCGTTCGCCAAGGCTGACAAATTGTTGATGAACAAGGTCCCGGTCGGCGAGCCGCTGTTCGGAACAGTCATTTGTCCCGCGACGTCTTCTTCGCCCCCGCTTCCACCGTTCACAACTCCGGTGAGGTTGAGCGCGAATGCGCCTTGCGGCGAAGTTGTGCTCGTCTGCAGATAGCCGTTGCCTGAATCAAGGAAATTGTTTTGCAGCGAAATCATCTCGATCAAGCCATTGGAGCCGACGTATGCCGCGAAATTGGTCGTGGACGCTCCGTAGGTAAGCGGCAGCGCGATGCGGCCAAGGTTCGCATCAACGGCGTACGTCGAGCTGGTAGCGCTCTGATTTAAGTGGGTGGTTCCGCTATCATTGGTGTCCACTACCCCGCCGGTAATGCCTCCCGCCCCGTTCGAGGTAAACACTCCGCCCTGCGCGAACGCGCCGTTCGTAGATGCACCTCCCAGCGTGAAGGCGTAGCTCCCATTGAGATTTCCAACCGCGTACGAACCTCGTGCTGTATTCGGCGCCGCGTACATATCGCCGGAAAGCAGTTCGGAGTTGTTCGTTCCGATCTGCACCAACTTCAGGTGCGTGCTATCGACCATATAAAACGCAAACTGGCAGTTGCACGATGGATACACCGTGTTCGTTGACGTCAGGGTCAGATAGCCCCGTCCACTGCCGGGATTGCCCGTGTCGAGCGAGTAGGTGCCGTGCAGCGATTGGTCGGGAGCGTTGAACGTGGTATTGCCGGCGTCGTTGATGTCTTGCTCCGCGTAATTCACGGGAATGTTGCCGGCGCCATCGGTATTAAAAATTCCCGCGAACTGAATCGGGTTGCCGGTCGCGTCCGAGCCCGAAAGCCCGAACACGTAGTTCCCCGAAACGGACGGAAGGCTGTTCAACTCAGCCGTATTCTGCTGATCGATCGCGCCGCTGCCGGTCGCCGAACTGTCAAAGCGAATCAGCAGCGCGTGGTGCGACGGCCCCCCGGAAATTCCAGCTCCGAGCGTGAATTGCAAACCTTCCGTGCCGTTGATCGTTGCGGCGTTCTGAAGTAAAGCGCCGCCGCTGCCGTCCGGATAGACCTGATAGGTGCCGCTCACGGGCAGCCCCAAGGCGACCGTGGTGGACCCATTGCTGTTGTAATCCTCAATGCCGCTGATTGCGCCAGTGGCTGGATTCGTGATGAAGCTTCCCGCTACGGCAATCGGATAGCCGGAAGAATCTCCTCCGGAATATGAGAACGCGTACGAGCCGCTCAGCGAAGCGTTCGAGAAGACAACGGTCGGCGTCGCCGTCCCCGTATTGCCGCCGCTAACGGCGGTAACCGTGACAGATCCGCCCGAAGGAGGCGTCAGCGGAGCGGCATAAAGGCCATTTGCAGAGATCGTGCCGACCGTGGCGTTGCCGCCAGCCACACCATCGACTTGCCACGTAGGAGTGACCGGAGCACCGCTCACCGTAGCCGTAAAATCCTGCGTGTCACCTGCGGGAATCGACAATGCTGCGGGACTCACAGTCACGCCTTGAGCAGCGGTGATCGTGATCGTCGCGGTGCCGATCTCGCTGGTGGCCGCGGTGTCAGTCGCGGTCACCGTCACAGTTGGGGGACTTGGAATCGAACTCGGAGGCGTGTACAGACCCGTAGACGCGTTAATCGTGCCGTTGCCGGAGCCGCTGCTGATGCTCCAACTGAAATTGGCCGTTGGCTGGCTCGCCAAAAACGCGCTGAATTGCACCTGTGCACTCGCGTCGGCCGGAACGCTGGCGCTGCCCGGATAAACCGCAACCACGCCGTTGGCAGGAGGCGTGGAATTCCCGCCGCCGCTACTTCCACCGCCGCAGCCAGCAATCGCGAGTCCCGCCACAATCGCAATTACCGCGAATGAGACACCCTTGCTTCCAGTCCGCATCACGTACGCTCCCCAGTTTTTCCCACGCCTCGCGCAATCGCTTGCGCGTTCTTAAGTTTTTAGACCCGCAGACGCGTCATCAGATCAGTTCCGTCAGCTGTGCACAAGAGTTCCACAAAGGTTTTGCTGCGAAAACCCCAACCCATTTGCCGTCGCGTTGTTCGATCTTATTATAGGTATAGAAAAGCTGCACTGGCGCGCGGCTCTCGTCGCTAAGAACACGCTGAGTCGAAAAAAGTTGCTTGCATGGATGACGGGAGGCGAAGAGGTGCCGAGCTCCACAGCAATTGAACCGAAACTAATCCTAATTGCGCAGAGGCTTGCCCGTTTTCAGCGTGTGCGCGATGCGCTCCTGGGTCTTCCGTTCGCCGCACAAGCTGACAAATGCTTCGCGCTCCAGATCGAGAATGTATTGCTCGGGAACGGTCTGCGCCGCCGTCAGCCCGCCGCCGGAAAGCACGTAGGCCAGCTTGCGCGCCACCACGCCGTCGTACTCCGTGGCGTATTCGCCGCGCACCAGCATGTGGATGCCTAGTTTTGCTGCGGCGTAAAATTCCTCGCCCAGCACGCGAATCTCCGCCGGAGCCGGGGGGTGATAGCCCGCCCGCACCATCGCGAGCGCCGTTTCTTTCGCGTCCGCGATCTGCCGGTCGCGATTCATGGCGATCAGATCGGAATCGCGCAGGAAGCCGAGGGAGCGCGCTTCTTCGCCGCTGGTCGACACCTTCGCCATCGCGACGTTTTCGAAAACGTGCCGCAGCACATGAAACAGATCGAGATTTCCGCCCGATGCTGACTGCTCGTTGGCGCGAATCAGCATCTCTTTCGAGCCGCCGCCTGCGGGAATCAGCCCCACGCCCGCTTCCACCAATCCCATGTACGTCTCCGCCGCCGCGTGAATCCTCGCGCTATGCAGCGGAATTTCGCAGCCGCCTCCCAGCGCTAGCCCGTGCGGCGCAGCCACCACCGGACGCGGCGCGTACTTGATCGCCATGGTCGCGCGCTGGAACTGTTTAACGGCCAGGTGAATGTCGTCCCATTCACCCTCTTGCGCGGTCATCAGCAGCAGCATCA
This sequence comes from Candidatus Dormiibacterota bacterium, assembly GCA_035534415.1. Classification (GTDB taxonomy): domain Bacteria; phylum Acidobacteriota; class Terriglobia; order Acidiferrales; family UBA7541; genus Palsa-295. The sequence goes on along the minus strand of DATLSB010000152.1, from coordinate 6,975 downwards.
GATTGGCGCCGGCGGAAAAATTCTGGCTTTGGTTGGCGATTACCATGGCCTCGAACTCCGTTTCCAGCCGCGCCACGCCCGCGTGAATCATGGCCACGATGTCGCCGCCGATCGCGTTCATCTTGGTGTGGAATTCGCAGCAAAGTACGCCATCGCCCAAATCAATCAGGCTCGCGCCGGAATTCTGCTGCACTACTTTGCCGCGATCTTTGAGCGATTTCAGCACGATGAACCCTGCTGGTTCCGGTGCGGTCATCAGCGCCGCCGCTCCGAAATCGAAGTATCGCGTTACTCCCTTTTCCGTCTCGTAGAAACTTTTCCGCGGCGACCCCAGCACTTTGGAAACCAGCGGAGGCATCTGCTTGCCTTCGCTCTGCAGAGCCAGCGCGACCCGCTCCACGCCGACGGCGTCCCACATTTCGAACGGGCCTAGGTCCCATCCGAATCCCCAGCACATGGCGCGATCCACGTCCAAAATGCTGTTGGCGATTTCCGGAATACGCCGCGCGGCGTAGAGAAACGTATCGCCTAAACCTGCCCATAGAAATTTGTTCGCCTTGTCGCCCTTACCGGCGAGCCCCGGCTCGACCAGCGCGCGCACCCGCTCGCGCGTGTCTTCGATCGATTTGCCCGCTTCGATGGACGGAAACTTCGCCTTCTTCTGCGGGCGGTACTCCATCGTGTGCCAATCGAGGGTGAGAATTTCCGACTCGCCGTCGGCGCCTTTCATGCGCTTGTAGAATCCCCCGCCGGTTTTCTCGCCAAGCAGCTTGCGCTGCATCATCTCTTCGATTAGCGGCGGCACGCGGTACATCTCGCGCGATTCGTCGTCCGGAATGCTGTCGTAGATATTGCGGACCACATGCACCAGCACGTCCAGGCCAACGATATCCGCGGTGCGAAAAGTAGCCGAACGTGGCCAGCCGATCGCGGGTCCAGTGCACGCATCCACTTCCTCGATGGTCATGTCCAGCGCCTGCATCTGCCGAATCGCGTTCAGCATCGAGAACGTGCCGATGCGGTTGGCGATGAAATTCGGCGTGTCTTTCGCCACCACTACGCCCTTGCCCAAACGCTCGTCGCAGATTTCCGCAAGCGTTTCCATCACTTCCGGCAAAGTTTGCGGACCGGGAATCAATTCGGTCAATTTCATGTAGCGCGGAGGATTGAAAAAGTGGGTGCCAGCCCAGTGCTTTTGAAAATCCTCGGACCGTCCCTCGGCAATTTTTCGGATCGGCAACCCGGAGGTATTCGACGTCACCAGCGTTCCGGGTTTGCGCACCTTCTCCACGCGCTCGAAAAGCTTTCGCTTGATCTCCAGATTTTCGGCAACCGCCTCGATGATCCAATCCGCCTGTGCGCACCAATCGAGATTGTCGTCGAAGTTTCCAGGCGTGATCAGCCGCGCGGCTTCCGGAGTGAACAACGCCGCCGGACGCGATTTCTTTGCCGCTTCCAGGCCGCTCAAGACGATCCGGTTGCGCACCGCCGGATTCTCTAGCGTCAGACCTTTGCATTTTTCATCGGGCGTAAGTTCAGGCGGGACGATATCCAGCAAAAAACACGGGATTCCGGCATTGGCGAGGTGTGCTGCGATTCTCGACCCCATCGTGCCGGCGCCGAGCACTGCAGCTCGTTCGATTGGGCGTCTCATCAGGAGCTCCTCGGAGGCTGATAGTTGCAGAATGGTCAGCAACGGTCAACCGGAAACGCACCTGCACGCGCGAAGTTTGTTACAGTAGCCTCAGTTGGAGACAAAAACCATGGCAGCCGCCACGAAGTGGTTCACGCGCGCCGTACGCGGCCTGCGCTCCTTCGCGTATCCGGAAATTCCCGCCCGCCCAAAAGTCGGACTGGCCCTGGGCGGCGGTTTCGCCCGCGGCATTGCCCATCTCGGCGTTCTGCGCGTTTTTGAAGAAAACGATATTCCCATCGATTTCATCGCCGGCACCAGCGTGGGCGCGCTGGTCGCCGCTGCTTATGCCAGCGGCACCTCGCTCGACTTCATGGAGGCCCAGGGAGTCACCACCACGTTCCACGATTTTGGCCGGTGGACGCTTTCGCGCTACGGAATGGCTAGCAATAGCCGCCTGGAAGCGTATTTGCACCGGTTCACGGCGGCGGAATTTTTCCACCAATTGAACATTCCGCTCAGCATCGTCGCCACGGATCTGGTCACCGGGAAAAGCGTCCATTTCACCGACGGCGAAATCGGACCGGCGTTGCGTGCCTCGTGCGCGTACCCGGCGCTGTTTATGCCTGTCGAATACCGCGGGCATTTTCTGGCGGATGGTTTCTTGACGGAAGCCGCGCCCGCCGAGGCCGTGCGCGAACTCGGCGCCGAACTGGTGATTTCCGTTTATCTCGATCCCGGTCTGATGGAAGAACGCCCGCGGAACACGGTGGAAGTAATCAGCCGGTCATTTTCAATTATTCAAACGCACCTGGTACAGCCCTGGCGCGCGGCGACCGATATTTTGATCGAGCCAGACGTGAACAACGTGGTGTGGCACGATTTCGCAAAAACTCCGCAGCTGGTCGCCTCCGGGCGGGCCGCCACCGAAGCGCTGCTGCCGAAAATCAAAGCGGCGCTACGCGCCAATCAACACGAACGCGTGCGCCAATCCGCCCGCGTCCTCATCGGCAAATAAGTTCATGAAGTTTTGTACTTCGCAGCTTTCGCTGCGGCAGCCCCAAAAGGCGCTGCTGCGCATTGGGGGGGTACCGCCCCAATGCTGCCCCAGCATCGGTTTGCGCGGGCTTCAGCCCGTGAGGTAAAGATTTAGCAGTTTCTCTTCAATGGGGATATGCCCCGGACGCTCCGCGCAATTCGTTAGCCGGTATTTTCACATTCGTTTCGAAAATTTCGACCGCGACCGGCTGCCCGTTTCCCTTCCCGCGCTTCGTGAACCACTCGCTCATGGCTGCCGCCAGCCGCGCGGGTTCGACGCGCAGCCCCGCTTCTATTTGTCCTTCGCCAGTCGGCAGCGTGTCATCAAATTCCGCGGAGCCGGTGAAATTGCGCATGCAAAAACTATCCAGCCAATCGAGCGGCACCGGCTTTTGCTCCGCGCCGACGCTCATTTCCACCCGCAATTTTCGCGCGAACATGCGCGCAGTATAGCATCGTGCCGACGTCACGACGCCCGGCGCCGTTCGACGGCATCGCGTTCCTGCCGCGTCGATTCCGCGCGCCGGCGTCCGCGGCCCGTCCAGCTGAGCAGCAGAAAAATCAAAATCGCATAATAGACTTCATTCCCGGCGATTGCCATCCGCAGCGCGTCTGAAATATCGCCAATCCAACTGCCACTCGGCGCCGCATTCATTCCAAAAATAAATCCAGGCGAGACGATGTACCGCAACGCAACAGGCAGACCGGCGATGTTAACGATCGCCAGTGACACCACCGCGAGCGGCGCAGCAAGAAGCACAGCAAGAATGAGCCTGGTTTTCACAGCTCGAAGACTAACAGTTTCGCGGCACATCTGAGAAACATGTCGATCGCGCCTTGCATTTCGGTAACCTGTAGCCTAAGATTTTCAATTAGTATGGCTTGTATTTGGCGCAAACGGCGAATGCGCTCGTAGTAGCAGTCCCTAGCATTAGTAGGGTGCCGCAAGCGCGGAAATTCCATGGAGGTCCGGTGTCTACGCCGCTCGAAAGTTGGGTAGAAGAATCGGCACGTCTCACGAAACCGTCAAAAATCACTTGGTGCGATGGCTCCCAAGCGGAAATCGATCACCTAACCGATGACATGCTGCGCGACGGAACGTTCATCGAGCTAGATCAGCAAAACTATCCGAAATCTTACCTTCATCGCAGCAACCCGAACGACGTCGCCCGCACCGAAGGCCTCACTTTTATCTGCACTCGTAAAAAAGAAGACGCCGGCCCCACCAACAACTGGATGGCGCCCGCCGATGCCAAGGATAAAGTTCGTCCGCTTTTTGACGGATGCATGAAGGGCCGCACCATGTATGTGGTGCCCTACATCATGGGACCGGCCGGTTCGCCTTACAGCAAAATTGGCGTGGAGATTACCGACAGCGCCTACGTGGTCGCGAACATGCGAATTATGTCGCGCATGGGACAGGTTGCGCTCGACCGCCTCGGCAGCTCCTCCGATTTTGTTCCCGGACTTCATTCCGTCGCCGACTTGAATCCTGAGCGCCGCTTTATCCTCCATTTTCCTGAAGAAAAATTGATCTGGAGCATCGGCTCGGGCTACGGCGGCAACGCCCTGCTTGGCAAAAAATGTTTCGCGCTGCGAATCGCCAGCTGGATGGCGCGCGAAACTAGCTGGATGGCCGAACACATGCTGATTCTCGGCCTGGAAGATCCTAGCGGAAAAGTTACCTACATGGCTGCTGCCTTCCCAAGCGCCTGCGGAAAAACGAATCTGGCGATGATGGTTTCCGCGCTCGAATCGCAAGGCTATCGCGTCTGGACCATTGGCGACGACATCGCCTGGATGCACATCGCCGACGACGGCACGCTGCGCGCCATCAATCCGGAAGCCGGATTTTTCGGCGTCGCTCCCGGCACCAACGCGAAAACCAATCCCAATGTGATGTCCGCGCTGCACCACGACACCATTTTCACCAACGTCGCTCTTACCGAATCGCGCGAGCCCTGGTGGGAAGGCATGGACCCGCATCCACCTGCAGGCCTGGTCGACTGGCACGGCAATTCCTATACTCCCGGCAAAGCCCCGTCCGCGCATCCCAATTCGCGTTATACCGTGCGCGCATCGCAATCGCCTTCGATTTCTCCGCGCTGGGAAGATCCCGCCGGCGTGCCGATTTCCGCGTTTATTTTCGGCGGACGCCGCGCGCACGTCGCGCCTCTCGTTTATGAATCGTACGATTGGCAGCACGGCGTGTTCGTCGGCGCCACCATGGCCTCTGAAACCACGGCTGCGGCAACCGGCGTCGTGGGCGTCACGCGTCGCGATCCCATGGCCATGCTTCCCTTCTGCGGCTACAACATGGCTGATTATTTCGAGCACTGGCTCGAAATGGGCCCCAAGCTCAAGAACGCGCCGAAAATTTTCCACGTGAACTGGTTCCGTCGCGGCGCGGACGGAAAATTCCTCTGGCCCGGCTATGGCGAAAACGTGCGCGTGCTGAAGTGGATGCTCGACCGAATCGAGGGCCGCGCGGACGCCACCGAAACTCCTATCGGTTCCGTGCCCGCGCCGAATTCGCTCACGCTCGACGGCCTTTCCATTTCGCGCGGCACCATCGAGGAACTTCTGCGCGTCGACGTAAACGATTGGGCGGAAGAAGATCAAGCCGTAGGCAAGTTTTTCGAGAAGTTCGGCAGCCGCCTGCCAGCCGCGCTTCGCGAAGAACACAAAGCCCTCGGCGAACGCCTCTCCGGCTCCTCCGTAGCCACTCGCTAGGGCGTCGCGACCGCTAGCGAATTTTGTAGCGCCAGTGTTTTGGGTTCAGGAGCGCCGAACTCCAGCTCGGCGTTTTTGACTTTTCTGTTTTTCGGGGCCCCCATCCTTCGCGCCTGTCGGGGTCCCCAGGGCGGTCCTCCGCACTGGGGTGACTGCGAAGGATGCGCTGGCAAGATCATCGTTTGCAGCGCGGATTCAGAGCCACCGCGCGAGCCATGATCGCGGCTTTGATACATTAGGAGCCGCGGTCATTCTGAAGCGATCCGGCCCGGGGCCCCCAGTGAACTCCTGCGCACTGGGGTAGGGGCAAAAATCGCTGATGAATCCCTCCAAAAGCCTTTAGTTTCCCGGCACTCGATGAACAATGGCCACCGTCGCCGGCTCCGCGCTCAAGCGCAACTCATACATCGCCGCTTTATCGTGTTTCACCGTTCCGGCAATGCGCGCGTTGCTGGCCTCGCTGCCATCCGCCCGATAAAGCGTCACGCGCACTTCGTACGACTCGCCTTCGGCCAAGCCGCCGCTAGACACCACCAGCCGGTATTTCCCCGCCGCCGGGTGTTGCACGTCGATCGTCTGCGTCGTGCTGGTGTCGGCTCGGCCGCTGTCGAAGGCAAGCAGCGCGTCTTTGTAGTAGGACGATTCGGGAATTGTCTTTTTCTCTTTCCCGATTTTCGGATCGTAGCCCGTTTCGCGCCCGTTCGGAGCAATCAGTAAAAGTTGCACGTCCGCCGCGACGATTTTCAGCTCGCCACCAGGCGCGTGCGATGCCGCGCTCGGAACAGCCGCAACTCGATTCGCCCAAATCGCGGGGGCCACAGAGCAAGCGAGAAAAAGAAGAGCTGCTGCCTTGATCTGCTTTTTCTCTCGCATTTTCGGGTGCTGCTTCCTTTACATTTTCCCGGTATCCCCAAAACGCTAGCGCGTTCTGGGATGGAAGCACCTCAAGCCGCGCTCCGCCTCGCCTGTTCCACATGCCGCTTGTACGCGTAAACCACCGCCAGCAGCGGCGGCGCCAGAAAAACTCCCCAAAATGGCAGCAAGAATAGCAGCACGATCGGCGTCAGTATCGACGCCCAGATCGGCACGCGCGCCACGCGCTTCATGATGTACGGCTGCAGCGCAAACGTGTCGATCACCACGATGCCCGCGTAAATTCCCAGCACGTACAGCGGATGCCGCCAGTCGCCCCAATGAATCGCCGCCGTCACCGTCGGCCCCACCATCCCCAGCGCGGGTCCCAAATGCGGGACGAACTGTAGCACCGCCGCCAATCCCGCCCAAAGCGGCGCCAGCGGCACTCCCAGCGCGTGCAGCCCGATGTACCACAGCGCGCCCACCGCCAGCGAATCTTCGCACTGCGCGATCAGCCAATTCTTCAGCGCGCCGCCCGCCAGCCGCAAGTGCTCGTCAAGCTTCATCGGGAAGTGTGATGCGAAATCCGCTTCGCCCTGCCGCCCGCCGTCGCTGGCAAATCCCCGGCTCAACTCGCCGCAGCCAACTCCGATTTGTCATCCCGAGCGAGTCCCGGTGCGCGCAGCGCGCTACCGGGACGACGAGGGATCTGCTTT